>JANOBA010000375.1:0-7247 GCA_031411415.1 Novosphingobium sp.
GAGGCCAGCTGGCTGAGCATCACATAGGGCTCTTCCGCCGGGGCGCCGCCGCAATAGAACAGCACCAGCATCGTCGGCACGAGGCCGAACCAGAAGAACTTGCGGAACAGCGGCCGATAGTGGCCCGAACGCACCGGCGACTTGTCGAGCCAGGGCAGCAGGAACCAGATCAGGATCGATCCGAACATCGCCATCACGCCGAGCAGCTTGGCGGGGATGAACAGGAAGTCGAACGTGAAGGCGCGCAGGATCGCGTAGAATGGCCAGAAATACCATTCGGGGACGATATGCGCCGGCGTGCTCATCGGGTTTGCCGGGATGTAGTTGTCTGGATGACCGAGCATGTTCGGCGCAAAGAACACCATCGCGCAATAAAGGAACAGGAAGGCGAGCGCCGCCCAGCCGTCCTTGGCGATGAAATAGGGGAAGAAGGGAACCGTGTCGCTTTCGCTCTTCACTTCGACGCCGGTGGGGTTCGAGGAGCCCGGAATGTGCAGCGCCCAGATATGCAGCACGACCACGCCGACGATGACGAAAGGCAGCAGATAATGCAGCGAGAAGAAGCGGTTTAGCGCAGCGTTATCGGGAGCGAAGCCGCCGAGCAGCCACTGCTGGATAGGCTCACCGACCAGCGGGATCGCCCCGAAAAGCCCGGTGATGACCTTGGCGCCCCAGAAGCTCATCTGCCCCCAGGGAAGCACATAGCCCATGAATGCGGTCGCCATCATCAGCAGGAAGATCACCACGCCGAGCAGCCAGATCATCTCACGCGGAGCTTTGTAGGAGCTGAAAAAGAAGCCGCGGAAAATGTGGATGTAAATCACCACGAAGAAGGCCGAAGCGCCGTTGGCGTGGGCATAGCGCATCAGCCAGCCCCAGTTGACGTTGCGCATGATGTGCTCGGTCGAATCGAAGGCGACCGAGGCATCGGCAGCATAATGCATCGCCAGAACAATGCCGGTGACAATCTGGATGCCCAGGCAGATCAACGCCAGGAAGCCGAAATTCCACCAGTAATTGATGTTGCGCGGCACCGGATAGCCCGCGCCCACGGCATTATAAACGAAGCGCGGCAGCGGCAGCCGTTCGTCCATCCATTGCATGAACGGATTTACCGGCGTGTATTCCTTGGCCCAGGGAAAGCTCATCGTAAGTTACCTCAGCCGATCTTGACGACAGTGTCGGATGTGAAAGCATAATCGGGAACCTGCAGGTTCTTCGGCGCCGGGCCTTTGCGGATGCGCGCGGCGGTATCATAGGACGAACCGTGGCAGGGGCAGAAATAGCCGCCGAAATCACCCTTCACCTCGCCCGGGCCGGCGCCCTGCGGCACGCAGCCCAGATGGGTGCACACGCCCATGGTGATAAGCCAGTTTTCTTTGCCTTCCTTGGTCCGCTCGGCGAGCGTCTGCGGATCGCGCAGAGTGCTGATATCGACCTTGTTGGCTGCGGCAATTTCGGCTCCGGTCAGGTTGCGGATGAACACCGGCTGCTTGCGGAACATGCCCTTGATCGCCTGACCCGGCTGGATCGCGGAAATATCAATCTCGGTGGAGCTGGCAGCAAGCACGTCGGCCGAAGGCGCCATCTGGCTGATCAGCGGCACCAGCGTGGCGAGCCCGCCGACCCCGACTGCCGAAACTGCCGCGATGTTGATGAAATCGCGGCGGCGCACGCCTTCGCCGGCGCCTTCACCGGCTTCGTGCGCCTCAGTGGCCCCATTCTGAACGACGGCGCCCGCATCTTGTGCCATGATCGACCTTGCCCTGCTCTGCTTGACCTGCGCCGGACTGGTGGCGAAGGCCGAAATACCGAATGATTATGCGCCAGAGGAGCCCCCCTGGGCGCCTGCCCCGAACCGGCAGCCGAGACTGCCGACGGAACCGGTTTGGCGCGCTGATAGACGCGAAAATTCCCTGTGCCAACCGCCTTTTTGGCCTTTTTCAACGATGCCGCCCCACCGCGCTCAACCAAGCCCGATCAGCGAAATCTGGCGGCCATAGTCAGGCTCGCCGGCAAGGCTCGCGCGGCGATAGGAATAGAAGCGCTCCGGCGCGGCCAAGGTATCGAGCCCCAGCCGCTGGACCGCGCCGATCCCCGCCGATTCGAGGCGACTGGCGACATAGAGTTCAAGATCAAACTGCCAGTGGCCAAGCAGCCCGGCGGCGAAAAACCGCGCATTCCCGGGAGCGGCATCGGCGAAACGCGCGCGAAAGCCCTCGTCAACTTCATAGCTTACCTGGGCAATGCACGGGCCGATGGCGGCGGTGATTTGCGCACGGCTCGCCCCCAGCGCCTCCATTGCGGCAATCGTCGCATCGGTCACTCCGGCAATCGCGCCCTTCCAGCCGGCATGCGCTGCGCCGATCACGCCGGCAGCCCGGTCAGCAAGCAGCACCGGCGCGCAATCGGCGGTGAGAATCCCCAACAGCAGCCCTCGCCGGTCGGTGACCATGGCATCGGCCTCGGGCCGGTCGGCGTCATCCCAGGGCTGGGTCACCGTGACGCAAAGCGGCGAATGGATCTGGTATAGCCCGACCAGTGTTGCCCACGGCAGCACGGCATTGGCGGCGCGCGCGCGGTTTTCGGCCACAGCTGCGGGATCGTCCTGCGAGCCGAGCCCGGCATTGAGCCCGGCAACCAGCCCGGTTGAAACTCCCCCGCGCCGGCCGAGAAAGCCGTGCGCCACGCCTTCCAGCGCGGCGGCACGGATTACGTCAACCAAGGCTCTTGCTCACTTGCTCGCGGGTATCGCGCGACAGGTCCGGGCAAGCGGCAATCCGCTCCAGCTCGGCGCGCATCATGCCTGAGCGCCCGGCCTCGATTCGCCGCCAGCGGCCCAATGGTGGCACGAATCGCGCCGCCGTCTGGGCGTTGACCGGATCAAGCGCCAGAATCAGGTCCGCAATCAGGCGATAGCCTTCGCCGCTGGCATCATGGAACGCCTTGGGATTGACCGCCATCGCCATCCACAGTGCGCGCACCCGGTTCGGGTTGGCCATGGTGAAATCGGGATGGCCAGCCAGCGCCTTCAGATGGCCCAGCACGTCGTGGTGGAGCGAGCCCGCCTGAAGCGTGAACCACTTGTCGATCACCAGCGCATTGCCTCGGTGGCGATCGTGGAAGTCAGCCAGCGCGGGCTTGCGCTGGGGGCAATCCAGCCCGCACAGCACCATCAGCGCGCCTTGCCGATCGGTCATATTGTCGGCACCTTCATATTGCAGCGCGGCACGGCGGGCGGCCTCTGCCGGCGTGCCGGCGGCCAGATAGACCAGCGCCTGGGTCTTGAGTTTGCGCGCGCCTCGCGCGGCAGCATCGCGGGCATAGGGCATGGCGCTGGCGCGGTCGTGCAGCACAGCCAACTGGTCCGCAAGAGCGGCGCCCAGCCATGCCTTCAACCCTTCGCGCTGGGCATGAATCGCGCCCGGATCGGCAATGGCTAGCTGCTCGGCAAGATAGGCCTCGGCGGGCAGGATCATCAGTTCGCCGCGCATCAGATCGTCAAGCGCCGGATCGGCGATCACTGCTGCCAGAGCCGCGCCAATTGCTTCGCGGCCAGCCGGATCGGGCGCGCCGCTGGTTACGGCAGCGATCAGATGCTGCACGACGAGGCCTTGCATCGCTTCATAGCGTGCGAAGGGATCGTCGTCTCTGGCTGCAAGGAACACCAGGTCGGCGGCGCTCTGCCCGGCGTCGATTGCCACCGGCGCGGAAAAGCCGCGATTGATCGAAAGCACCGGGGCTGCGGCAAACCCGGGGAAGCGCAGTGTGTCCTCGGCTTTATCGAGCACCACCAGCTGCTCGCCGGCATGCTTGCCGCTGGCGCGGTCAAACAGCGCGAGGCGCAGCGGGATCGGCACCGGAAGCTTGTTGGGCTGGCCCGGGGTTGACGGCAGGGTTTGCTTCAGATGCAGCGTTACTTCGCCTGCCGCATGGCTGAGCCGCGCGGTGACATGAGGAGTGCCGGCCTGCGAATACCAGCGGCGGAACTGCGTCAGGTCCAGCCCGGCGCCATCCTCGATGGCTTTCACAAAGTCCTCGCACGTCGCCGCCTCGCCGTCATGCCGCGCGAAATAGAGATCGGTGCCGGCGCGGAACCGCTCGGGGCCCGCAATCGTGCGCAGCATGCGGATCACTTCGGCGCCCTTGTTATAGACCGTCGCGGTGTAGAAGTTGGATATCTCCTGAAAGGCATCGGGCCGGATCGGGTGGGCGAGAGGGCCCGAATCTTCCGGAAACTGGGCCGAGCGCAGCACGCGGACATCCTCGATCCGCTTGACCGCCTCGCTGCCCATCGCGGCGCTGAACATCTGATCACGCAGCACGGTAAAGCCTTCCTTGAGGCTCAGCTGGAACCAGTCGCGGCAGGTCACGCGGTTGCCCGACCAGTTGTGGAAATACTCGTGGCCGATCACGGCTTCGATGGCATCATAGTCGGCGTCGGTCGCGGTTTCGGGGTCGGCGAGGACATAGCGCGTATTGAACACGTTCAGCCCCTTGTTCTCCATTGCCCCCATGTTGAAATCGGAAACTGCAACAATGTTGAACAAGTCGAGATCATATTCGCGCCCGAAGGCCTCCTCGTCCCATTTCATCGAGGCAATCAGCGAGGCCATGGCGTGGTGGGTGCGGCTTTCGTCGCCGCTGCGAACCCAGATGTTGAGCGTTACATTGCGGCCGGACATGGTCGTGAAGCTGCCTGAATTGGCGACCAGTTGCCCCGCTACTGCCGCGAACAGATAGGCCGGCTTGGGCCAGGGATCGTGCCATTCGGCCCAATGCGAGCCATGTTCGCTTTCGCCCGTTGCGGTGCAGTTGCCGTTCGACAGCAGCACCGGAAACGCAGCCTTGTCGCCGCTCAACCGTACCCGGTAGATTGAAAGGACATCGGGCCGGTCAGGGAAGAACGTGATGCGGCGGAAGCCTTCGGCCTCACACTGGGTGCACAGCATCCCGCCCGAGGCATAGAGCCCCATCAGCTGCGAATTTGCCGCCGGGTTAAGCGCGGTCTCCACGGTGATTTCGTGGGCATCCCCGTCCAGATCGATCAGCAAGTCCTGACCGTCCATCCGCCATGCATTCGATTCGCGCCCATCGACCATGACGCTGCGCGCGGCGATGCCATCGCCGTTGAGGCGGATTGGAGTTTTCTGATCGGTTTCCGGATTGCGCCGAACTGACAGCCTTGCAATCACCATCGTCGCATCGAGCCCCAGCGCGAAGTCGAGCGAAACCTCGGGCACCAGCCACGCGGGCGGACGATAATCCTCGCGGCGAATGGTGACGGGCGGAGCGGCGGCTTCAAGCGGGTTGGCGATATCCATGGCTGCTATCTAGACCAAGCCCGGATGATTGCTAGGGTCCGGATCTATGCCCCGCATGTTCATCTTCGGCCTCGGCTACACGGCGCTGCGCATCGCTGCCTTGCTGGAGGCGCGCGGCTGGGAGGTGGTCTCGACCGGGCGCGAGGGCACACTGGCGTTCGATGACGCAGGCTCGGTGCGACTGGCGCTGGCGGATAGCAGCCATGTGCTGTCCTCGGTACCGCCGGGGGGCGAAGGGCTCGATCCGGTGCTGGAGCTTTACGGGAATGCGCTGGGCGGCAAATGGCTGGGCTATCTTTCGTCGACCGGGGTCTATGGTGACACCGGCGGGGCGTGGGTCGATGAAAGCGCGCCTATCGGCACTGGGCGCCGCACAGCGCGGGCCGAGTGTGATGCGGAGTGGCTGGCGCTAGGCGCGCGGGTGTTTCGCTTGCCGGGCATTTATGGTCCTGGCCGAAGTGCGCTGGAACGGGTGCGCGAGGGAAAAGCCCACCGGATAGCGATCCCCAATCAGGTGTTCAGCCGGGTGCATGTGGACGACATTGCCGCTGGCGTGCTCGCCGCGCTTGATGCACCGGCCGGCGCCTACAACCTCGCCGACGATCTGCCATGCAGCCAGAACACGGTGATCGAGGAGGCCTGCCACTTGCTTGGCATCGCGCCGCCGCCGCTCCAGTCGCTGGGTAACGCCGGCCTCTCGCCCATGGCCCGCGGCTTCTATGCGGAGAACCGCCGCGTGGCGAACGGCAAGGCGAAGCGCGTGCTGGGCTGGCGCCCGCTTTACTCGACTTACCGCGAGGGCCTGCGCGCGCTGGTCAGCGCCACCAGCAATCCGGCCAGCGCCAACACCGATCCGGCAACTGCCAGCCCAGTCCAGCGATAGCCCTCCAGCAGGGTCGAGATCAACATGGCGAGCACCACCACCACGACCGAATTGTAGGCCGCCCGCCCCGCGCCGATATCGCGGACCAGCTTGAAATAGAGCGGGAAGGTGACCACCGATCCGGCGAGCGCCAGATATGCCGCCCCCGCCCAATAGCGCGGATCGTGCGGCAGCACTGGCGCTCCGTGCAGCGCATAAGCCATACTGCCATCGATCATCGTGCCATAGGCCATCGACCAAGCCAGCAGGCTCGCCATCGGCACCGAGCGGCCAGTCTCGTTCGCCTGGATAATGTTCGCCACTGCGGCTGCGAGCAATCCGCCTACCGCCAGCGCAATGCCCAGCATGACATTACCGCTGCTTAGGCCCACTGGCGGTGCGGCCTGCGCCTCGTTGACCAGCAACAAGGCCATGCCGCCCATCGCAATCGCGCTGCCGAAGGCGAAACGCGCGGTAATTCGCTGGCCGAGCAGCAGCCAGCCCAGCGCCGCATTGGGCACCAGCAGCAGTCCCAGCAGCAAGGCGACGATACCCGAAGTCAGATGCCGCTCGGCTTCATAGACGAACATGTAGTTGCCGCAGAACTGGCTGAGCCCGATCAGCATGGCGAGCCGGTGGGCCTTGGCGCCGATGCGCAGGCTGCTTCGCATGGCCACAGCCACCAACGCCATCGCCGGGGTGGCGATCAGGAACCGGTAGGTGACTGACCATGCCGCCGGTACATCACCGATCTGGGTGGTGATGGTCCACCAGGTCGAACCCCAGATCAGCGCGGTGAGCGCGAAAGGCACCGCAATTGCGGGGCGTAGCAGCGATTTTTCTCTCACAGGCCGGCAATCGCGCGGGCGAGCGCAGCGACATGCGCAGCGTCGCTGTTCCACGAGGTCACGAAGCGCGCAGCGTCATCGCCCCAGTCATAGAAGCCGAAACCCTGCGCGCGCAGAGCGGCGCGTTCGGCGGTGCTGAGGCGCAAGAACAACAGGTTGGCCTCGACGGCATGCAGCAGGCGATCATTGGCAGCGGCGGCAATTTCCTGCGCG
>JANOBA010000376.1:0-4359 GCA_031411415.1 Novosphingobium sp.
ATCCCGCGCATCCGTTTCCCTTTGTCGCCAGCCAGGGGATGGGACTGCTGTTTTCGCTGACTCGCAAGGCCGATAGCGCCGCAGTGATGGAAATGGTGCTGATCCCATCGGCGCTGCCGCGCTTCATCCGTGTGCCCGGCGCGCAGGCGCTGCATATTAGCATCGAGGATCTGCTGTGCCGTCACGCCGATCTGCTGTTCCCCGGGTTTACCATTGAAGGCAGCGGCGTGTTCCGGGTCCTGCGCGACAGCGATATCGAGGTTGAGGAGGATGCCGAGGATCTGGTGCGGTATTACCGTTCGGCGATCCAGCGCCGTCGCCGCGGCACGGTTATCCTGTTGCAGTTGCAGCAGGGATTTGATCCCGTTGCCGAAGCACTGCTGCGCGAAAAACTTGGCCTCGACCGCGCCGTGGTCACCAAAATAGACGGGCTGATCGGCATCAGCGGGCTGTCCGCGCTGGTCGAGGAAGACCGGCCCGAATTGAAGTTCGAGCCATACAGCCCGCGCTATCCCGAACGCATTCTCGCGCACAATGGCGATTGCTTCGCCGCAATCCGCGAAAAAGACATCATCATCCACCACCCTTACGAGAGTTTTGAAGTGGTGGTGGATTTTCTCGATCAGGCAGCCAGTGATCCGGATGTAATGGCGATCAAGCAGACACTTTATCGCGCCGGCAAGCAATCGGCGGTGATCGCCGCGCTGATCCTCGCCGCAGAATCGGGCAAATCGGTGACCGCGGTGGTCGAGCTCAAGGCGCGCTTTGACGAGGAGCAAAACCTGCTCTGGGCATCGGAGCTGGAGCGTGCGGGTGTCCAGGTGATCTATGGCTTTGTCGACTGGAAGACCCACGCCAAGGTCTCGATGGTGGTGCGGCGCGAGGGCGATTCCTACCGCACTTACTGCCATTTCGGCACCGGTAACTATCACCCGGTCACAGCCCGCATTTACACTGATCTGAGCTTCTTCACTGCCGACCCCAAGGCTGGCCGGGATGCGACCCGGCTGTTCAATTTCATCACCGGCTATGTTGAGCCTTATCCGACCGAAAGGCTGTCGATCTCGCCCGGCGGCATGCGGCGCACACTCTATGAATGCATCGACATCGAAGTTGCCAATGCGCAGGAAGGCAAGCCCGCGGCAATCTGGGCCAAGCTGAACTCGCTGACCGATCCTGACCTGATCAACCGGCTGTATGCGGCGAGCAGCGCCGGCGTGACCATCAGTCTGGTTGTGCGCGGCATCTGCTGCCTGCGTCCAGGGGTTCCTAAGCTTTCGGAAGCCATTACAGTCAAATCGGTTATCGGGCGGTTTCTCGAACATAGCCGGATCTGGGCCTTCGCCAATGGCGCGCCTTTGCCCAACCGCGAGGCCAGACTGTTTATTTCCTCGGCTGATGCAATGACCCGTAATTTTGACCGGCGCGTCGAAGTGCTGGTGCCAATCACCAACGATACCGTGCATGATCAGGTGCTTGATCAGGTCATGCTGGCCAATCTGCTCGACACCGAGCAAAGCTGGCTACTGGGCCCGGACGGTGCTTATGAGCGGGTCGGAAAGAGCGAACATCCGTTCAATCTGCACGCCTATTTCATGATCAATCCATCGCTCTCCGGACGGGGCGATGCGCTCGACAGCGGGAACCAGGTGCCAAAACTGGCGCTAAAACTCCCAGATTCGAAAGTGCCCTAACGTGACTTTGCGCCTTACCGCCGGTATCGGCATCCCCATGTCACCCAAGCGCGCCATCATCGATATCGGATCGAATACCGTCCGCATGGTGATGTATGGAGGTCCATCGCGGGCGCCGACAGTGCTGCACAATGAGAAAGTGACCGCGAGGCTTGGCCGCAGTGTCGGCGAAACCGGACTTCTGGCTGACAAGGCTATGGCCGGGGCACTGGCTGCACTGGCCCGTTACCGGGCATTGATTGATGTAGCGGGCATAACCCAGCTCGAAGTGGTGGCAACAGCTGCGGTGCGCGATGCCGCCAATGGCGCAGAATTCCTTGGCGCAATCCGCGCGATAGGTCTGGAACCGCGGCTGCTCTCTGGAGAGCAAGAGGCGGTAACCAGTGCGCTCGGAGTTATGGCCGCATTCCCCGGGGCAAAGGGCATCGTCGCCGATCTTGGCGGTGGCAGCCTGGAACTGATTGATATCGCTGGCGAGACTTGCGAGCACGGCATCAGCCTGCCGCTTGGCAGCCTGAACCTAGCCAAATTGCGCCAGGCCGGGGCCGCGCGATTTGACAAGGGCGTTGCCGAAGTCCTGCAGGCAGCGGATGTGTCACAGGGCCATGCGCAGCCGCTGTATCTGGTCGGGGGCTCGTGCCGCGCATTTGCCCGCTATGCGATTGATGCGACCGCGTGGCCGCTCGATGATCCGCATGGCTTTGAACTGGAGACTGCTGCGGCATCGGCGCTGGCGGAAACGCTTAGCCGCAGACCAAGCGAAGTCCCGCTGCAAGTTCCCGGCTTATCCGCCTCGCGCACTGGCTCGCTGCCTGATGTCGCCGCTTTGCTGGCTGTGCTGATCCAGCAAGTCCAGCCATCGAAGCTGGTGTTTTCATCATGGGGCCTGCGCGAAGGGCTGATCTGCAAGGACATGAAGCCGGCGCTGCGCATGCAAGACCCGATGCTGGCCGGAATCGCCGCGTTCACAGAGCATCGCGGAAGCCCGGCGTCGCTGGCTGCGATGGTTGCCGGCTGGACCGCAAGCGCCAATCCGCCCGGACAAAGCGGGCTTCAGAACTTGCGGCTTGCCGCCACCATGCTGGCAATAGCCTCGTTGCAACTGGAACCCAATCTGCGCATCGAACATGCCATGGACTGGGCCTTGCGCAAGCGCTGGATCGGCATCGGCAGTGAAGGGCGCGGAATGCTGGCAGCGGCGATTTTGGCCAATGGCGGGCGAAACGGCACGCCGGCTGAGCTTGGCCGTCTGGCTTCGGCGGAAAGCTTGCGAGAAGCAGCAATCTGGGGGCAAGCGATACGGCTGTGCCGCCGCTTCACCGGCGGTTCGGCATTGGCCCTTTCGGTCAGTTCGCTTGGGGTCAAGGGTGATCGGCTCACTCTGACAGTGAAGCATTCGCTGGCGGCGCTGTTTACCGATTCAATCGAGAAAGAACTGCGCACTTTAGCCAAAATGCTTGATCTGAAGCCGGCATTTGTCATCGCGCCCGAGCCTGCCAAGCATAGGCTCAGCGCGACATTTTGATGCGGCCAATGCGGCGCAGGCAATTCTGGCACTGTAACAATTCTGCCTCGGTTGCGTCATGCGGTCGCAACCTGAGCAAACCATATGATGGGCGCAACCAGACGGAGCCCATTCGATGCTTGTTGCCGAACAAGATCTGTTTTCGCCATTGCGGGGTGCCGAGCACACGTCACCGGGCTATCCTGCATGGCTCGATTTTCCCGACCCCAAGGGCTTCCGCCCCAAGCGGCGCTATCGCGCGGTGTGGATTTCCGATGTCCATCTCGGCACGCGCGGCTGCAACGCCGCCCTGCTCGTCGATTTCCTGCGCTCGATGGAATGCGAAACACTCTATCTCGTCGGCGACATTGTCGATGGCTGGCGGCTGAAAAAGGGCTGGTACTGGCCGGATGAGCACAACGAGGTAGTGCGGCGCATCCTCAAGCTGGCGCATCGCGGCACCCGCGTGGTTTTCGTTGCGGGCAATCACGATGAGATGTTTCGCGAATTTGCCGGACTGACGTTTGGCGGCGTCGAACTGGTGCTCGAAGCGGTGCACGTTACCGCCGACGGACGGCAGCTGCTGGTTACGCACGGCGACAGTTTTGATGGTGTGGTGCTCTACGCCCGCTGGATCGCCTTCCTCGGCGACAAGGCATACGGCCTGCTGCTGCGCGCCAATATCCTGTTCAACACAGTGCGCCGCCGGTTGAAGATGCCCTATTGGTCGCTCTCCGCCCACATGAAGCGGCGGGTCAAGAATGCGGTCCAATATGTCTATAATTTCGAGGAAGCGGTCGCCCGCGAGGCGCTCGAACGCGGCCTTGATGGCATCATCTGTGGCCATATCCATACCGCCGAGATCCGCCAGATCGGCGCGATCACCTATTACACCGACGGCGACTGGGTGGAGAGCTGCACGGCGCTGGTCGAAGAGCGAAGCGGCGAAATGCACATCATCGACTGGGCCCGCGAAGCGGCCAGTGCCACCGCCGCAATGCAAGAGATGGAACTGGCAAAATGAGAATCGCAATCGCTTCCGACGCCTGGTATCCGCAAGTCAACGGCGTGGTGCGCACGCTTGGCGCCACTGTCGCCGAACTCGACCGGCGCGGCTATGAAGTCGAACTGGTGACACCGCAGCGCTTCCTGACGATCCCG
>JANOBA010000377.1:0-19203 GCA_031411415.1 Novosphingobium sp.
GCGCTGGCGCTGATAGCCGCCGTCTATCAGCTGATTTCGCTCGCCGCCGTGATCCGGTTCTTTGCGGCGCCTGCGCAGCGGAGCGCAGGTGGCGAAGCGGTGACGCTGCTCAAGCCCTTGCATGGCGATGAGCCCCGGTTAGCCGAAAACCTCAGGACTTTTCTGGGTTCCGGCCACACCGGCCCGCTCCAGATGGTCTGCGGTGTAAGCAAACCCTCAGACAGCGCCGCCGGTGCGGTGGCGGCGCTGCGCAGCTCTCATCCAGCAAACGACATCGCCCTCACCACCGGCCCGCGTGCGCCGGGCGCGAACGCCAAGGTCGGCAACCTGATCGCCATGATGGGCGCGGCGAAGCACGATATTCTGGTCCTGTCGGACAGCGACATGGCGGTGGGGCGCGATTACCTGCCCACGGTGCTGGGCGCGCTGGAACTGCCGGGCACAGGCGCGGTGAGCTGCCTCTATGTCGGGCGGGGCGATGCCGGCTTCTGGTCGCGGCTCGATGCGGCGATCATTTCGTGGAGCGGCACGCCCAAAGTGGTGATGAGCATCGCCACTGGAATCGCCCGGCCCTGCATGGGCAGCACAATCGCCATTCGCCGGGAGACACTGGCGCAAATCGGTGGTTTTGCCGCTTTCGCCGATGTGCTGGCCGATGATTACGCGATTGGCGAGGCGGTGGCCGGGCTTGGGCTTGCCGTGGCCGTGCCGCCGATGCTGATCACCCATGCCTGCACCGAGACCAGCCTTGGCGAAGTCTGGCGGCACCATTTGCGCTGGGCGGCAACTATCCGCGGGGTCGCACCCATGCGCCATCTGGGATCAGGCATTGTCTATGCCCTGCCGCTGGCGCTGCTCGCGCTGGCTTTTGCGCCGCTTGCCGGGCTGGGCGCGACTGCCCTCGCGCTGGCTGCGCGGCTGCTGGTTGCGACCCGGATAGATCGCATCGCCGGCCGCCGCACGGCCCCATTATGGCTGCTGCCGCTGGCCGATTGCCTCGAATTCGCCGCCTTTCTTGCCAGTCTCGCCGCAAGGACGATTGATTGGCGCGGGCGAAGCCTTACAATGGAGGGCAACGGGCGCATCGCTGGCCCAAGTCCATCACTATCGGAACTCCCATGAAATCGACGATTTTCCTGCAAGCGCCCTCATTCGACGGCTATGACGGCGGCGCTGGCGCGCGCTATCAGATGAAGCGTGAGGTCAAGAGCTTCTGGTATCCCACCTGGCTGGCCCAGCCCGCCGCGATGGTCCCCGGATCGAAGCTGATCGACGCGCCTGCACACGACCTGAGCTGGGACGACATCGCTCATGAGTTCGATTCCACCGAACTTGTCATCCTTCACACCTCGACGCCCAGCTTCAATCAGGACAGCCGCACCGCGCGGCTGATCAAGGAGCGCAACCCCAAGTGCCTGGTTGGCTTTGTCGGCGCGAAAGTGGCGGTGCAGCCCGAGGAGAGCCTCAACGATTGTGAGGCGATCGATTTCGTCTGCCGCGAGGAGTATGACTACACTTGCGTCGAGCTGGCCGAGGGCCGGCCTTTTGCCGAAATCGACGGGATCACGTTCCGCGCAGCCGATGGCAGCCTCATCCGCAACAAGGACCGCGCGCTGATCGAGGACATGGACGCGTTGCCTATGGTCTCGCCGGTTTATAAGCGCGATCTGGATACCTCGAAATACTACGGCGGCTATCAGCGCCACCCCTATATCTCGTTCTACACCGGGCGCGGCTGCAAGAGCCGCTGCACTTTCTGCCTCTGGCCGCAAACGATCAGCGGCCACAATTTCCGCCACCGCTCGGCCGGCAAAGTGGCCGAGGAAGTTGCCTATATCCTGCGCGAAATGCCCGAGGTGAAAGAGATTTTCTTCGATGACGACACCCTGACCGACGCGCACGAGCATGTGAAGGATCTGTCCGTCGAGCTGGGTAAGCTCGGCTTCGGCACGCCCGGTTTTCGCGTCACCTGGGGCTGCAACGCCAAGGCAAACGTGCCCAAAGACGTGCTCAAGGTGATGAAGGAAAACGGCTGCCGCGTGCTGCTGGTCGGCTATGAGAGCGGCAACCAGCAAATCCTCCACAACATCAAGAAGGGCATTCTGGTTTCCAAGGCCCGCGAATTCACCAAGGATGCGCACGCGCTGGGCTTGCAGATCCACGGCACCTTCATTCTCGGCCTGCCCGGAGAAACGCTGGAGACGATTGAGGAAACCACCCGCTATGCGATGGAGCTCAATCCGCACACCATCCAGGTCAGCCTCGCAGCGCCCTATCCCGGCACTTTCCTCTACAAGCAGGCCACTGAAAACGGCTGGTTTTCCGGAACCGACATGTTGCTTGACGACGGTGGCAACCAGATCGCCCAGCTTTCCTATCCGCACCTCTCGTCCGCAGTGATCTTCGACAAAGTGGAAGTGATGTACCGGCGGTTCTACTTCCGCCCGAGCAAGATAGGGTCCATCGTGGCCGAGATGCTGCGCGACTGGGACATGATGAAGCGGCGCTTGCGTGAAGGCGTCGAATTCTTCGACTTCCTGCGCCGCCGCAAAGAAGCCGCCTGACACCGTGATCGCCGCATCGCTTGCACTCGCCGCCGCGACGGCAGCCCCGGCGAGTGTAGCCGATGCAGTTGTCGAAGCACCTGCGGCAGCCGCCATACCGATGACCATACCCGCCGAACCGGCGCCGCCGGCAGTCGGTCCAGTTCCTGCTCCGCCGACGCCGGACGAGCCGCTCGAAGACCTGACAGAACCAACGGCAGTGCCCGCCGGAAATACCCCCGACGCCAAACCCTCAGCTCCGATTGGCGATATCGCACTGGGCGGCCCCAAGGGCTTTGCCGATCCTCTTGAACCGATCAACCGCCTGTCTTTTGCCCTGAGCCAACAGGTTGATCGCTTCGCGATCCGCCCTGTGGCGATGATTTACAAAGCCGTGGTGCCAAAGCCCGCCCGCCAGGGTGCGCATAATGCGTTGCAGAATTTTGGTGAGCCCATCGTGCTTATCAACGATATCGTTCAGTTGCGTCCCGGCCGCGCGGTGCGAACACTGGGGCGTTTCCTGATAAATTCGGTGCTTGGGCTTGGCGGGCTGTTCGATATCGCCAAGCGCAAGCCATTCAATCTGGCGCATCGCAACAATGGCTTTGCCAACACGCTGGGCTACATCGGCATTGGGCCGATCATGTATGCTTACCTGCCAATCCTAGGCCCAACAACGCTCAGGGACTCAATCGGCGGCTATGGCGATTCCTATTTTCTCGACCGCAATCTCCACAAGCTGATCCATCCCAATGGCCGCAGTCGCTATTTTCGCACCAATCCGAAACTGGGCAAATCGGGGAAGATCGTGACGATCATCGACGGGCTCGACAAACGGGTCGAGAATGACGAGGATTTGCGACACATCATGGAGGACTCGATCGATCACTATGCCGCGCTTCGCTCCAGCTATCTTCAGGATCGCGCCGGCGAAATTGCCGAACTCAGGGCAAAGGACGGCGCGATTCCGGCAACCGAGGGCTTCGACGATCCGCTGCTTGATCCTGAAGCGGCGCCCAAAGCACCTTAGAGCGTGATGCGATTAAGTGGACGCCGGTTAATCGCAATAAATCACGCGAAAACAAAGAATTCTGGAGCACGAATCGATCAAAATTGATCGCATCGTGCTCTAGCGATAACAGACTTGCTTGACCGCCGCGACAATCCGGCCGGCATCGATCAGCGCCATTTTCTCAAGGTTGGCAGCATAAGGCAGCGGCACATCCTCGTTGCACACGCGCAGCACCGGCGCATCGAGGTGATCAAAGCCCTGCTCCATGCACAGCGCAACAATCTCCGATGCTATCGAACACACCGGCCAGCCTTCTTCGGCGACGACCAACCGGTTGGTGCGCGACAGGCTTTCGAGCACTGCGGCGGTGTCTAGCGGGCGCAGCGTGCGAAGATCCAGAACCTCTACCTCGATGCCTTCTACGGCAAGCGTTTCGGCTGCCTCCAGCGCCATTCCGACGCCAATCGAATAGGAGACGATGGTGACATCGCGGCCCGGCCGCATGGTCCGCGCCTTGCCAATGGGCACCAGCGCGTCGTCACCCTCAGGCGGGGCCGGGAAGCTGCGGCCATAAAGCAGCTCATTTTCGAGGAATACCACCGGGTCTTCGCTGCGGATCGCTGATTTCAGCAGGCCCTTGGCATCGGCAGCGTCATAAGGCGCGATCACCACCAGACCCGGGACGCTGGCATACCACGGCGCGAAGTTCTGGCTATGCTGTGCGCCGACCCGGCTGGCGGCGCCATTGGGCCCGCGAAACACGATCGGACAGCGCATCTGGCCGCCCGACATGTAATTGGTCTTGGCGGCGGAATTGATGACGTGATCGATTGCCTGCATGGCGAAATTGAAGGTCATGAATTCGACGATTGGCCGAAGGCCGCCCATTGCCGCACCGGTGCCGATGCCGGCAAAGCCATATTCGGTGATCGGCGTATCAATCACCCGGCGCTCGCCAAACTCGTCAAGCAACCCTTGCGTGACTTTGTAGGCGCCTTGATATTGCGCGACTTCCTCGCCCATGACGAACACCCGGTCGTCGCGGCGCATTTCCTCCGCCATGGCATCGCGCAGCGCTTCGCGCAGGGTGACGGCGCTGCCATCGGCGGCCGGAGCAGGTGCGGCGGCGGGTGCCGGAGCTGGTGCAGGAACTGGTGTTGTGGCCGGCGGCAGAGCGCTGACAGCCGCCGGGCTGGCCGCCTCGCCTTCCAGTTCCAGCGTGGCGATCTCGGTGCCTACGGCAACGCCTTCGCTGCCCTCGGCAACCAACAGCTTGCCAATCGTGCCTTCGTCGACTGCCTCGAATTCCATCGTCGCCTTGTCGGTCTCGATCTCGGCGAGGATATCGCCAGATTTGACCACATCGCCTTCCTTGACCAGCCAGCGCGACAGCTTGCCTTCTTTCATCGTCGGCGAGAGCGCCGGCATCTGGATCGCGATACTCATGCGGTGCGCTCCACCAGAACGTCAGTGTACAGCTCACCCGCCTGGGGTTCGGGCGCATTCTCGGCAAAATCAGCCGCTGCGGAAACCCGCGCGCGCACCGCCTTATCGATCTCGCGCAAGCGATCTTCGGCCACGCCGCGTGTCAGTAATTCGCCTTTGGCATGGTCAATTGGATCGCGATGTTCACGCACTTCCTGAACTTCTTCGCGGCTGCGGTATTTCGCCGGATCGGACATCGAATGGCCGCGATAGCGATAGGTGTTGAGCTCCATCAGCACCGGACCATTGCCGGCGCGGACATGCGCGCAGGCGACTTCAGCGGCGGCGCGCACTTCCAGCACGTCCATGCCGTTGACCAGCATACCGGGAATGCGGAACGCCGTTCCGCGCCGATAGAAATGGGTCTCCGCCGAGCTGCGGCCCACTGCGGTGCCCATGGCATACTGGTTGTTCTCGATCACGAAAACGATCGGCAACTTCCACAGGCTTGCCATGTTGAACGATTCATAGACCTGGCCCTGGTTCGCCGCACCATCGCCGAAATAGGCCACGCAGATGCCGCCATCCCCGCGATACTTGTGACCGAAAGCCAGCCCCGCGCCCAGCGGCACTTGCGCGCCAACGATGCCGTGGCCGCCATAGAAGCGGTGATCGACGCTGAACATGTGCATCGATCCACCCTTGCCGCGCGAAATGCCCGCCGCGCGGCCGGTCAGTTCGGCCATGATCAGGTTGGGATCGATGCCATAGGCCAGCATGTGGCCATGGTCGCGGTAGCCGGTGATCACGCTGTCGCGCCCGGCCTTGAGAGCCGATTGCAGCCCGACCGCGACTGCTTCCTGGCCGATGTAGAGGTGGCAGAAGCCGCCGATCAGCCCCAGCCCATACAGCTGGCCGGCGCGCTCCTCAAAGCGGCGGATCAGCAGCATTTGCTCGTAGAACGTCAGCAGCTCTTCGTCGCTGGCGCCGTAGCGCGGCTGGGCCTCGTGGGCTGCCTGAAGGCTGCGGAGAGCAATATTTTCGTC
Organism: Novosphingobium sp.; assembly: GCA_031411415.1. GTDB lineage: Bacteria > Pseudomonadota > Alphaproteobacteria > Sphingomonadales > Sphingomonadaceae > Novosphingobium. The sequence continues at coordinate 6,027 of JANOBA010000377.1, forward strand.
GCCCGCTTCTGCCGATGGAGCGGCAGCGGACTTGCGTTCATTCTTGGCCAAAACTGATCCCCGGGGAGAGGTGGTCCGCCCGGTATAGGCGCAAGCTCGCAAAGAGGGAACCGGCAAAGCATCATTTGGCGCAGGCTTAGCCAAATATGATCGCCCTGCGGCGCCCGGCAGGCCCTGTTCAATTGAGCAGGATCACCACTTCGTCGGGGTGGACCACATTGAGGTCCTTGCGCAGCAGTTCGCCTGCCAGATCGGGATCAATCCCGCGCGGATTGAGCAAGGCAACCCGGTTGCGCAGCTTGTCGCGATCGTCAGCCAGCGCCTTGACCTCAGCGCGGCGGACATCAAGCAACTGGCGGTTCTCACTCCAGGCGAAGAGGCCGCTGGGGCCGAAAAACGCCATCCCCGCCATGACCAACAGGCACAACAGCGCCAGCACCTCGGCAAGGCCTTGATTTCGCAGTTTGTGACGGGGCGCATTCAGCATGATCGGTCCTAAGAATCACAATTGATTCAGCAGTTCAAGCGCAATCTTCAAAAAATTTCAGAAATGCGACACGCTGGCGCAACGCACCAGCCGGTCAGGTTGGGGTCAGGCCCTCAGCCCGCGTCCAGTTTGGCCAGAATTCGCCGCATCGAGCGCAGGTTCCGCGCAGTTCCACGCTGGCCCAGCCGCCGTTCGATAAAAGCGCCGACCAGCTTGCTCTCGCCCGCTCCGGCGCAATAATCGATATGCAGCGCACGGTCGCCCATTGCGAGGCGTTCGGGGCCCGTGCGGTCGGCCTCAAGGCGCGCATAGCCATCTGCATCAACCGGGCCTTCAAGGAACAGCGTATGGACGAATTGCTCCTCGCCGTCCGCAGCAAAGGGATTTTCCGCAATCGCCGCCGCCAGGCCGTCGCGCGAACGCACCAGCGCAACGCTGTCAAAGCCGAAGCGCTCGTGCATCATCAGCCCGAGCTTTTCCTCCAGCCCTTCGTCGGGCCGCTCGGGATGATCAAACAGCACATTGCCGCTGGCAACGACGGTTTCGATGTTTTCGAACCCTTCCGCCTCGAAAGCGGCGCGCAAGTCCGCCATGGCCAGCCGGTTGCCGCCAACGTTGATCGAGCCAAACAGGGCGAGGTAGCGCGGCAAGTCTTACAGCGTCCGCTCGCGCATCTCCACCTCGAAGGTTTCCAGCACGTCGCCCGGCTTGATGTCGTTGGTGTCCTTCAGCACCACGCCGCATTCCAGACCGGCGCGCACTTCGGCGACATCGTCCTTGAAGCGCCGCAGCGAGGCAACGGTAGTTTTGCTGACGATAACATCGGCGCGGGTGATGCGGGCGTGGATGCCCGGCTTGATATAGCCATCGGTGACCAGCAGGCCGGCGGCCTTGTCGCGCTTGCCGGCGGGGAAGATTTCCTTGATCTCGGCACGGCCGACCACGGTTTCGATGCGCTCCGGACCCCAGATTCCGGCCATTTCCTTGGCCACATCCTCGGTCAGGTGATAGATCACGTCGAAATACTTCATCCGCACCTTGAAGCGCTCGATCATCTCGCGCGCCTTGGCATTGGGGCGAACATTGAAGCCGATGATCGGCGCGCCAGATGCCTGGGCCAGCGTCACGTCGCTCTCGGTGATTGCACCCACGCCCGATTGCAGCACCCGAACCTTGATCTCGTCGTTCGAAATCCGATTGAGCGCATTGACGATGGCCTCGGTCGAGCCCTGAACGTCGCTCTTGACCACCACCGGGTATTCGATGACCTTGGCCTTGTCGGCGAGCGCGGAGAACATGTTTTCGAGGCTGGCCGGGGCCACGGTCGTCCGCTTGGCGGTCGCCTGTTCGTGGCGATAGGCGGCGACTTCGCGGGCGCGCGCTTCGCTCTCGACCACGGTCAGCGTATCGCCCGACATCGGCACGCCGGACAGGCCCAGCACTTCAACCGGCAGCGCTGGCGGGGCGGATTTGATCTGGCGGCCCTTGTCATCCAGCATCGCGCGAACGCGGCCAGATTGGGTGCCGACAACCAGAATATCGCCGACATTCAGCGTGCCGCGCGTGATCAGCACGGTGGCCAGCGGCCCCTTGCCCTTGTCGAGCTTGGCTTCGACCACGGTTGCCTCTGCCGCGCGCGACGGATTGGCTTTCAGTTCAAGCAAGTCTGCCTGGAGGAGTATCTTCTCGATCAGCTCATCCATACCCGCACCGGTCTTCGCCGAAACTTCCACGTCCTGCACATCGCCCGACATCGCCTCGACGACGACTTCGTGTTCGAGCAGGCGCTCACGGATTTTCTGCGGGGTATATTCGGGCTTGTCGGACTTGGTGATCGCAACGATCATCGGCACGCCGGCAGCCTTGGTGTGGTTGATCGCCTCGATGGTCTGCGGCATCAGCCCGTCATCGCCGGCAACTGCCAGCACGACGATATCCGTCACGTTGGCGCCGCGCTGACGCATCTCGGTGAAGGCTTCGTGGCCCGGCGTATCGAGGAAAGTGATCAGCGCGCCGCCCTTGGTCTTGATCTGGTAGGCGCCGATATGCTGTGTGATGCCGCCGGCCTCGCCGCGCACCACATCGGTGCCGCGCAGGGCATCGAGCAGGCTGGTCTTGCCGTGATCGACATGGCCCATGATCGTGACGACCGGCGGACGGGTCACCAGCGTGGCGTCCTCATCGACATCCAGCGCGATGTCGATATCAACATCGCTCTCCGAAACGCGCAGAAAATTGTGGCCGAAGTCGGTGACGAGCAGTTCGGCAGTGTCCTGGTCGATGGCGTCGGTCATCGTCACCGGCACGCCCATCTTGAACAGCGCCTTGACCAGGTCCGTGCCCTTTTCGGCCATGCGGTTGGCCAGTTCCTGAACCGTGATCGATTCAGGCACGACAACATCGCGCACCATTTTCTCGCGCGGCTGGGCCTGCCCGGCAAAGTGGGCGCGCTTTTCCTTCTCGCGGGCACGCTTCAGCGCGGCAAGGCTGCGCGCGCGGGCGCCCTCGTCCTCGTTGAGCGCCTTGGAGACGGTCAGCTTGCCCGATTGGCGACGGTTCTCTGCGGTTTTGTCGCGCGGATGAACAATCTTCTTGATTGCCGCCTCAGGACGCTTGGGCGCGACCACCGGGGTAAACCGGCGCGGCGCGGCGGTCGTTGCCTCGCGCGCAGCTGGTTCTTCGCCGGCATCGCCAGCGGGGGCATCGGCCTGGGCTTCGACCGGCGCAGTTGCCGGCACATTGGCCGGAACAGCCGCCGTTTCGGGCTCGGCAACCGGCGCGGCAGGCGCTTCGATTTGCGGTGCCGGAGCAGCAGCTGGAGCGGACTTTACTTCGGCAGCCGTGCGGTCGTTTTCAACCTTGCGCAGGCGTTCTTCCTGCTCGCGGCGGTTGGCCGCCTCAAGCGAGTTCAGCCGAGCCTCTTCGGCCTCGCGCAGCAGGCGGGTCTGCGTTTCCTGGCGGCTCTCGGCCGATGGCGCAGGTGTGGGCCGGGGCACGGGCTTGGGCGCTTCGACCACGACAACCGGCTCGGGCACGGGAGGGGCTACGGGCGGTGCCTCGCCGGGCTTGCCGATCAACTTGCGCCGTTTGACCTCGACCACGACCTTGTTGGTCCGGCCGTGGCTGAAGGTCTGCTTGACCTCGCCGGCTGCAACCGAGGTCTTGAGCCCCAGCGGCTTGCGGCCCAGAGTCGGTTTGTCTGTAGTATCGGTCATGTCCAGTATTCGCCCTTCGGTATCATTCAGTCGTCACGGCATCCGGCGCGGCATCTGCTGCCGTCCGTTCGCCCGGTTCATTCAGTCTCGTTTCGTCCTGCCCCACAAAGCACATCAAGCGCCGGAGCAGGCCATCAATCCTTTGTGCCGCCGCAGGTGCGGTGAGCGCCAGGTGGACGACATTCTCGCGGCCCAATGCCACAGACAGCGCCGTCCGGTCCAGTGGCAAGCGCGTTCCCGCCTTGCCTGATCCCTCTGCACCCTCGCCCACGCGCCAGGCCTGATCGATCTTGCGCGCGCCATCATCGCTGGAATCGCTGGCATGGCCCAGCCATGCGACTTTGCCCGCGCGTGCCTTTTCGGCAATGCGTTCAGAACCAAGCAGCAAGTGCCCGGCGCGCATTTCCAGCCCCAGCCGGTCCGTAAAGGCGCGCAGCAGCGCTGCTTCGATGCGGTCTGGAAGGTCGACTGAAATGGTGAGTTCAGCGCCCTTGAAGGCCCGCGCCAGCGCGCCCTTGAGCTTGCCTTTGGCGATTGCTGTTTCCAGATCACCGCGCGAGACGCCGATCCAGGCGCCCCGCCCCGGCGCGCGCGCCAACACGTCGGGCAGCACGTCTCCATCCGGCGAAATCGCCAGACGCAGAAGATCGTCCCGCGAACCGTTGTCGCCGGTTAGGATGCACCTTCTTTCTGGATCGGCAGCAGCCGATCCAGCGGCTTTGGACCGTTCAGGCGCGTCGAGGCTGGCGGAAACTAGCGGGTCATTGTGAGGAATCCGCATCAGCGGCCTCCTCTGTTTCGGGCTCGTCTTCGAACCAGTGCGCACGCGCGGCCATGATGATCTCGTTGCCCTGCTCTTCGTTCAGGCCATATTCGCCGAGCACGCCGCCCTTGTCTTCCTCGCGCTTTTCGCGGCGCTGCGGCGGGGCTGAACCCTCACGGCGGCGCTGTTCGACACGCTTCTTGGCGATCAGCTCGTCGGTGGCGAGATCGGCGAGATCGTCGAGCGTCTTGATCCCGGCCTTGCCCAGCGTGACCAGCATGGCCTCGGTGAGGTGCGGGATTTCGGCGAGTGCATCCTCGACGCCCAGCGCGCGGCGAGCTTCGCGGTTGGCGGCATCGCGGCGTTCCAGTGCCTCGACCGCGCGGCTTTGCAGCTCTTCGCCCAGCTCATCATCGAAGCCTTCGATATTGGCGATTTCGGCAAGGTCGATATAGGCGACCTCTTCCAGCTCGGTGAAGCCTTCGGCGACCAGCAGCTGCGAGAGGGTCTCATCGACGTCGAGTTCTTCCTCGAACATTTTCGAACGCTCGGAAAACTCGCGCTGGCGCTTCTCGGAAGCCTCGGCATCGGTAAGGATGTCGATCTGGCTGCCGGTCAACTGGCTGGCGAGGCGGACGTTCTGGCCGCGCCGACCGATTGCGAGGGAAAGCTGATCGTCAGGCACGACGACCTCGATGCGGTTTTCTTCCTCATCGATCACCACGCGGCTGACGGTCGCCGGCTGGAGCGCGTTGACCACAAAGGTCGCGGTGTCTTCGCTCCAGGGGATGATGTCGATCTTCTCGCCCTGCAGTTCCTGAACGACCGCCTGAACCCGGCTGCCCTTCATGCCGACGCAGGCGCCGACCGGGTCAATGCTCGAATCGCGGCTGATCACGCCGATCTTGGCCCGGCTTCCCGGATCGCGGGCAGCCGCCATAATTGTGATGATGCCGTCGTAAATCTCGGGCACTTCCTGCGCGAACAGCAGCTTCATGAATTCAGGGTGCGCGCGCGAAAGGAATATCTGCGGGCCGCGATTGTTGCGCTCCACCTTGGAAATATAGGCGCGCACGCGTTCGCCGACACGCGCTGCTTCGCGCGGGATCTGCTGATCGCGGCGAATCACGCCCTCGGCGCGGCCGAGATTGACGATGACATGGCCGAATTCGACCGACTTGATCACCCCGGTGATGATCTCGCCGGCGCGATCCTTGTATTCCTCGAACTGACGCTCGCGCTCGGCATCGCGGACTTTCTGGAAGATCACCTGCTTGGCCGACTGCGCATCAATGCGCCCCAGCTCCACCGCCGGCAGCGGATCGACGATAAAATCGCCGACCTTGGCGCCCGGCTGGAGCTTTTCAGCCTGCTTGATGTCGACCTGCTTGAAGTAGTCCTCGACCTCCTCGACCACTTCAACCACGCGCCACAGACGCAAGTCGCCAGTGCGCGGATCAAGCTTTGCCCGGATGTCGTTTTCCGCGCCATAACGGCTGCGCGCAGACTTCTGGATCGCCTCTTCCATCGCCTCGATGACGATCGACTTGTCGATCATCTTCTCGGTCGCCACCGAGGTGGCGATTGCGAGCAATTCGGCGCGATTGGCGGAAATCGGACTGGCCATATTCAGTCTTCCTGTTCTTCAAGTAATTCGTCGGCACCACTAGTGTCGAGCGGGCGCGTGGCGGCAATAAGACGGTCGGTCAAGACCAGCTTGGCGGAAACGATATCGGCAAAGTCGAATTGCACCGGGCCGGACTTGCGATCATCAAGCGTGATCACCTCGCCTTCGATGCCGGTGAGATCGCCCTGCACTGTCTTGCGGTTGCCTTCGACGGGAGTCGTCAGGTGCACCCGCGCCTCGTGCCCGGCCCACTTCGCAAAATCCTTGTGGCGGGTCAGCGGACGGTCAATCCCCGGCGAGCTGACTTCGAGCCGGTAAGCTCCGGCGATCAGCTCGATCCCGCGCAGTTCAAACTCGTCGATGCGGTCGGAAATGCGGCGCGACAGCGCGGCGCAATCATCGATCACCAATTGGCCGGTATCGGGCCGTTCGGCCATGATCTGCAGCGCGCGCTCATCGTCGCCCGCCTCGCTAATGCCGCCGCCGGCTTCGCTCTTGCCGAAAATCTTGACGCGCACGAGATCAAATCCGAGGGCCTTCGCCTCCGGTTCCACCACTTCAATAATGCGCGCGATATCCGCCATGCAAACTCCAGTGCCCGGTATATGCCACAACGGAGTTTTGCGCCGGCCCCTTCCGGCGCCAGCCCAAACGTTGATAACAATGTCGGGATGGATGGCTGCTAGGCCAATCAGCAGACAAAAGCAAGGGCGGTGACAGCCAGTTCGGCTAGCTAGTCGTTATCCGGAATATCGCGGATATATTCCACCTTGCCATTTGCAATCCCCCAGACCGCCCGATTGCTGACCGTGATAACCATCAGTCCGATAGGTATGTTTCGGCTGACAAAGGCATGTATTTCGGTCGGTGCAGCATCTAGCAGATGAGTCACGCCAGCAAACTCTGGCCTTACGCCATTTTTTGGCGATGAATTCACATCGAAGCACGACTTCATGAAGCGCCGCTCTCTGACAAATTTGCCCTCTGAGTCGAAATCAAAGCGATAATGACCTCCCGCAGGATAAATTTCGGCCTGTGTGGTTGTAGTCAGCACATAGACCGGCATCATTCCATTCGGGCGCGGAGGCAGAACCAGTGTGTTGGGCCGGCTCTGGCTACACATGGCATGATCCGGCTTCATCATGGCCGTCATCGCCATTTCGCGCGCGTCGATCATGCGTAGTGCAAGCAAGGACAGGTTGCGGTCACCATCCGCAGGGACGAATCCGCCGCTGACCACTCTGCCGTTCTCGACCACATATCGAGCCATCGCGAGGCGTTGCCGATCACGTTCGCCATAGAAAGTGGCACGCAACCGTCCGCCTTCGTCCGGCTCGACAACATATCCCTTTAAGCCTCTTTCCGCCACCTTAGGTATGTCCATGCCCTGCCTGCGAAGGTCCGCCTGGAACCGGTCGGTCGCGTGCCAAGCTGCCTGATCGTAGGCAAACATCTCCTCGCCAATCTTCTCGGCCTCGCTAGCTGCTGCAAGCTCTTCAGATGTGGGAACAGCCAACGCCGGTATCGGAAACAAGGCCAAAGCAAACAACAGTGCCAAATGCTTCATCATTGGCCAGCTCCCTTGCTACCTGCTGCGACTTTGGACGAAGTAACGTGCACAATTCAACAATCAATCCGATGAAGAACTAAGGCTTCAATTATGGATTGGAAACAGCAAACATCGCTGCACCTTGGCAGACAAAAGCAAGGGCGGTGACAGCGCTAGCCGTCACCGCCCTTGCAGTTCCCCCCGAAACCGAAAAATCAGTCTTGCTGCTTGCCGACATTGTCCAGCGCGGTGCCAGCGGTATTGAAGCCGCCGACTGCCTTTTCCTGCAGAGCGGCAGGCATGTATTCCTCGAGCCCGATATATTGTGCTGCGCTGTTCAGCGCCTTGAGCGCCTTGGTGGTGAGGCTCGCTTCATGCGCCGCGACAGCACCGGGCTGGGTCACGGAAACCGTATCCCAGGCGTTCTTCGGTTTGGGCGCCTCCTTGTTGCCGGCGAAAACGAAATAGCCCGCAAGCAATAATGCAAGGATTATGATCTTGTTTTTAGCTAGCGAGCGAGCAATCGTAAACATCCAAGCCTCCACCGAGCAGTTCACCGTCTAGCTAACATTGCGTGGTAAAAAGTTCATTAACCGCAAACAATTTGACGCCGGGCTGGTCTGGACCCCGGCGGCAAAGCTGCTAGATCGCCTGCCATGACAGGCGCACCCAGAACCCTTGATGACATTGCCGAAGAATACCTCTTCCTCGACGGTGACGAACGCTATCGCCTGCTAATCGAGCTGGGGCGAACGCTGGACGACATGCCCGCCGCGCTCAAAACCGACGCGACGCTGGTGCGCGGCTGTTCGGCTTCGGTCTGGGTCTATCCGATGGCGCAAGCGGACGGCTCGCTGCATTTTCTGGCTGACAGCAACGCCGCGATCACCAAAGGCATCGTCGCGCTGGTGATCGCCGCAGTGCAGGATCGCCCGGCTGCCGAAGTTGCCGCCTGCGATGTGGCCGCAGCCCTTGCGCCTTTCGATCTCAAGAACCAGTTGAGCTCGAACCGAACGCAGGGGGTGCCCAACATGATCGCGCTGATCCGCGAGACTGCTGCCCGCTACGTGGCGGATTGAACGCAGCTTGGCCCGCCCGATCTATCTCATCTGCGGCATCATCGCCGTCACGCTAGGCATTATTGGCGCATTTCTGCCGCTGCTACCGACCGTGCCGTTCCTGCTGCTCGCCGCCTTCTGCTTCGCGCGCAGCCACCCCGCCTGGGAACAGCGCCTGCTTGATCATCCGCACTATGGGCCAAGCTTGCGCGACTGGCGCGAGCGCAAGGCGATTGGCCGCCGGGCGAAAGTGGCGGCGCTTGGCGCCATGGCGGCAGGTGTGGTATTCACCGGGCTCACCATCGGCTTTCCCTGGGTCCTGGTCTCGGTTGCGGTGCTGACGATCTGCGGCGGCTGGATCTGGACGCGGGCGGAATGAGCGCAGCTTCGCACCTTGCCTTTGCCCAGCCGGATTACTAGGTCGCCAAGACCATGACCAACACACCCCGCACCCTCTATGAAAAGATCTGGAACGCCCACGTCGTCAGCTCCCGTGATGACGGCACCTCGCTGATCTATATCGACCGCCACCTGGTCCACGAAGTGACCAGCCCGCAGGCCTTTGAGGCGCTGCGTCTTGCGGGCCGCAAGGTGCGCCGGCCAGACCTGACCCTGGCGGTGCCCGATCACAACCTGCCCACGACTGCCCGGCGCGATGGCGAAGGCGCGCGCATTCCCATCGCCGACACCGAAAGCGCCGCGCAATTGGCCGCGCTCGAAGCCAATGCCCCCGCATTCGGCATCCGCTACATCGGCGATTCCGACGCCGAGCAGGGCATTGTCCACGTCGTCGGCCCCGAACAGGGCTTTTCGCTGCCCGGCGCGACCATTGTCTGCGGGGACAGCCACACCAGCTGCCACGGCGGCCTTGGCGCGCTGGCTTTCGGCATCGGCACCAGCGAAGTCGAGCATGTGCTGGCGACGCAGACCCTGCTGCTCAAGCAGTCGAAAACCATGGAAGTCCGCGTCGAAGGCGATCTTGGCTCCGGCATCACGCCCAAAGACCTCGCGCTGCACATCACCGGCGCAATCGGCACGGCTGGCGGCACCGGCCATGTCATCGAATATCGCGGAAAGGCGTTCGAGGACATGTCCATCGAAGGCCGGCTGACGGTGTGCAACATGAGCATCGAGGCCGGCGCACGCTCCGGTCTGATCGCGGCTGACGAGACGACATTCGCCTACCTCAAAGGCCGCCCCTATGCGCCCAAGGGCGCCGAGTGGGACAAGGCCCTCGTCTGGTGGCGGAGCCTTGCCACTGACGCAGGCGCGAAATTCGACAAGTCGATTGTCATTCAGGCGAGCGACGTGCAGCCGACCGTCACCTGGGGGACCAGCCCGGAAGACACCGTCGCGATCGGCGGCGTGGTGCCTGAACCCGGCAGTTTTGCCGATGTTTCCAAGCAGGAAGCGGCGCAAGTCAGCCTCGACTACATGGGCCTGACCCCGGGCACGCGGATGCAGGATATCGAAGTCCAGAATGTGTTCATCGGCAGTTGCACCAACAGCCGCATCGAAGACCTGCGCGCGGCGGCGGATGTGCTGCGCGGACGGCACAAGGCGGCGAACGTGAAATGGGCCATCGTCGTCCCCGGCTCCGGCCTGGTGAAAGCGCAAGCCGAAGCCGAAGGTCTGGACAAAGTGTTCACCGACGCCGGTCTCGAATGGCGTGAACCGGGCTGCTCGGCGTGCCTCGGCATGAACCCCGACAAAGTCCCGCCCGGCGAACGCTGCGCCTCGACCAGCAACCGGAATTTCACCGGGCGGCAAGGGCCCGGCGCGCGGACGCATCTGGTAAGCCCGGCGATGGCAGCGGCGGCGGCGGTGACCGGGCGGTTGACGGATGTGCGGGAGCTGGTGGGGTGAGGCCTGCTTCTGCTCTCAAGAAATCCTTCGGAGCCGTGGTCGATGAGCGAACGCGCGTTATCGTTCTTGGAAGTCTGCCCGGAGACCTCTCGCTCGAACGTGGCGAATATTATGCCAAGCCAACCAACCAGTTCTGGCGTCTGATCGGCGCCGTCGTTGGTTCGGATTTGAAGGCGCTGCCTTATCCAAAGCGGTTGCTAGCCCTCCGTGCCGCCGGGATCGGGCTTTGGGATGTCATAATGACGGCACATCGAGAAGGCAGCCTGGACGCCGCCATACGCGAGCATCGTCCGAATCCGCTCCGCGAACTGGCGGAGTCTCTTCCTGCACTGAGAGCGATCGCTTTTAATGGAGGTAAGCCTGCTGCTATTGGACGCAAGCAGTTTGACAGCGCCACCAAGTTAACTCTCATAAATCTGCCATCGAGCAGTGCAGCCTATTGTGCGATGTCTGTCGAACGCAAGCAATCGCAATGGATGGAATTAAAACAATTCCTCTGACGTTCTGGGCTGTTCAAACCAGCTCCAACTGCACCCTTCGCCCCACCAGCGCCGCCGCGCGCTGCAATGTCTCAATCGTCACATTGCCATCATTGGGATCAAGCACCCGGTTGATCTGCGTCCGGCTGGTCTTCATCAGCAGAGCCAGCGCCGTTTTGGTAAGCTTGCGAGCCTTCATCGCCTCGGCCAGCTGCCATGCGATAACCTCCTTGATCGCCCGCGCCTGGAATTCGCCCAGTACGCCTTCTGCTTCAAGAAAGCTGTCGAGCGTCGAACCGCTATGTTTGTTGTCAGCCATTAGCCAATTCCTTCTGCCGTTGCGGGCGATTTCCATATTGAAATCAAGGGTCGTTTTCGTTTTCTTGATAAAACCATGCAGCGCAAAAATCACGCCATCATGGAAACAGAACAGCACCCGAGATGCCATCTTGCATGGACCATATAAAGTCCATTTTGTCAACTGAAATGTCAATCTCGAAGAGGCGCCCCGACGACTGGCCATAAACCGCTACCTCTATTGACGTCGTGCCACTTTTCGCGCAACTCTCCCGCAACTCCTGGGAGGGGCACGATGACAACCACATACACCGATGACACGCCTGAAACGCGCACGTTCAGCCCGCGCACATGGCTATCCGACAACGACGACCGCGCATGGGCCGAAAAGCTCTACCTCTGGTATATCCCGGTATTCTTCATCATCAGCGCGATCACCTCGCGCACCGGGTTCAGCATTGCCGGCAACTGGCAGAACTTGGCTGCCGGGTTCCTTGTCTGGCTACCGTTTTGCGTTTTGCTGCCCCTATGGCTGCGGCGCGGCAGCCCATTGCCCATCTGGCAGCAGTGGTGGTTCAAGTTCCAGCTCTATCTCGCCGTGGTCATCTTTTTCCTGACCTATTTCGGCACCGAATATTTCTTCGACACACTGGGCATGCGGTACAAATACGACGCGGTCAGCTGGTATTTCGATTCCGTGCTGCTTGGCTCGGATCAGGCGACAGCGCTGGCCGAACACAAGCGCGTGCCCATCGGCATGTATCCGATTTCAGTCGGCTTTTTCACGGTCTATCATATTGGCGCGATTGTTCTGATCCGGCGGCTTTACCGGATCGGCGTAGGCATGGGAGTAACCGCCGGGCGCATCGCCTTCGCGCTTGGCGTCATCTCAACCGCGCTGTTCTGGGCGTGGCTGGAGACCATGCTGTTCGTCAGCCAGCCCAAGGGCAGCTATGCCTGGTATGAGGATCTGGAGCGCCAACTGGGCATTGGCACCTTGTTCTACGCGATGGGCTTTCTGTTTACTTTCGCCAACGTCTATTGGCTCGATGAGCGCAAAGGCCACCGGCCCTGGAGCCTTTACCGCATAGCGATCGAGGCGACGGCCATGTGCCTGCTCGTGCTGCTCGCGGGCGATCTGTGGTCGATGTTCCTGGGCGTGCCGTTCGGCTAAGCTCGAGGCTCAATAGGAGAAGGCGGATCATGGCCAAGGGTGTGCGTGTGCCGGAGAAGGCGTTCGGGATAGCCATGTGGGTGGTCTCGATCATCCTTGCCGCTTTTATCGTCGGGCTGGGCAATCTGGTGATCGGCGACCTGCCGCAGGTGGAGAGCCAGGTTACGCAGGAAGAGTTCGCCGACACTGCCACGTCGAAGAAAATTCGCGACGAATTGCGCGCCATTCAGGAACGGCGCGGCGCGAGTGATGACAAGCTGGCGGTTGCGCGGCTGCAACTCGAACAGGCACAGAAAGCCTCGCAAACCGGCACTGAAACCTTTCAGGCATGGATCCAGACCCGCACTGCAACCACCAATCCGCAGCAGGATCCCGAAGTGTTGGCCCGCACGCGCGAGCTGGAGCAACTCAAGGGCAATGAACGCGCGGTGCAATCCGCCATCGACGCACTGGAAAGCGAATCCCTGCCGCTCAATCAGCGTGAGAGCGAGCTGAACGAGCAACAAAGTCGGCTGCAAGCAAGTGCCTTCCCGGCTTATGAAAAGGCGATGTTCTGGCAGGAATTGCGGATTTTCGGGCTGCGCCTGCTGATCACCCTGCCAATGCTGCTGGTGGCAGGCTGGCTGGTGGTCAAAAAACGCAAGAGCGACCACTGGCCGCTG
>JANOBA010000378.1:0-2629 GCA_031411415.1 Novosphingobium sp.
TGAGCGGCACCAAGGCTGTGACGATCAGGTAGACCGCGAGAAACCACACCGGGATCAGCGCCAGCTGGCTTGCCATCTTGACGATCCCGCGCTCGATCCCTGCCGCTGTGCCGAATAGCGCCACCAGCGTCCAGATCAGGAACAGCGGCAGCACCGGCGAGATCAGCCGCTGCACCCGCGCCGCGAACCACTCGGGCCAAATGCCGATGTCTTTGCCGCCGTTGCGCTGGCTCGCCGCCCACGACATCCCGTTGGAAAACCCGCCGACGAGGAAAAACACCGGCATCACCTGAAAGCCCCAGGTCAGCCACTGGGTCCATGGCAGGATCCCGAGCAAGTGTCCGCCCTGCACCGCATCGCCCTGCATATAGGGCGCGGCGACCAGCCAGTGCCCGACTACCACCGCCATGATCGAAAGCGCGCGGAGGAAATCGACATAACGGTTGCGGGTCGGCGGGGCCTTCGCGGCCATTTCCGCCGCACGCGTCCAAAGACTGGCCATTGCTACTCCGCCCCGCTGTTGTTGCAAGGGCCAAGATCGGGATGATTGGCCAAATGTCAATCGATCCGAAGTTCAAAATTGTGCACTATAGTTGACATTCTCTACGAACTGGATTAGTCAGCTTCCATGAGTACGGTAATCCGCACCGACACTTTCGCGGCGTGGCTCAAAGACTTGCGCGATCGCGCGGCGGCAGCGCGGATTGCGATCCGGATCGACCGGCTCTCTTTGGGCAATCCCGGCTTGCACCGCAACCTGACCGGCGGCGTGCGCGAAATGAAGATCGACTACGGACCGGGCTACCGGGTCTATTTCACTGAACGCGAAGGCGAGATCGTTATCCTGCTGTGCGGCGGTGACAAGAAAAGTCAAAGCGCGGACATTGCGGCCGCGATCCGCATGGTTTCGGAACTGGAGTAAGGCAGATGGCACTCGCGACAAAACCCTGGGACGCGGCGGAGTTTCTCGGCTCCGATGCCGATGTCCGCCATTACCTCGAAGCCGCGTTCGAGGACGGTGACCCGGCGCTGATCCGCCACGCCTTCAGCGCCGTGACCCGCGCACGCGGCATGACCGCCCTCGCCCGCGACACCGGCCTCTCGCGCGAGGCGCTGTACAAGGCGTTCGGCGAAAACGGCAACCCGACGCTCGATACGTTGATGAAGGTGACGCGGGCGTTGGGCATGAGGTTGGCGGTTGCGGCTTAGTTAGCTCGAATAGCGCATGTCCATCGATTGCCAGCTGAGCCGGACGAGGTCCTCGAGCACCACTAGATCAATGTTGGTGAGTTCGGTGCTGTAGAAACAGCTTTCCCATTCGTGTGTTAGCCGAGCTTCAAACGATGCGCGCCCTGATCAGCTCTCCCATGCCCTTGAAGCCTTTGATGATGCCGGTCTCGATCATGGCATCGCCAAGCCTGGCGCTGAGGCAGAAGGACTGCTTCAAGCGTGCATCGAACCACAGGTCTGCGCCCTGCGAGGCCGCTGATGAGAAGGCGATGTGATCGTCAATACTTGCTGAGATTCGCCAAATAGCTCGTCTCAATGATGGCTGAACCAACCCAACGGACTTATCTGGCAGCAACGCATCCTTCACGTTACCGAAGTTGAGGCAAAACCATTCTCCGCCTACCGGCGATTGCCGGTCGGCATGCAGAAACTGCACCGGATAGAAGTGCGTGCCGCCCATTTCGAAGTCCTGCATCAACTGCGCAAAACGCCCGGACACAATCCAATGCGTGCCGGCATAAAAGAAGTCTTTGCCCTTCGACGTATCGCTCTTCCGGGCATTGTCGGCTGGCCAGATCGCAGTTGGGAAACACTCCGGGCCGAGCGATTCACCTTTGTCATTTCCATCACCGCAAGCGATCGCGCCCGCCTTGTCGCGCTCAACCAAGTCGCTGGTCAAAGCCCGCCAGTTACTGACATCGAACAACGATTTGGAAATCCAGATATGATCGCTCATTGCGGGCCTCATCGTTACGGCTGGTTTTTACGCGCCGGACCGAAATAGACCAGCAGCGCCAATGCAAGTCCAACACCCAGACATGAAATCACGGCGTCACGCTCACCCATGGCATCGACTATCAGCGAGCGCAGGCCGACAAAGAACTTTGCGCGGTGACCGACCGGGTTCTCGTCCCAGCCATAGGCAATGAACCCGGCCCACCCTGCGAACAAGGCCAATGTCGCACTCGCCTGCATGAGTCGCGGAAGACTCAACACTCTGCTTTCATTTCCGGACAAAATTGACTACTCTATAAATGGCCGCGCGAGGCACGTCACAAGAACTTGAAGGAATTAGTCAATGCATCTTAAATTTTAGTGTCTGGGCGAGTCTACAGTCGCCCCAATGCCAATGCGGGAGGCAGGGCAAGTTCATCCGACGAGGCGATCCGTTACATTTGAGGCCCAGTTGTTAAATTCACCTAAGCCGGATTTTGCGCGTTCATCCGCTCCCAACTCATGGCGACCAATCCTTCTAACACCTCCATATCCACATTGCTTAGCTTCTTGATGTAGAGGCATCCCTTGCCCATGGTGTACCTGCCCAGCCGGGCGAACAGCGCATCTGCTTCGGTTTGGCGATCACTGTAAGTGCCCATGAGATAGACGGTAAGCGCCGCCT
>JANOBA010000379.1:0-11046 GCA_031411415.1 Novosphingobium sp.
CGCGACGACTTCACGAGCTTTGGCATCCTCTCCTCTAGGTTTCACGAGTCTTGGTCCTTGAAGCTCGGACAGTGGATCGGAGTCGGCAACGACCCGACGTACACCCCCTCGACCACCTTCGAAACCTTCCCCTTCCCCGAGGGCCTCACCCCCAACATCCCCGCCGCCGACTACGCCGACGATCCCCGCGCGCAGGCCATCGCCGCCGCCGCCGTGCGGCTCAATGAACTGCGTGAGAACTGGCTCAACCCCGCCGATCTGGTGGTGGGCGTGCCCGAAGTGGTTCCCGGCTATCCCGACCGTATTCTGCCACGCGACGAGGAAGCGGCGAAGGAGCTGAAGAAGCGCACCCTCACCAACCTCTATAACGCCCGGCCCCAGTGGCTGGCGAATGCCCACGCCGCGCTGGATCAGGCCGTGGCCGATGCCTATGGCTGGGGCGAGGAATGGCGCAATGCGGCAACCGGGGGGATGAGCGACGACGACGTGCTCGCCCGCCTGTTCGCACTTAATCAGGAGCGGGCCGGGGCAGGAACGGGCGGGGGGGCGGGCAAGCCCAGTCCCTGATCTACTCCCACTCCCCGGCGGGGAGGGGAGAATAAGGCTATTTACGCCAGCGCCTCGGCAATCAACGCCCGCGTGTTCGCCACGCCATAAAGCGCGATGAAGCTGCCCATGCGCGGCCCGGCGGAGGAGCCCAGCAGCGTCTCATACAGGCATTTGAACCAGTCGCGCAGCTGTTCGAAGCCAAAGCGTTCATCCTTGCCGATGGCATAGACGATGTTCTGGATTTCCTCGGTGGTGGTATCGTCTCTGGTTGCCGCGAGTGCCTCGTCCAGCGCCGCCAGCGCCAAGGCCTCGCCGCCCTCGGGCTTGCGGCGGACCAGCGTCGGCGCGACGAAATCGCGGTTGTAAGCCAGCGCGGAAGTCACCAGCACGTCAAGCTCGGGATGCGCCGCGGGGTTCGCATCGGCGACATAGTTGCCGAGATACGACCACACCTGCTCGCGCGTTGCCCCCGCGCCCAGCACGCCGACCAGATTGAGCAGCAGGCCATAGGTGACGGGCAAGCTGTCGCCCGCTCCCGGTAGCTCGCCATTGGTGCGCAGCAGATGCCACACCGGATTGCCCAGCTGTTGCTCGATGGGCTGTTCGCCCAGCTTCTCGCGGAACTGCCAGTATTCATCCACCGCGCGCGGCACCACGCCGACATGCAGCTGCTTGGCGCTCTTGGGATCGCGGAACAGGTAGAAGCCGAGGCTTTCTTCGCTGCCATAGGTCAGCCACTGGTCGATGGTCAGGCCGTTGCCCTTGGACTTCGAAATCTTCTCGCCGTTCTCATCAAGGAACAGCTCGTAAATCAGCCCCTCCGGCGGGCGGCCGCCGAGCACGCGGGCGATCTTGCCGCTTTCGCGCACGGAGTCCGTCAGATCCTTGCCGCACATTTCATAATCGACCCCCAGCGCCGTCCAGCGCATCGCCCAGTCGACTTTCCATTGCAGCTTGGCCTGCCCGCCGAAAATGCAATGCTCGATGTCCTGCCCAAGGTCGTGAAAGCGGACGATCCCGGCCTCGGCGTCGACGACTGTGACCGGCACTTGCAACACTTGCAGGGTCGAGGGCGAGATCGGCAGCACCGGCGAATAAGTGCGCCGGCGCTCCTCGCGCAAGGTCGGTAGCATCACCGCCATGATCGCGTCGAAATTGCGCAGCACACCCCGCAGCGCCTCATCAAAGCCACCCGATTCATAGCGATCACTGGCCGAGACGAATTCATAGTCAAACCCGAAGCGGTCGAGAAATTCGCGCAGCATCGCGTTGTTGTAATGCGCGAAGCTTGCGTAGCGGCCAAACGGATCGGGAATGCGGCTGAGCGGATGGCCGAGGTGCGCGGTCAAAAGCCCCTGATTGGGAATATTGTCAGGCACCTTGCGCAGGCCGTCCATGTCGTCGCTGAACGCCACCAGCCGCGTGGGCGCGCCACCTGTGAGGGTCTCATAGGCCCGGCGCACCAGCGTGGTGCGCAGCACTTCCTGAAAAGTGCCGATGTGCGGCAGGCCGCTGGGGCCATAGCCAGTCTCGAACAGCACTGCGCTGCCATCGGGCTTGCCCTGCGGATAGCGCTTCACCAGCTTGCGGGCCTCTTCGAAGGGCCAGGCCTTAGAGACTTGTGCGGCGTTGATAAGTTGGGCGTCAGTCATAGCCTGCGCCTTTCGCGCCTCTGCCCGCATTCCGCAAGTGCGAACGAGGCGAGACCGCCAAATCCTCAACTGCCCCGGGCTGGCGCCCGCTGCGAGCCGAAGTCGATTTTCGAAAGATTGCATTCCCGGCTTGCGGCGACCAGTAGCGGAATTTCGACACCCTGCACCATGCCATAGCGCACGCCGAGCCATTGCAGGCGGCTCAAAATCTCATATCTGCCGCGCGGAAAATCCTGTGACCATGCCCCGCGATAGCGAAATGCGGGCGCTGGCAAATCCTGCGTGATATATCTGAAGGCCGCCAGCCCAAAAAGGGCGCCTTGCATCCGCGCCCTGAGCCGGCAGGCCCCCCGCGCCGCGACGACATCAGAATTTGAAGCCCGCGGCTCGATAGTCGCAGCAAATCCCTGACCTCTTAGCAAGGTCACAAGCGTGGGGCTGTAGGCAGTCTCGTCCAGTTGCAAATCGCTGTTCGGCGCCAGAGCCTTGGCCCCGAGCGTGATCGCCAGGCCGGCGACCACCAGCAGGCTAAACGCGGCGCGGCGCGAGGGCATAGCAACCAAACATGACGACAAACGCGACCACCACGACCGCCAACCAGGCAAACATCGCCCCGCCTGCTCCAATGTGCCAATAGTCATAGGCCGCACGATCATGTGCGATCGTTGTCAGCCGTATCCCGTTGACCATGACATTGGCGACCACGGCGGCCAGCCCGACGAGCAAGGACTTCGGACCCACAGGAATGCGCAAAAGCGCGGTCATGGCCACCCACATCTGAATCGCCATGGTCATATTGTGCAGCGATGAACAGGCATAGGCGATCATCATGTTGCCTCCACCGGAGGTGAAATCGACGAGATTGTCGTGAGCTGTGGAACCGGCCAGCCAGGCGACAAAGCGCGCGTCGAGACGGACCAGCACGTCGCCTAACAGCATCAGCATCACATGGCCCCAGATCAAAGACGTCGTCAGCGCCAGCAGAACTGCCCCGACCCGGCGGCCGCGACTGGCGCGCGGCGAAGTCAGCAGCATCCAGATTGCGGCAATCAACAATGCCACTGCCGCAGCGGCTTGGATCGGCAGGAGCGCCAGAATCGCCATAACCGCGATGATCAGCCCGTCGCCGCGCCGCATCGGCGTGACGTCATCAGGCGCAAAAGCGATCACGGCTGCGACCAGCAGCGCGAACCAGAAAACCGGACTGACGGCAAACCCCGCAAGCAGGGCGCCAATGAATCCGCGCTGCCGAATCGAATCGAAGATGATTGCGGCATAGCCATTGCAGGCAGCAATCACCGCCACGACCACGAACCAGTGAATCCGGTCACGGCCGAGCGCTTTCAGCATTGGTTGCAACCGGGTGCCTTCAGCTCAGCGCATAAAGCGGCGGCGCAGCAATCGGTAGCCCATACCAAGCAGGCCAACGGCCAGCAGCCCGCCGGCCACTTCTGGTTCCGGCACGGGAAGCGCACCAGCCCAGGCGGGGGTCGTGGTCAAAAGAGCAGCCAGGCCAAAGCCCAGATTTGAACCAATTGCCTTGCGCATTTCAATCCTCCTGCAACCATGAGACACTGGCAGTGTACTTCAAGGGTGTTGAGTAAAATCTCTCATATCGCTCGACAATGGGCAAGTTCGAAATGCGGAAACTTTAATGTCCGGGTCGTCTGTTTTCGCAATTGTCTGCTTTGCCGCACTGCTTGCGTTGGAGGAGGCGATGCGCGGAGATCATGCAAGCGTGTCGGAGTGGTCCAGAGTTTCGACGAACTGGGGACTGGGCGCAGTCAACTTTGGGCTGGCCGCCCTGCTGCCGCTGACGACAATGCTTACGGCCATCTGGTCCGGTCCCGGGTTGCTGGCCAGTTGGCCACCACTGGCGTCGTTCATTGCCTTGCTGGCGGCGCGCAGTTTCGCTGCTTATTGGTTCCATCGCAGTCTCCATGCCTCGCCGCTGTTGTGGCGTATGCACAAGGTGCATCATACCGACACGCTGATCGACTGTTCGACCGGCCTGCGCAATCACCCGTTCGAAAGCCTGATCGCAACCCCGCTGGCGGCTGCAATCGTGATCGCGCTCGGGCCCTCGGTGGGCATGGTCGCGGCAGTCAATGCCGTGCTGCTGGCCGCGTCATTCTGGCACCATGCGGCGATCCGACTGCCGCCGAAAGTTTCACGGATACTGGAATGGCTTTTGGTGACCCCGCGCCTGCATCTTGTTCACCATTCACAAGAAAGAGCGAAGCATGACAGTAATTTTGGCGATATTGTGGTAATTTGGGACCGGGCATTCGGATCCTTTGCCAAGCCTGAGAGCGGGTCCGTGGCAGTTGGCCTCAAAGGTGAGAACCAGCACGCGCAGTCGTTTTTGCACCAGCTTGCAGCGCCATTCAGGCGATAGCGTCGGTCAATGCACTTGTCCTACGTTCTATTTTCGTTCTAACAGGATTGCGTGAGTCTTTCCCTCCCTGCCCTCCACGCCTCGCACAGTGGCTGCTGGCTGCGCGACGCATCCGGCCTCACCCGCACGCTAGCCAAGGGCGAGGCAATCATGGCGGCGGCCGATGCGCCGCTGCTGATGCTGGGGGCGCCGCTGGTTGCCAACCGGCTGGGCTATCCTGATCTTTCCGGGCTCGATTTGCTCGAACTGTTTGCATTCGTCCATCCGGCGCGTTTCATGGTGCCCACGCCCAAGGGGCTGGCAGCGGCGCTTGGTCTCGCGCCGCCTGAACGCGAAGATGATGTCCCGCGCCTGCTCCAGCAAGCCGCAGAAGCGCTGCTCGGCCAATGCGAGGCTGCGGACTGGCAGACACGCGACGGCGCCTGGAGCGCGCTGCAAGCGCTTGTGCGCCATCGCTGGCCCTGGGCGCCTCTGCTGGCCGCGCACATCGATCGGCCGGAAAAGGCGGATCGCGGTTTCTTTGCCCGCCTGCCCGAATGGGAGGAAGCGCCCGAGCGGCCCCAGCCGGCGCAAGTCGTGTTGCAAGAACCCGCCGTACTCGCCCGGCTGGCCGAGCTGACCGGCACCGGAGCCGAGCAGCGCCCCGGCCAGCGCGCCTATGCCGCCGAGGCTGCCGCAATGTTCGCCCCGCGCCGCAAGGACGCCAGCCCGCATGTGCTGCTGGCGCAAGCCGGCACCGGCATCGGCAAGACACTGGGCTATCTTGCGCCAGCCGCGCTCTGGGCCGAACAGTCAGGCGGCACGGTCTGGGTCTCGACTTACACGAAGGCATTGCAGCGGCAATTGCGCCACGAAAGCGAACGCGCCTGGCCGCGTCGCCGCGAGGATGGCTCGCGCCCTGTTGTGGTCCGCAAGGGCCGCGAGAACTACCTGTGCCTGCTCAATCTGGAAGATGCACTGCAGGGCGGCTTCAACGGGCGCGCGGCCATTATGGCGCAATTGGTGGCGCGCTGGGCGGCATACAGCCAGGACGGCGACATGATCGGCGGCGATCTGCCGGGCTGGCTGGGCACGCTGTTTCGCCAGCGCGGGGTGGCGGCGCTGACTGACCGGCGCGGCGAATGCGTCTATGCCGGCTGCCCGCACTACCGCAAATGCTTCATCGAGCGCTCCGCCCGCGCCTCTGCCGGGGCCGATCTGGTGATCGCCAACCACGCGCTGGTGATGGTCAATGCCGCGCGGGGCCGCGATGTTGCCCAGCGCCCGACCCGGCTGATCTTCGACGAAGGCCACCACGTGTTCGAAGCCGCCGACGCAACTTTCGCCGCCGCGCTGACGGGGGCGGAGCTGATCGAGCTGCGCCGCTGGGTGATGGGGCCAGAAAAAGGATCGAAAGGCCGGCGGCGCGGGCTTGCCGCAAGGCTCGCCGATGTCGCGAGCTATGACGAGGCCGGCGCCAAGGCCATCGCCGCCGCCGCCCATGCCACCGAAGCCTTGCCCGGCGACGGCTGGCTGGGGCGCCTCGCCGAGCAATGCCCCTCAGGCCCGCTCGAACACCTGCTTTCGGCGGTACGCAGCATGGTCCACGCGCGCGACGAGAGCGGCGGACAGGAAGCGGGCTATGGGCTGGAAACCGAGGCCGCCGAACTCGGCGGTGATTTCGTCGAATGCGCCGCCGCCGCGCAAGGCGCGCTGGCCGAACTGCGCAGCCCGCTAATCCGGCTCGGGGTGCGGCTGGAGGCAATGCTCGCCGATCCGCCCGATTGGCTCGACGGTCAGGGCCGCTCGCGCATCGAAGGCGCGCGCCATTCGCTGGCCTGGCGGATCGACCTGATCGCCGCCTGGGAAGCGCTGCTAGCGCGGATGGGCGGCCCAGCGGACCCCGATTTTATCGACTGGCTGGCGCTCGAACGCTCCGACGCGCGCGAATTCGATGTCGGCATCCACCGCCGCTGGCTCGATCCGATGAAGCCCTTTGCGCATGTCGTGCTCGAACCGGCGCATGGCGTGATGCTGACTTCGGCGACCCTGAAAAACGGCGAAGGCAAAAGCGGCGAAGGCAAAAGCGGGGCCGGGCAGGGCGGCATCGCGTGGGATGTGGCGCTCCAGCGCAGCGGCGCCGGCCATATCGGCGTCACCCCGCATCTGACCTCCTTCGACAGCCCGTTCGACTATGCCGCCCAGGCCGAAGTGCTGATTGTCACTGATGTGACCAAGGGCGATCTCGCCGCGCTGGCGGGCGCCTATGGCCGGCTGATCGAGGCCTCAGATGGCGGCGTGCTGGGGCTGTTCACCGCGATCCGGCGGCTGCGCGCGGTGCATGGGCGCATCGCCGACCGCCTCGCGCGCGGCGGGCTGCCGCTTTATGCCCAGCATGTCGATCCGATCGACACCGGCACACTGGTCGATATTTTCCGCGACGATCCGCGCGCCTCACTGCTCGGCACCGATGCCCTGCGTGACGGAGTCGACGTGCCCGGCCATTCGCTGCGGCTGGTGGTGATGGAACAAGTGCCTTGGCCCAAGCCATCCATCCTCCACCGCGCGCGGCGAATGGCTTCGCCAGACGGCGGCGGCGCGCATGACGACCGGATCATCCGCGCACGCCTCGCGCAGGCCTTCGGACGGCTGATTCGCGGCAGTGGCGACCGCGGGCATTTTGTCGTGCTCTCTGCCGCTTTCCCCTCACGGTTACTCTCGGCCTTTCCGCCGGGCACTCCAGTGCGGCGATTGTCGCTGGACGAGGCTTTACAACGCGTCGCCGCCGGTGTTTCTGATCCGGCCCCCATCAAACGAGACGCGTTACAAACATGAAGAAATTTGGCCAAACATGAAGACCCTTGGCCTCTATCGCCACGCCAAATCGGGCTGGGCCGATCCCCGCGCGCGCGATTTCGATCGTCCGCTGAGCGAGCGCGGACGGCGCGGGGCAGTGCGCATGGGCCAGCACATCCTCGATTTCGGCCGCGATTCGGGCACTCGCTGGGAGCGGATCATTTCCTCCCCAGCTGCCCGCTGCGCTGAAACAATCGAGATTGGCTATCAGGCGATAGGGCAAACCTATTCGGTGAGCTGGGACCGCAGAATTTACCTCGCCAGCTCAGCCAGCCTGCTCGACCTGCTGCGCGAACAGGAAGGCGATCCCACCATGCTGTTGATGGTCGGCCACAATCCGGGGCTTGAGGACCTGATCTTTGATCTCGTGCCCGATGACGGATCGAACCCGTTGCGCGACATTGTCGAGGAAAAGTTCCCCACTGCGGCATTCGCGGTGCTGGAACTGGATATCGCGACATGGGATCAGGCCGATGCCGGCTGCGCGCGGCTGGTCCATCTGGTGCGCCCGCGCGATCTCGATGCCGCGCTGGGGCCCGATCCGGCGGATTGAGAGAGGTGACCTTTTTGAACTGCCCACTCGAAGCCCGCTCAGGCTGAGCGGGACTTAGTGAAAAAACTCAGGTCGCCGCGAGCGCCGCTGCCAGCCGGTCGCGGATTGCGCGCAATTGCGGTGCCGCGCTTGATGCGCCTGCCGGTCCAGCCGCAACAGCCGGAGCCTGTGACGCAGTTTTGCCCCCGCCGCCGGAAATCGCCTGACGCGCGCCGCGCAAGGTGAAACCTTCGTGATGCACCAGCCGGTCGATGGTCATCACCAGCGAGACGTCCTCGGGGCGATAATAGCGCCGCCCGCCGGCGCGCTTCAGCGGGCGCAGCATGGGAAACTGTTCTTCCCAATAGCGCAGCACATGCTGGCGAATGTTCAGGCCGGACGAAACCTCGCCAATGGTGCGCAAGGCATCAGGCGCCTTGCCGTCAGCGAAAGCAAAAGGCGGCGCCGCATCGCTCATTTGCCCGCAACGCGGTCCTTGAGCATCTGGCTGGCGCGGAAAGTCAGCACCCGGCGCGGGGTGATCGGCACTTCCACGCCGGTCTTCGGATTGCGCCCGACTCGCTCCGCCTTGTCGCGCAGCAGGAAGGTGCCAAAGCCGGAAACTTTCAGGTTCTGGCCCTTGGCCAGCGCATCGCTCATGTGGCTGAGGATCGATTCGACCATTCCCAGCGATTCGGTGCGCGACAAACCGAGCTTGCGATTGATCGCCTCGGCTATTTCGGCCCGGGTCAAAGTGTCCATGGAGCGCATGCGATTATTCCCCTGACGTTCCGCTGCTCTGGAAGCAACCAAAATCATAGGGCAATGCAAAGCAAATGCAATATGTTGCTGCCGGCTGCCGAACGACCAAAAACCGGCCAAAAACGGGGGGCGTGGAATCGAACCTGCGGCCTAGATCCTAAGCAGGCTGGCGCCCCAGGTGAAGCCGCCACCCATCGCCTCAAGCACGACAAGCTGGCCCTGTTTGATCCGGCCGTCGCGAATCGCCGCATCGAGTGCCAGCGGCACAGACGCGGCAGAAGTGTTGGCGTGGTTGTCGACGGTCATGATCACCCGATCCATCGGCAGGCCGAGCTTGCGCGCGGTGCCTTCGATGATGCGGGCATTGGCTTGATGCGGCACGACCCAGTCAATCTCGGAGGCGTCCGTCCCGGTCATCTCAAGCACTTCGCGCAGCACATTGGCCAGATTGGTCACCGCGTGCTTGAAAACCTGGCTGCCCGTCATCCGCAGTTTGCCGACCGTGCCGGTGGTGGAAGGGCCGCCATCGACATAGAGCAGCTGGTTATGCGCGCCATCGGCATGCAGCTTGGTCGCCAGGATACCGCGCGGCTGTTCGCCTTCTCCCTCGCGCGCTTCGAGAATGACGGCGCCAGCGCCGTCGCCAAACAATACGCAGGTTGCCCGGTCTTCCCAGTCGAGAATGCGGCTGAAAGTCTCGGCGCCGATGACCAGCGCGCGGTTTGCCATGCCAGTGCGCAGCATCGAATCGGCAACGCCCAGCGCATAGAGAAAGCCCGAGCACACTGCCGCGACATCGAAGGCGATCCCGCCGTTGCAGCCCAGCTCGTTCTGCACGATGGTCGCGGTGGCGGGAAAGGTCTGGTCCGGGGTGGCGGTGGCCAGCACGATGAGGTCAATCGACTTCGCCTCGATCCCGGCGGCGTCAATCGCGGCCCGGGCGGCGGCAGTGGCAAGGCTGGAAGTGGTCTCGTCGGGCGCGGCGATATAGCGGTTGCGGATGCCGGTGCGCCCGACGATCCATTCATCGCTGGTGTCGACCATTTTCGCCAGCTCTTCGTTGCCCAGCGCGCGGCGCGGCAGGGCCGAACCAGTGCCGATCAGGACCGAGAGACGGGTCATTGGGCAGCTCCTGCGGCGGCCTGGCTATCGGCATGGATTCGCGCCAGATCGGCGGTGATCCGCTCGGTCAGGCTCTCTTCCAGCAGGCGCGCAGTGACGTGCACGGCATTGGCCACCCCCAGCGCGCTGGCGCTGCCATGGCTTTTGACCACAATGCCGCCCAGCCCGAGGAACACCGCGCCATTGTGGTTGTTGGGATCAAGATGGTGCTTGAGCAATTCGGTGGCAGGCCGCGAAATCAGGAAGCCGAGTTTCGAGCGCAGTGACGAGGCAAAACTACGGCGCAGCAGATCGGCAACAAACCGCGCGGTGCCTTCCACGGCCTTCAGCGCGATATTGCCCGAAAATCCGTCTGAGACGACGACATCGACTTCGCCCCGGCACAGCTTGTCGGCTTCGATGAAGCCATCAAAGCTCATCGCCAGATCGCCTTCAGATGCCTTGAGGATAGCGGCGGCATCGCGCAGCGCGTCGGTGCCTTTGATATCCTCGGTGCCGATGTTGAGCAACCGCACCCGCGGCTTCTCGCGCCCCGTGGCGATCCGCGAATAGGCCGCGCCCATCACCGCAAACTGCACGAGATTGCGCGCGTTGCATTCGGTGTTGGCGCCAAGATCGAGCATGCAGACGTCGTTTTCGCCCAGCGTGGGCAGCAGCGCGGAAAGCGCCGGACGATCAATCCCCGGCATGGTGCGCAGCGATAACTTGGCCATGGCCATCAGTGCGCCGGTGTTGCCCGCGCTGACCGCAGCGCCAGCCGCGCCTTCTTTCACCGCATTGATCGCCATGCCCATCGAAGTGGTCTTGGCGCGGCGGATTGCCTGGCTGGGCTTTTCCTCGCCGCTGATCGCATCGGGGGCATGAAGGATTTCGGAGGCCGCGCGCAGATTCGGATGGCCTTCCAGCGCCGCCTTGATGCGCGCTTCATCGCCGACCAACAGGAACTTGAAACGATCATGGCGGCGGCGGGCCAGCGCCGCGCCTTCGACCATGACGCGCACGCCCTCATCGCCGCCCATCGCGTCAACGGCGATACGCGGGAGGCTCATTGGCTGCTAATGTCCGGGAATTGAGGGCTTAGAGCCCGCCAACCGAGCTTTTGGGCGCGAGGATTTCGCGCCCGTTGTAGTGGCCACAGGCCCCGCACAGGTTGTGGGGCCGCTTGAGCTCGCCGCAATTGCTGCATTCGTGGAACG
>JANOBA010000380.1:0-7688 GCA_031411415.1 Novosphingobium sp.
GCGGTGGCGTTTGCGGCCAGCGCATCAACTTGCGCCTGGCTCAGATCCTGGCGTGCCAGGAAGACATGCTCGTAAAGCGGCATGCTTTGCCTTTCTCTATTCGAACCGATCGCTGGCTGTTCCGCACGATTGCGGGGCCCCTCCGGCTTTCTTGGTTTCCAGCGGCGCCAAGTCTTGTTCGGGCCACGGGAAGCGGGGCCATTAGCGGAAATGCACGGGATTGCAAGGCCGATTCGGGATTGGTGTGCGGCCCGGCCTAGCGTGCCGGAGCCAAGCTGGCCCCCGCGCCATCCATCTGCGCCAGAAAGGCCTGACCCATTGACCGGCTGCCATGCTCGGACAGGTGTATATAGTCGCGGAACAGCGGCTTGCCCCTGGCTATGCTGTGACAGGTGCCTGGTTCGCACAGGAATGCCTGCGGATCCCAGATGTTCAGGCCCAGCTGCCGTAGCCCCGCATTGATGGCGAGTTTGCGCGGGGCATATTCACTCATCGGCTCATCGCAGCCCCGGTAATCGCTCCGGAACCATTCCTGCGTGCACAGGAATCCGGGCCGCTTGAAGGCCGGCAATGCGGTTTGCACGACCAGAGCCGCGCCATTGGCCCGGGCCGCAGCCGCAATCGCGCGGAGCCGCGAGACTGCCAGCGGCTCGAGGCCTTTCTTGGCATCCCAGGCTGTTGCGAGAAAAACCACATCCCCCTGCCGGGCAGCCTGCCGCACAAGCGCGGGGGCGGCATCCCAATACTGCTTGCAGGATGCCGCAATCGGCCGGCCGGAATCCTGCAGGCCGCAACCGCTGTGGACCAGACTGGCGAAGCCGATCTCGCCCGCCCTCGCCGCTGCATCGAACATGCCCCACGTCGCCTGCGCCTGACTATCGCCGAGCACGATGAAATTGCGCTTTCCCGGCTTGGCGCAAGACTGCGGAATTTGCCCCGGCACGGCGCTGCCATCGCTCAGCATGCACTGCGTCGTGATAACGCCGCCATAGGCATAGCCATCGCCCTGGCGCCACTCCTGCTCCCAGTTCTGCTGGCTGCCGGCATAGACCATGCCCGGCCGCAAAACGGCCAGACCCGCCATGACGACCGCAAGGCCGCCGAAGAGCGCGACAAACGTGCCCGCCGCGATGACATTGCCGCGCCCCCGCCAGCGCTTCTCCACCAGATGATAGGAGGCCAGCGCAGCCAGAACCGTCGCGACAAGCGCCGCCGATATGCCGAGAAAACCAGTCCCGATGGTGAATTTGGTGAACACCGCAAAGGGCCAGTGCCACAGATAGAGCGCATAGGAGATCAGCCCGACTTGCACGAACGGACGGCTCGCCAGCACGGCCAGAGGACGGCTCTCGCCGCTCCAGATCAACAGCGCCGTCGCACTGGTGGCCGCCAGCAGGTTGATCAGCGGAAAGCCATCGCTGAAGGTATACATCGCGGACACGGTGAGCACTGCGGCGGCAAACCATCCGGCGCCGCGGGGAAGCGGCGCCAGCCGGCTGAGCGCCAGCAGCGCGCCGATTGCAATCTCCCAGAACCGGTATTGCAGGAAATAATACGCGGCGCTGGGATGCCGCTGCGAAACCCAGGCACACAGCAGCAACGAAACCACGGCCAGAACGGCGACAATCGGCAGCCGGAACCTTGCCGCCTTCAGCGCAGGCAGCACCACGATAAAAATCACCGCGAATGCGACATAGAACTGCTCTTCGACCCCCAGCGACCAGGTATGCAGAAACAAATTGGTATCGCTCGAGGCAAAGTAATCGAGCCCAATCCGGTCGAGATAGAGATTGCTGAGGCCGAACAGGGCGGCAACCGCCGTCCGCGCATTTGCATTGGCCGGGATGAACGGGAAGGGCGGGAAGACGCACTGCGCCAGCAGCGCAACTATGCCCAGCATCAGTGCCAGCGGCGGAAAGATGCGCAGGAACCGGCGGCGCCAGAAACCGATAAGGTCTTTTGCCAGACTGCCCGTCTCGGCATGCAGGATCGAGCGCGTCACGACAAAACCGGAGATGACGAAGAAGGCGTCGACCCCGACATATCCGGCAGGCACCGCTGCCGGTAGGAAATGGTAGGCAATGACCAGCCCGACCGCGACTGCGCGCAGCCCATCAATATCCGCGCGATATCTTGCCGGCGTGGCCAAATGACTGTCCCCCACGATTTGCCGCCCCGATGCGATCAAGCTGCTGCGCTCATGCCCGCCAATCGCTTGCCATGGCAAGCCTTGCCAAGCTCCCGCTTTTGCGGAACTCTTGTTTCCTCCCCCATTTGCAGGAACCCACCCGATGACCATTGCCATGCGTTTCACCAAGCGGATCGTCGGCGATATCGCTGCAGCCGAAGCGTTCTATGCGGCGATGGGGCTGCAAGTGGTCGGGCGCAATCAGGGCGGCGAGGAAGAGGTTCACCAGTCCCAGGTCTGGCTTTCGGCCAGCGGCGACATGACCAGCCATGTGCTGATCCTCAGCCACTTTATCGAATTGCCGCCGCCGCCGCGCCCAGTCTTTCCCGGCGAGGCATGGCTGACCTTCAGCGATGTCGATGTCGATGCGACATGCGCGACCTGTGTGGCGCATGGCGGCACGGTGGTGCGCGCAGGACAGAACCGGCCCGAACACAACGTGCGCGCGGCAGTTATCGCCGATACCGAAGGCCATTTCATCGAACTGGTCGGGCCGATGAGCGCAGCATGAGCAGCGCGGGACGGCTGGCCGGCAAACGCGCCCTGATAACCGGCGCGGGCGGCCTGCTCGGCGGCGATCTGGCGCGCGCATTTGCCGCCGAGGGCGCCGATCTGGTGCTGACCACGCGCACCGCCGCAAAGCTCGAACCACTCGCGGATGAATTGCGCGCTCTGGGGCGGCGGGCCAAGACCGTGGTCTGTGACTTTACCGACGATGCCGCGATTGACCGGCTGGCGGACGCGGCGTGGTCGGCATTCAGCGGAATCGATGTCGTCCTGCTCTCCAGCCAGCCGCCCGAACCCAACATGGGCACGCTGCTGACGACCAGCGAGGCCGACTATCTCGAACAGCAGCAGACGATTGTCTGGGGGCCACTTCGCCTGATGCGCAGCCTTGCCCCGCGGATGATGGCGGCGGGCGGCGGCAGCGTGATCACCACCATTTCGTCCACCGGGGTCGATCCCATTGAGGGCTACAGCGCCTATGGCCTCGCCAAGGGCTCGCTGGCGCTGCTGACGCGCTACATGGCGCATGAATGGGGCAAAGGCGGCATCCGGGTGAATGCCTTCAGCCCGGGCACCGTCGCCACCGGCGGCAATGCGGAAGATTACGAGGCGTTGCTGCGCGCGCGCGGCATGCTGGATCGCACTGCGCTGGGCCGGGTGGGGCGCAACAGCGATTGCACCGGGCTGGCAATCCATCTGGCATCGGACGAATCGGCCTTCACATCCGGGCAGCGGGTGTTCATTGATGGCGGACGCTTCTGACCTCCTGACACGGGAACTCCGCAATGCCTTCCGGCCTCGTTGCCCTGCTCGACGATATTTCCGTCATCGCCAAAGTCGCCGCCGCTTCGCTTGACGATGTCGGCGCAGCGGCCGCCAAGGCGGGGACCAAAGCGGCGGGCGTGGTGATAGACGATGCCGCCGTCACGCCCAGCTATGTCACTGAATTCACCCCTGACCGCGAACTGCCGATCATCTGGCAGATCGCCAAGGGATCGGTGCGCAACAAACTGCTGATCCTGCTGCCCGCCGCGCTGGCGCTGAGCGTGTTCCTGCCGCAGGCGATCACCCCGATCCTGATGCTCGGCGGGCTTTACCTGTGCTTCGAAGGCGCGGAAAAGGTGTTGGAAAAGCTCGGCGGGGCCAAGCACGGCGAGACGCTGGGCGACGTGATTACAGACATGGCGGAATTCGAACGCGAGCGGATTGCCGGCGCGATCCGCACCGACTTCATCCTCTCGGCGGAAATCATAGCGATCGCGCTGGCCGAAGTGGCGGACCAGCCCTTACTGTCCCGCGCTATCATCCTCGCGCTGGTCGCGGTGGTGATCACCGCGCTGGTCTATGGCGCGGTGGCGGCCATCGTGAAGATGGACGATGCCGGGCTGCACCTGTCTAAGCGCAAGGACGCCGCCTCGCGCCAGCTCGGCCACCTGTTGTTGCGTGCGATGCCACTGTTGCTGACGCTGCTGTCATCCGTGGGCACGCTGGCGATGCTGTGGGTTGGCGGCGGCATCATCCTGCACGGGGCGCACGAGTTGGGCCTGCATGGGCCGTCGGATATGGCCCATGCGGCGCAGCAGGCCGTGGAGCAGGCCACCGGAGCGCTAAGCGGCATTCTGGGCTGGCTTACCTATGCGGTGCTATCGGCGATTGCTGGGCTGGTGCTGGGTGCGCTGACCGCCATGGTCGTCCACACCGTGCAGAAAATCCTGCCGCGCAAATCAGCCTGAAGCAGCGGCGCGCAACCGCTCCAACGCCGCATCGTTCCCGATCAGCGGCAACAGCGCGGCCATTTCCGGGCCGTGGTCATGCCCGGTGAGTGCCTGACGCAAGGGCAGAAACAGCGCCTTGCCCTTGCGCCCGGATGTTTCCTTCAGCGCAGCGGTAAGCGCCCCCCAGTCGGTGCCGGTGCTGGCCAGAACGTCTGCCGCAGCGGCAAGGTAAGCCATTTCCTCCGCCTCGAACCTCGGCGGTGTAACTGGCCCGGTCACCACCTGCCACCATTCAACAGCCTCGCCGATATGCGCGAGATTGGGCCGGATCGCTTCCCAGCCGGCTTCGCTCATCCCGGCCGGAAGTAGATGCCCGACGCGCGCATAGGGCAAGTGGTGCACCACCGCAGCGTTGAGCCGGTGCAGCTCTGCCTCATCAAAGCGGGCGGGCGCGCGGCCAAAGAGAGAGAGATCGAAGCTGGCTGCGAGTGCCCCGGCACCCAGCGCGGGGTCGACCGGATCAGCCGTGCCCAGCCGCGCCAGCAGCGCGATGATCGTTTCCGGCTCGATCCCGGCTTCGCGCAATTCGCTCATGCCCAGCGAGCCGAGCCGCTTGGAGAGCTTGCCTTCGCTGCCGACCAGCAGCGCTTCATGGGCGAAGCGCGGCGGCCCAGAATCTCCATGCACCCCCAGCGCGCCGAACATCTGCACTTGCGTGGCGGTGTTCGAGACGTGATCCTCGCCGCGCAAGACGTCCGTGATGCCCATGGCAATATCGTCGATCACCGAAGGCAGCAGATAGAGCCACGAACCATCGGCGCGGCGCACCACAGGATCGCTCATCGCCCTCGGATCGAAATGCTGCGGGCCTCTGATGCCATCAGTCCATTCGATCGCGCTGTCCCGGTCCAGCAGGAAGCGCCAGTGCGGCATCTCGCCAGCGGCAGCTTTCTCCGCATGATCCGCCTCGCTCAGGCGCAGCGCCGCGCGGTCATAGATCGGCGGCAGCCCGCGCCCGAGCAACACCTTGCGCTTGAGATCAAGCTCCTGCGCACTCTCATAGCAGCGATAGACGCGGGCATCGGCAACCAGCCGCTGAAATTCGCTCTCATAGAGATCAAAGCGGGCGGACTGGCGCTCCTCGCCGTCCCAGCTCAGCCCCAGCCATTCGAGATCGGCCTTGATGCCCGCGACATATTCCTCGCGGCTGCGCGCGCCATCGGTATCATCAATGCGCAACAGGAAACGCCCGCCAGACTTTTTGGCGAGCAACCAGTTGTGCAGCGCCGTGCGGACATTGCCGACATGGAGATTGCCCGTGGGCGATGGGGCGAAGCGGGTGGTGATCATCATTCGAGATTACGTGGCTTTACGATGAAAATCTTTTTCAAGTCGTCATCAGACAGTCCGTCAAAATTGATACTCATTGAATTAGAGATTTCTCTTAGCAGTCGAACAATGTTTTCAGGAGTTTGGCCAGATATAACATCTCTGATCAAACTCAATATCTTTGGATTTGCAGACCAGAGGGCCGGGGCGCGATTTAATTCAAACATCATTTGAG
Organism: Novosphingobium sp.; assembly: GCA_031411415.1. Classification (GTDB taxonomy): domain Bacteria; phylum Pseudomonadota; class Alphaproteobacteria; order Sphingomonadales; family Sphingomonadaceae; genus Novosphingobium. The sequence continues at coordinate 5,975 of JANOBA010000380.1, forward strand.
AGCAAGATTCAACGCTCTTAACACTACTATCTTCGGTGATTGTAAAACGCAGGCCCATCAATCTCACAAAACAATCTACGCGTTGGCGTCGCAGTTCATCATTTTCGAGATCGGATTGGATTGCGCGAACTGCCTTCACGGCACCCCAAGCACTTAAGCAGCCACCGATGATGGCGCCGATTAGTCCGGAGAGCAGCGATAAGAACCAGCTTTCCATTATCACCCCGTCCGGAACGCATGGGTGATCGGATAACGCCGATCGCGCCCGAAATTCCTCGATCCCAGCTTAACCCCCGGCGGGGCCTGGCGGCGCTTGTATTCGGCCAGATGCAGCAGTCGCTCGATGCGGATCACGGTGCCCTGCTCAAAGCCTTCGGCAACCAGCTGCTCGACGCTCTTTTCATGCTCGATCAGGCCCAGCAGGATGCCATCAAGCACGGGATAAGGAGGCAGCGAATCCTCGTCCTTCTGATCGGGGCGCAGTTCGGCGCTGGGGGGCCGGGTGATGATGCCTTCGGGCATCACCGGGCCATCCGGGCCGAGGCCGATCTTCGGCTTGTTGGCATTGCGCCACTTGCTGATCGCAAACACCGTCATCTTGTAGGCGTCTTTCAGCGGATTGTAGCCTCCCGCCATGTCGCCATAAATCGTCGCATAGCCGACGCTCATCTCGCTCTTGTTGCCGGTGGTCATCAGCATCGGGCCAAATTTGTTCGACAGGGCCATCAAGGTCACGCCCCTTATGCGGCTCTGGACGTTTTCCTCGGTGATATCGACTTGCGCATCGGCGAAACTGCCGGCGAGCATTTCATCAAACGCAGCCACAGCGGGCGCTATCGGGATGGTGTCATAGCGGCAGCCGATCATGCTCGCGCATTCGGTGGCGAGATCGAGGCTGAGCTGGCCGGTGAAGCGGCTTGGCAGCATCACGCACCACACCCGATCCGGGCCCAGCGCATCGGCGGCAATCGCGGCGCAGATCGCGCTATCGATCCCGCCCGACAGGCCCAGCACCACGCCGGGAAACTTGTTGCGGTTCACATAGTCACGGAACGCCAGCACCATCGCCGAATAGATATCCTCGGGATGCTGGGCCAGCGCCGCCACTTCGCCCTTGTCACAGCGCCAGCCCTTGGCGGTTTTGGTCCAGTGGGTGGTGACTTCCTGTTCTTCCCAGTCCTTCATCTGCACTGGCAGGCTGCCGTCGCCATTGACCACGAAGCTGGCGCCATCGAACACCAGCTCGTCCTGTCCGCCGACGCGGTTTAGATAGGCGAGCGGCAAGCCGGTGGCCGCGGCGCGGCGCTTGGCAACGCCATCGATGCGCAGCGTGTCTTTGTCGATCTCATAAGGGCTGCCGTTGATGCAGATGAACAGCTCGGCACCGAAATCGGCGAGGTGCTTGCAGACGTCTGCGTGCCAGATGTCCTCGCAAATGGGGAGCCCGATCATCGTGCCGCGGAACACGATCGGTTCGGGCAGCGGACCGGGCTGGAACAGGCGCATTTCATCAAAAGTGCCATAATTGGGCAGCTCATGCTTAAAGCGGACAGCGGCGATCTTGCCCTGATCGAGCAGGGCCACACCATTGTGCAGCGCGCCGTCGCGCACGAAAACCGAGCCGACCAGCATGGCCGGGCCAGCGCTGGCGGTTGCAGCCGCGAGCTTGTCCAGCTCGGCGGCGGCGCGCTGGATCAGCGCGGGTTTCAGAATC
>JANOBA010000381.1:0-11467 GCA_031411415.1 Novosphingobium sp.
CTGGCCGTGCGGGCCGATCCACCGATCCGCCGGGAGTCGTCGGACTGGTGGTGCCCAGCCGGCTGGTCGGCGAATACTGGCCTTTGGTCAGGCCATAGATCTCGTTGTTGAACAGCAGGATCTGGCAATCGAGGTTGCGGCGCAGGATGTGCATCGTGTGATTGCCGCCGATCGACATGCCGTCGCCATCGCCCGTCACGATCCACACGTCCAGCTCGGGATTGGCGAGCTTGATGCCGGTGGCGAACGCAGGCGCGCGGCCATGGATGGTGTGGAAGCCATAGCTTTCGACATAATAGGGGAAGCGGCTGGAGCAGCCGATGCCCGAGACGAACACGGTCTTGGCAGGATCGGCGCCGAGTTCAGGCAAAGTGCGCTGCACCGCCTTGAGAATCGCATAGTCGCCGCAGCCCGGGCACCAGCGCACTTCCTGATCGGTTTCCCAATCCTTGAGCGTGGTCTCAACCTTGATGGGGGTCATGTCGTTCATGAATTTGCTGCCTTGATTGTCGGAAGCTGGGTGTCGTCTGCCGTGACTTCGCCGCCCTCGTTGCCCGGAATGCCATCGAAAAAGGTACCGATGGCCGCTTCAAGCTCGGCAATCGTAAACGGCTGGCCGCTGGTCTTGGTCAGCGGCTTGGCGTCGACCAGATACTGATCGCGCAGCACAGTCTTGAATTGGCCAGTATTCATCTCCGGCACGAGAATCTTCTCGTAACCCTTCAGAAGATCGCCCAAATTCGCCGGCAGAGGCCAGATGTGGCGGACGTGAATGTGGCTGACATCGAGGCCCTTGGCCCGCGAGCGGCGCACCGCTTGCAGGATCGGGCCATAGGTCGAGCCCCAGCCGACCACCGCCAGCTTGCCAGAGGTAGTGCCCACCGAAACTTCCTGCGCCGGAATGCTTTGTGCAACGCCGTCGATCTTGGCCTTGCGGGCGTCAGTCTGGATCTGGTGGACATCGGAGCCATAGTCGATGGCGCCGGTGTCGATGCCCTTCTCGATGCCGCCGATGCGGTGCATCAGGCCGGGTGTGCCGGGCTTGATCCACGGGCGCACGCCCTTGGCATCGCGCTTGTAGGGCAGCACCACAGGGCCGTTCTTTTCTGCAAGAAAGCTCACCGGAAATGGCGTGAAGGTATTGGGATCGGGGACTTTCCAGGGCTCGGCGGCATTGGCGATATAGCCATCCGTCAGCAGGATCACCGGGGTCATGAATTGCACCGCGATGCGCACGGCCTCAATCGCGCAATCGAACGCATCACCCGGCGAGCGGCAGGAAACCACCGGGATCGGCGCGTCGCCATTGCGGCCATAGACGGCCTGATAGAGGTCGCTCTGCTCGGTCTTGGTGGGCAGGCCGGTCGAAGGCCCGCCGCGCTGCGAATTGACGATCACCAGCGGCAGCTCAGTCATCACCGCAAGGCCCATGGCCTCGCCCTTGAGCGCAATGCCCGGGCCGGACGACGACGTAACACCCAGCTGCCCGGCATAAGACGCACCAATCGCCGCGCAGATCGCCGCGATTTCATCTTCCGCCTGGAAGGTGGTGACCCCGAACTCCTTCATCTTGACGAGATTGTGCAGGATCGCCGATGCCGGCGTGATCGGATAACCGCCGAAGAATATCTTGAGCCCTGCCAACTGCGCGCCCGCAACCAGACCATAGCTGACCGATTCCGCGCCCGTTACCGTGCGATAAAGCCCCGGCGGCGATGCCACCGGTTCAATATGAAGCTGCTTGATCGGGCCGGAAAGCTCGGCAGTCTCGCCATAGGCATGGCCGGCATTGAGCGCGGCAATATTGGCATCGGCGAGCAGCGGGTTCTTCTTGAACTTGTCGCGCAGCCAATCGATCAGTGGCTGACGGTCACGCTCGAACATCCACAGCGCGAGGCCCAGCGTCCACATATTCTTGCAGCGCAGCGCATCCTTGTTGGACAGGCCGAACGGCTTAACCGACTCCATGGTCAACGCGCTTATATCGAAAGCCAGTACATCCCACTTGGCAAGGCTGCCGTCGTCAATCGGGCTAACCTCGTATTTAGCCTTCTCGAGGTTGCGCTTGGTGAACTCGCCAGTGTCGGCGATGATCAGGCCGCCGGGTTTGAGCGCCTGGACATTGGTCTTCAGCGCCGCCGGGTTCATCGCCACCAACACGTCGGGCGCGTCGCCAGCAGTCGTGATGTCGGTCGAGCCGAAATTGATCTGGAAGGCCGAAACGCCGAACAGAGTGCCCTGTGGCGCCCGGATTTCCGCAGGAAAATCGGGAAACGTCGCCAGGTCATTGCCCGCGAGCGCAGTGGACAGGGTGAACTGCCCGCCAGTCAGCTGCATGCCATCACCGGAATCACCAGCAAAGCGCACTACCACCGTTTCGGGAACAGCACTGTCGCGGACTGTCACCGCAGAATCGCCATCGGCCAGAATAGTCGCCATCATCGTCCTCTGTGCGCGGCGCGAAGCGGCCGCCGATTGCTCCCCTAGGCATCTGTTCCCTGCTTGCAATCGAGAAAAACTGTCAGGGTCAGATACGCGAACTTGGGCAAAACGCCCCCTAGCCCGTCTAGTCAAGCACCAAACCGACGATTAGGGACTGTCAGGGCTGTTTTGTGCCCAAGATGTTTGCACCTTGCTGAACCATTCCCCTCCCCAGCCCTCACGAGATCCCTGCAATGAACGATTATTCTTCCCTGCCCTATCGGCCTTGCGTTGGGATCATGCTGGTAAACCTGCAAGGGCTGGTCTTCGTCGGCAAGCGCATCGACACGCGCGGCCAGCCCGACGGCGGCGATTTCTGGCAGATGCCGCAAGGCGGGGTCGATGACGGCGAGGAGCTGGAAGCGGCAGCCTTGCGCGAACTGGCCGAGGAAACCGGCGTACTCGCCACCCACGCCCAAGTGATAGCGCGCACCCGCGAGGAAATTTTCTACGATCTGCCGGAAGAATTGCTGGGTAAACTGTGGGGCGGCAAATGGCGCGGCCAGCGCCAACATTGGTTCCTCGCGCGCTTTTCCGGCGAGGACGCCGATGTGCGGCTCGATGCCCATGATCCGGCAGAATTCAACGAATGGCGCTGGGCCGATCCCGAAACGCTGCCCGAGCTGATCGTGCCGTTCAAGACCCGCGTCTATCGCAGCGTTCTGGAGGAATTCCGGGCGCTGATCTGAGCGTCCCGGCTCAGTTCTCGGTAATCACCGGCTCGGGCTTGATCGTCTCGGCGCTCACCATGCGGGGTGCCGGGCCCTTGGCGAGCGCGGCAGTCAGCGTGCGGGTCGCCTCGCAGTTTTCGCCGCACAGGCCGCGCAGGCGCACAAGGTTGCGGCGCGCACGGTCAACCGCGCCTTTTTCGACCAGGGTTACGCCTTCGCCCGAAATCGCTGATACATTCTGCGGTTCATTGGCCAGCGCCAGCCGGTAATAATGCAGCGCCTTGCCCTGCATGCCTTGGCGGCGGGTGGCTTCGGCGAGTTGCAGCATCACGGCGACATTGCCCGGCTGAATAGTCAGCGCAGCCTCATAGGCATCGATCGCCGCATCGATGCGGTTTGCGCCAAGCTCGCCCTGCCCTTGCGCCAGCAGCGCCGAAACGCGCGGATCGATTACAGTGGATGGAGCGGAATGGCTGACGCTGGCAGTAAGGCCGGCCAGCAGCGAGAGCGCAAGCGCGGCGGAATAATAACGCATCACAAACTCCCAAACGGCACTGAGCGAAACTCGAGGCCGCATCACCATAGTTCAGATGAATATCATATGCACGACAGCCGCGCGACGAAAAATCCGTCGGTCCCATCGCGATACGGCGTGAAGCGGTTTCCTGAACCGCGCGGGCTGCCATAGCTTTCCGGCAGCGGATCCGAGCGGAAGCAGGGATTGCGCGCGAGGAATGCGGCGGCCTGATCGGCGCCTTCGCTGTCGAGCAGCGAACAGGTGGCATAGACCAGCCGTCCGCCGGGCTTCACCAGCCGCGCCGCCAGATCGAGCAGCCGGGCCTGAAGCAAGTTCAGTTTATCCAGCTCGCGCGCGGTCAGCCGCCAGCGGCCTTCGGGATTGCGCCGCCAAGTGCCACTGCCAGAGCAGGGTGCATCGACCAGCACCGCATCGGCTGTTCCCAGCCACTCCACCAGTGTTTTGTCTTCCTGCCCCGGATTGAGCAGCAAGGTTTCAACGATCACTGCCCCAGCCCGCGCCGTGCGCGGCGGCAAGCGCGAGAGGCGCCCGCGGTCGGTGTCGCAAGCGAGCAGCACACCGTGATTATCCATCGCCGCCGCCAATGCCAGCGTCTTGCCGCCTGCCCCGGCGCACAGATCGATCACGGTTTCGCCGGGCCGCGCGGCGAGCGCCTCGCAGACCAGTTGCGAGCCGGTGTCCTGCACTTCGATAGCGCCGGAAAGATAGACCTCCCATTGCTCGACCGGCGTGCCGAACGGCTACCGCAGCCCGTGCGGCGCGGCCGTCGGTTCAGCCGGCAGCGGCAGTTCGATCGTGTCGCGCGCGGCCTTGATGGTGTTGACCCGGATATCGAGCGGCGCGCGGCCCAGCAGGTCGCCATCTACTTCCGAAGATGCGAGCAGTTTTTCCAGCCATGCCGGCGCGAGACCGGGCGGGGCATAGCGCTCGTCCGGGCCCACCGGATCTGGCGCATGCGGCGAGCCATCGAACAACGCGGCAAGCGCGGGATCGTCCTTTGCGCAAGTCAGCATCGCCGCGCGCCCGCTCAGTGGCACTTCGCCACATTTGCGGATCGCGCCATAAGCAAGTTCACGCACCGCGCGGCGATCACTGCTGCCGGCAAAGCGCCGGGTGCGGAACCATTCGGTGATGATCCGGTCAGCCGGTGCACCATTGCCGCGCGCGGCGACAATGATCAGATCAAGTATCTCAATGGCGGCTTGAACTCGGGCAGCCGGAGTCACGTATTAATATCCCGGCGCGGGGTGCTCGCTTCGCAAGGCACTAGCGGGTCGGGTAATTCGGGGCTTCGCGGGTGATCGTCACGTCGTGGACATGGCTTTCCTGCAGGCCCGCATTGGTGATCCGCACGAATTTCGCCTTGGTGCGCAAGTCGTCGATGGTGGCCGAGCCGGTATAACCCATCGCCGCCTTCACCCCGCCGACCAGCTGGTGGATCACATCGCGCGCCGGGCCCTTGAAGGGAACCTGGCCCTCGATGCCCTCGGGCACCAGCTTCATCTGGTCCTTGATGTCCTGCTGGAAATAGCGGTCCGCACTGCCGCGCGCCATCGCGCCGACCGAGCCCATGCCGCGATAGCTCTTGTAGGCGCGGCCTTGATAAAGGAACGTCTCGCCCGGCGCTTCTTCGGTGCCGGCGAGCAGCGAGCCGATCATGATCGTCGATGCGCCAGCTGCCAGAGCTTTCGCGGCATCGCCCGAAGTGCGCAGGCCGCCATCGGCGATCACCGGCACGCCAGACTTGCTGGCTTCCTCGGCGGCTTCCAGAATGGCGGTCAGCTGCGGCACGCCGACCCCTGCGACTACCCGTGTGGTGCAAATCGAGCCTGGCCCGATGCCCACCTTGATACCGTCTGCCCCGGCGTCAACCAGCGCTTTTGCGGCTTCGGCTGTGGCGATGTTGCCGGCGATGACTTGCGCGGAATTGGACAGCTTCTTCACCCGCTCGACCGCGCGGGCAACGTCGCGGTTGTGGCCATGCGCGGTGTCGATAACGATCACGTCGCATTCCGCCGCGAGCAGCGCCTCGGTACGCTCAAAGCCTTTGTCGCCCACTGTGGTGGCCGCCGCGACGCGCAGCCGGCCAGCGCCGTCCTTGGTCGCATTGGGATAGTTGACGGCCTTCTCGATGTCTTTCACCGTGATCAGACCGATGCAATGAAACTTGTCATCGACCACCAGCAGCTTTTCGATTCGGCGCTGGTGCAACAGCCGCCGCGCTTCTTCCTGGCCAACGCCAAGCGGCACAGTCGCAAGGTCCTCATGCGTCATCAGCTCGCGCACCGGCTGGCCGGGATTGGCCGCAAATCGCACATCGCGGTTGGTCAGGATGCCCAGCAGCTTGCCGCCATTCTCTACCACCGGAATGCCGCTGATCCGGTGCAGCAGCATCAGCGCCTGCGCCTCGCCCAGCGTGGCATCGGGATGAATCGTGATCGGATTGACCACCATGCCGCTCTCGAAACGCTTGACCGCGCGGACGGCTGCGCACTGCTCTTCCACGGTAAGGTTGCGGTGGAGCACGCCAATGCCGCCGAGCTGCGCCATGACGATCGCCATGTCGGCTTCGGTAACGGTATCCATCGCCGATGAGATCACCGGGATGTTAAGCCCGATGCTCTTGGTCAAACGGGTGCGGGTATCAGCCATCGAGGGCACGATATCGCTCTCGCCCGGACGCAGCAGGACGTCGTCGAAAGTAAGGCCGAGGGGGATATCCATAGGTGCCACTGTTCCAGCTTTTCCGGGGTGTCCCGGGAGATTCGTGGCGGCCCATGTAACCGCACCGGGCGCCGGGCACAAGGCGGGGAGTTAGCGCGCTGGCACCCGCACCTTGCGCACATCGCCGAACCAACGCCCAAGCGTGACAAGAAAGGCCACATCTTCCCCCGCGCCGCCCAGCTCGATCTCGCGCTTCAGGTTGTCTGCCGGGCGATGATAGGGGCCTTCGAAGAAGGCTTCGAGCCGCGCGAGGTCGGCATAGGCGCTGGATACCATGACCGCGGGAACGTCGTGCTGCATCAAGGCCCAGCCATCCTGGCGACGGACATAGGCGTTGGCGGCATCGCCGGGCACAATGGTGCGGTGCTCACGCCGGACCACGATCTCGATCTGGCTGTCGAGCGGCGTCATCCCGCGCCCGACGATCGCCAGCGGGGTCCCCGCCGGGGCCAGCGCGATGCTGTCAATATTGAACGCGGCGACGAACTGCTTCAACGGCAGCGGCGGATTTTCGGCGAACGCATGGGCACCAAGCAGGCCCAGCTCCTCTGCGGTGGTGGCCAGAAAATACATGTCGCGATCCGGCCGGGGGCCCTTTGCCAGCCTGCGGGCGATCTCGGTCAGCGCAGCCAGGCCGCTGGCATTGTCCACAGCGCCGGCGCAGATAATGTCCTCGGCAGGCGGCTGGCCGCAGATGCCGAAGTGGTCCCAGTGTGCCAGAAACAACACCGCGCCGCTGCCTGGGCGGCGCCCCGGAAGCTTGCCGATGAGGTTGAACGTGCTGATCGCCGTCTCGCGGGTGGTGGCCTCCAGCGAAGCAGCGAGATCAAGCGGGATCGGCACGAATTCGGGCTGCCCGGCAGCCGCTTCCAGCGCCGCCAGCGTCCGGCCGCTGCCCTGCAGCAGGTTCTGCAACCCCGCCGCAGTGATGAAAGCCTCTAGATCGCCGCCCAGCTTGTCGCTGGCCAGCGCATACCCCGGCCGGTTGCGGCGGTTGCGCACGTTGGCAAGTGTCCGCTCGCCATCAAGTACGGTCATCACGCCCGAAGCCCCCGCTTCCAACAGGGCGTTCTGCCGCTCGCTGTTCTCCACCCCGCCGTCCAGCAACAGCGCAACCTTGCCGGCGAGCTCGTTGCGCGGCGGCATCGCCCCTTGAGCCAGCCCGACGAACAACACCGGCGCGTCGCGGATCAGGCTGCGGCGGCCCGAAGTAAGCACCAGCACCGCTTCAGCTGGCGTATATTGCGGTCGGCCATGCCGGCTGAAACGCGCCGAAGACAAAGCCGGCGAGCGCTCGATCAGCGCGACGGGGGCAAACCATTCATTGCCGGGCTCGTTAGTGCCAGAGACCAGGCCGATATCGAACCACTGCTTGCCCAGATAGCGTAGCGTCTTTGCTTCGCCCTCAGTGCCCGGCTGGCGGCCTTGATAGGCATCGCTCGCCAGTTCGGTGATGTGCGCCATCAGCTGGCCTTCCAGCGCGCGGTCGCGCCGGGGGGCGGCATCGACAGGGGCAACCCACAAAATGGCGAGCAAAAGTGTTGGCACCGCGCAGGCGCGTGCCATCCAGCCTCCCAAAATCCCTGTTGCGACCCGTAACATAGCGCAAGACTACACCAAGCGCGCCTAGCGGCAAGGTGGCCGCACGCCGGTTTTTTACTGCGCCGTCCAGCCGCCATCCATCGTGATGTTCGATCCGGTGATATTGGCGGCGGCATCGCGGCACAGAAACACCGCAAGCTCTGCCAGATCGGCCGTCTGGACGAATTTCCCGGTCGGCTGGCGCTCCAGCATCACATCGCGGATCACCTCTTCGCGGGTCAGCCCGCGCGCCGCCATGGTGTCAGGGATCTGGTTTTCGACCAGCGGCGTCCAGACATAGGCTGGGCTGATGCAATTGGCCGTAATGTTATGAGTCGCAAGCTCGAGTGCCAGGGTCTTGGTCAGCCCGTCGAGCCCGTGCTTGGCGGCGACATAGGCCGATTTGAACGGCGATGCGGTGAGCGAATGGGCCGAGGCAATCTGGATGATCCGCCCCCAGCCCGCCGCCTTCATGTGGGGCACCGCGAGACGGCAGGTATCAAACGCAGCAGTCAGGTTCAGCGCGATGATCCGGTCCCATTTGTCCACCGGAAACTGCTCCACCGGCGCAACATGCTGCATACCGGCATTGTTGACCAGCACATCGACAGGCCCGGCGCCTGCCATCACCGCTTCCACTCCAGTCCGCTGCGAGAGGTCACCCGCAACATGCCGGGCGGCCAGCTCCTCGCAAAGGATAGCTATTTCATCCGGATCACCCAGCCCGCATAGCACCACTTCTGCCCCTGCGACGCGCAAGGCGCGGGCAATTGCCAGGCCGATACCCGAAGTCGAGCCAGTGATCAGCGCGCGCTTGCCTGCCAGAAATGCTGGATTGGTCATAAAGCTGCTCGACTCCGGTTTGGGCTGGGCTAGATTGCCATGAAGATAGCGCGGCCAGCGGGAGCGAATCTCCTGCGGGCGGAATGGGGACCATAAGCATGCGGCTGGACGATTTCGATCCTAATTCCGTCGACATCGAAGACCAGCGCGGCGGCGGATCAGGGGGCGGCATGCGCTTGCCCGGCGGACGCGGCGGCAAGCTGGGCTGCGGCACGTTGGTGATCGTCCTGATTGCCTCATACTTTCTCGGCGTCGATCCCAGCCAGATGATCGGCGGGCTCGAACAAGTGCAACAGCAAGCCCCGCAAGAAAGCACACAACCGCAGGCCGGCGGCAATTCGGCAACCGAAAGCTGCAATATCGATGCGGCCAGCAAGCAGACCTGCAACGCGCTGTCTTCGCTCAACAAGACCTGGGCGCAGGTGTTCCAGCAATCGAATGTCGCGTTCCGCCAGCCCAAGCTGGTGTTCTATTCCCAGGACGGCCAATCAGGCTGCGGTGCGGCGCAGAGCGCGATGGGGCCGTTCTATTGCCCGGAAGACTCCGGCATCTATATCGACACCGAATTCTATCGCACGATGGAGCAGGAGCTGGGCGCCAGCGGACAGTTCGCGCGCGACTATGTCATCGCCCACGAATATGGCCACCATATCCAGAAGCTGACCGGAATGTCGGACCAGGTGCGTTCGCTGCAATCGCAAAGCCCGGGCCGCGCCAACCAGCTTTCGGTCCGGCTCGAACTCCAGGCCGATTGCTATGCCGGCGTCTGGGCTGCGAAGAACAGCGACCGGCTGGAGTCGGGCGACATGGAAAGCGGGCTGAACGCCGCACACCAGATCGGCGACGACGTACTGATGCGCGGGGCCGGCCGCCGCCCCGTCGAAGCCTCGTTCACCCATGGCTCATCGGCGCAGCGCATTGAATGGCTGCGCAAGGGACTGCAAAGCGGGAACGAAGACGCTTGCGATACGTTTGCTGACCTCAGGCGGTGATCAATCAGGGAAACAGAGCAATGACGACAGTTTACGCAAAGCTGGCCTCGCTGACCGCGATCGCACTGCTTGCTGCCCCCGTGCTCGCCGCTGAACCCGCCAAGCCCGCCAGTGCCGCGCCTGCCACCCCTGCTCCTGCTCCTGCCCCTGCTCCTGCTCCCGTCCCCACACCCAGCGCACCTGCGGGAACTTCGATCCAGACGCCGATGGACGATCTGGGTCTGCGCCGGGAAGCCATCCCGCCGGTGCTGATCGAAGCAACCGAGAGCCCCTACAGTTTGCTAGGCCTCACCCAATGCCCCCAGATCATCGCGAAAGTCGAAGCGCTGGACATTGCCCTGGGCAAGGACATCGACCTGCCGCAGGATAACGGCAGCCGCCTCGCCGCCGGGGATCTGGTCAATTTTGCGGCGTCGAGCGTCATTCCCTTCCGCGGAATTATCCGGGAGGTCACGGGCGCCAGCGGTCGCCAGCGCCAGATGCAGGAAGCCGTGCTCGCCGGCTTTGCCCGGCGCGCTTTCTTGAAAGGCGTGGGCCAGACGCGCAACTGCGCCTATCCGGCAAGGCCCGCCGATCGCCACATTATCGCCGCGCAGAATGCCGCCTTGATGGCCAGCCTCGAGGTGCTTTGCGGCCCATTGCCGAACGGCCAGAAGCGCACTCCGAAAGAGGAATGGCTCATCAGCCGCAAGTGCGCCGATTACCGGCGGGTGAAGGCACAGAACGAAGCTAGCACCGCCGCCACTCCTGCCGCAGCCTCTGCACGCAGCAATTGAGTTTCTGCGTGTGCTTCGCTAGCGAACCTGAATGCGAATAACAGACTGCCATAATATCGAGGACTTCCGGCGCCTCGCGAAACGCCGCCTACCCTGGCCGGTGTTCGACTATATTGACGGTGCGGCCGACGACGAGCTCACCAAAGCGCGCAACACAGCAGCATTTGCTGACTGCGATCTGGTGCCCGACGTGCTGGCAGGCGTTGAGGAAATCGACACTTCGGTGACGATCATGGGCCGCAAGTCGGCGCTGCCGCTAATTCTATCGCCCACTGCGCTCCAGCGCGTATTCCACTGGCAAGGCGAACGCGCCGTCGCCCGCGCCGCTGAAAAATTCGGCTTGTGGTTCGGCATTTCCAGCCTCGCGACGGTGAGCATCGAGGAAGTCGCGGCGATGGTTTCCACGCCAAAGCTGTTCCAGCTTTATGTCCACAAGGACGAAGGGCTTAACCGCTCGATGATTGATCGCTGCAAGGCGGCAAAGTTTGATGCCATCGCGCTGACTGTCGACACAATTGTCGGCGGCAAACGCGAGCGTTGCGCGCGCAGCGGTTTTTCCTCGCCGCCGCGCTTCACGCCAAGTTCGTTGCTGTCCTATGCCACCAAGCCGGCTTGGGCGCTCAACTACGTGATGCGGGAGAAATTCGCCCTGCCACAGCTTGACGGTCATGTGCAGGAAGGCAGCGCCAAGTCGGTCTCGATCCAGTCCTATTTCAGCGAAATGCTAGACCAGTCGCTCAACTGGAAAACCGCTGAGCGCATCCGCAATGACTGGGGTGGCACGTTCTGCCTCAAGGGCGTGATGAGTGTCGGCGACGCACGCCGCGCGGTCGAAATTGGCGCCGATGCGATCATGATTTC
>JANOBA010000382.1:0-3565 GCA_031411415.1 Novosphingobium sp.
ATTCGTCGCCAACGCAGAAGCCGGCCTGATCGATGTGATCGTCGGCACGCAATTGGTCACCAAAGGCTATCACTTCCCCGAACTGACGCTGGTGGGCGTGGTCGATGCCGACCTCGGCCTCGATGGCGGCGACTTGCGCGCCGGCGAGCGGACCTATCAGCAGATCGCGCAAGTCTCGGGCCGCGCTGGCAGGGGCGCCAAACCCGGCCAGGTGCTGATCCAGACCCGCGCGCCCACATCCCCCGTAATCGCCGCGCTGGCTGCCGGTGACCGCGACGCCTTCTATGCCGCAGAGGCCGACATGCGCCGCGATGCCGGCGCGCCGCCGTTCGGGCGCTGGGCGGCGATCATCGTCTCATCCGAAGACGAAGCCGAGGCCCGCGATGCCGCCCGCGCCATCGGCGGTGCGCGGCCCGACTTGCCCGACATCGCCATCCACGGCCCCGCGCCTGCGCCCATGTCGATGCTGCGCGGCCGCTATCGCTATCGGCTTTTAATCAACGCCCGGCGCACCAGTGAATTGCAGAAAGTGATCCGCGGCTGGCTGGACCCGCTGCGCTTCCCGCAAGGCGTGCGCGTGGCGGTGGATATTGATCCTTATAGTTTTGTGTGAAGGCTCAGGCTTCCAGCAGCGCCACCGCTTCCAGCAGGCGGTTGCCGTGGTCGGCCTCTTCCTTGCCATTTAGGCGAAACAGCCGCGCGGCTTCTTCATTGTCGCAATTGGCGGCCCAGACTTCATAGAGCTTGTCGCCGCCGAACTCGCCCTGGGCCAGCCCGCGAAGCACATCGGCAGTCACCGGCGGCGCAGGGATCGGCCCACCAAGGTAGGGATTGTCCGCCGTTTCGGGAGGGGCAAAGTCTTCGCCGCTGATCGCCCGAATCGCCTTGGAAACGCGGTGGGCATGCGCCATTTCCTCACGGCCGTTATGTTCAAGAAGCACCGCGACTTCGGCGTTGTCCGTGCCCGAGGCCATGCCGCGATAAAGATCGAGCCCGGCGGCTTCGAGCAGCACCATCACTTTGAGATCGTCAACCGTCGGCGTGGTCAGCGCATTGATATGCGCAAAGGCCTCGCCGATTGTCGCAGGGGCACCGGGGGGAAGCTGGCTGGGCATTGTCATCTCCGCTAAAATTGTGCCCCTGCCTACTCCGGCTTGCGTTCCTTCTCCAAGAGCTTTTGCTTGATTTCCAGCCCATAGGCATAGCCGCCCAGGCTGCCGTCGCTGCGGATCACGCGGTGGCAAGGGATCAACACCGCGACATTGTTTGCCCCGTTAGCGCTGCCCGCCGCACGCACCGCGCCCGGCTTGCCGACCGCAGCGGCGATTTGGGCATAGCTGCGGGTTTCGCCGGGGGGGATGCGGCGCAATTCGCGCCACACCGCTTCCTGAAACGCCGTGCCCTGCACATCGAGCGGCACCTCGCGCATCGCGGCAGGGTTTTCGACCGACGCGATTACATCGCCGAGCAGGCTGGCAAACGTCGCATCGCCCTCGATCAGTTCGGCATGCGGGAAACGCATTTCAAGCGCCTCGCGGTCTTCATTGAACGACAGACGGCACACGCCCTTGGCTGTCGCCGCGACCAACATCGCCCCGAGGCTGGTTGGCACGACCGCCCAGCGAATCGCCACGCCCCTGCCCCCGTTTGCCCAAACTGATGGTGCCATGCCCAATTTCTCGCTTGCCTCATAAAAACGCGACGGCGCGTTGAAGCCCGCATCATAGATGGCATCTGTAACGCGCCCACCCGCGCTCAGCGCCGCGCCAGCACGCTCCATCCGCAGCGCGCGCGCATAGGCGGCGGGCGAAAGGCCGGTCGCGCGGCTGAATACGCGCTGGAAGTGGGTCGCAGAATAGCCGACATCGGCGGCCAGCCCGGCCAGCGCCAGCGGCTGCTCCGCCGCCTTGATCGCGGCAATCGCATCCAGCACCGCGCGCTCCTCGCGGCTGACTTCTCCGGGCTGGCAACGCTTACAGGCCCGCAGCCCCGCCGCCTCGGCCTGCGCAGCGCCAGTATAGAAGCGCACGTTCTGGCGAAGCGGCGCGCGCGCCGGGCAGGAGGGGCGGCAATATATGCCCGTGGAATGAACGCCCATCACGAACAGCCCGTCAAAGCGCCGGTCCTTGGCCAGCGCAATCTGCCAGCGCGCTTCGTCATCGCCGGGTGCTTGCATTGGGGGGGTATCGATCATGGTGGCGGCGATCATGGCGCGGTCTCCTTGGCTGGCAAGGGTCTTCGCGCAAGGCCTGCGCGATTGCTTCCCGTGGCTTGCGTTCAAAGCCATCGGCAAAGCAATGGGCAAAGCCATGGCACAAACCTGCCCGCCACCACCTTGCATCGCAGCAAAACCGATGCTAGGCGCGCCCCCGTCTGCGGGGCGTGGCGTTCTTTTGTCGCTGCACCATTCAGCACACCCAGCCTGTATGAGGGACAAGACGCGCGTGGATATTTCCGGCGGCATTACGGCCAGTTTGCAGGGGCGCTACGCCTCGGCGCTTTATGATCTGGCGGCAGAGACCAAAGCGGTCAGCGCGGTCGAGAAGGATCTCGATTCGCTGGGCGCTGCGCTGCGCGAGTCGAGCGACCTTGCCGCACTGATTCGCAATCCGCGCGTCACCCGCGCTGCGGCCGGGCAGGCTGTGGCCAGTGTGGCCAAGCTGCTCAAGGTGTCTGCGCTCACCACCAAGTTCCTCGGCGTGCTCGCCGCCAACGGCCGGCTGGCCGCGCTGCCCGAGATTGTCCGCGCATTTGCCGCCATCGCCGCCGCCGCGCGCGGCGAGGTGACCGCCGACGTTACCAGCGCCCATGCCCTCTCGGCCGATCAGCTTAAAGCGCTCGCCGCCAAGCTGAAGGCGCGCGAAGGCCGCGAAATCAAGATCAGAAGCTCGGTCGATCCCGAACTGCTCGGCGGGCTGGTTGTCCGCATCGGCAGCCGCCAGATCGACTCCTCCATCCGTACACGTCTCAACTCCCTCGCCCAGGCGATGAAGGGCTAAAAGCCCGTATGCCAAAAGATTCGATGAAAGGTTAGTCATGGAAATCCGTGCCGCAGAAATCTCCAAGGTCATCAAGGACCAGATCGCCAACTTTGGCACCGAGGCCCAGGTCTCGGAAGTCGGTTCGGTGCTCTCGGTTGGTGACGGTATTGCCCGCATCCACGGGCTCGACTCGGTCCAGGCCGGCGAGATGGTCGAGTTCGCCAATGGCGTGAAGGGCATGGCGCTCAACCTCGAAGCCGATAACGTCGGCGTCGTGATTTTCGGCTCTGACGCCGAAATCCGCGAAGGCGATCAGGTCAAGCGCACCGGCACCATCGTGGACGTTCCCGTCGGCAAGGGGCTTTTAGGTCGCGTGGTTGATGGCCTCGGCAACCCCATCGATGGAAAAGGCCCGATTATGGCCGACAAGCGCATGCGCGTTGAGGTCAAGGCCCCCGGCATCATCCCGCGCCAGTCGGTCAGCGAGCCGGTGCAGACCGGGCTCAAGGCGCTCGACGCGCTGGTTCCCGTCGGCCGCGGCCAACGCGAACTGATCATCGGCGATCGCCAGACCGGCAAGACCG
>JANOBA010000383.1:0-1919 GCA_031411415.1 Novosphingobium sp.
GCTTTTTCTTCTTCGCCGCGCCTTCGTTGTCGGCGAGTTCATGCAGTTTCATTTCGCTTCTCCTTGCCGGATGCGCCCCCGAAGCGAGAACGGGACGACCGCGGCTTTTCTTGATTCTCATGGCCGTGACTGGCCACCGGGGGGCGATACAGGAGGTGGACACGAAAAGCAAGGGCGAGGCTGTCCACGGTGGACAGTCTGGGCTTGTATAATGTTTCCAACGGGTTAGGTTTTTCTGTTAGGGTGGTGTTAACTTCTGTGGAGTCGGGGCAGGCCCCGATCCTCAGGCGGGGTGCGGCCAGACGAAACTGGGCTGGAGGCCTTCGTAGACCGGACGGCCGTCGGTGGGGGCGGCATAGCCCTTCGTCTCGTCCCAGAAGGCGTGGTAGGTGGCCTTGGGGAACTTGGCGTCGTCGTAGCCCATGACGTTCGGCACGGCCACGCGGATGCGGCCCTGTTTGTCGTCCAGCATCAGCGCCGCCCCGCATTCCTTGCAGACGCAGATCTCCAGTGGACCGTCCGGGTTGTCCTTGTTGAAGGGCACCCGGTTCATCAGCTCGGGGTGGTCGACCTGGATGTCGGCATGGTTGAAGAAGGCGACATGGGTGTGCTGCTGGCCGGTCACGCCCTTGCAGACGTTGCAGTGGCATTCGTGGTTGTCGATCGGCTCGGCAGTAGCGGTGACATGGACATGGGCGCAGCCGCCCGCGTAGTGGGTGGTCATGATGGTCCTCCCTTTGGCGGCCCCCTGCCCCTCCCTGGGCCGGGTTGAGTCGCTGCAGAAGCGTAGCATCGCAGCCGCATGAGGAATGGAGAAAATTTACCTGTGGCGCCTGCCAGAGACCATTTACAGAATATACAGATATTACATATATTGTCAGCATCAGGAGGGAAACAGCATGTCTCAGCTACCCGAGTTCAAGGCGGCCGACCTTACACGGCACACGAGCGAGCTTTTCGATGCCGCCATCAGGTCGCCGATCGCGATTACCAAGCACCGGAAACCAAAGTTCGTGCTGATGAGCATGGACCAATATCAGCAGCTGACGCGTGTGGCGACCCAGCAGGTTCACATGCTGGACGAGATGCCGAAGGACCTGAAGGCCTTGATGATCGAAGGGCTTGAGCGGGATCTGGAAACAGATGGTATCTAAGCCTTCGGCGGGCGAGGTTTTTCGCTATCCGTTCTTGTGGAAGCGGGAACGGGACGCTGGAGAGACTGAGGGTAGGAAGAAGCGCCCGGTTTGTATCGCCGTCACGGTCGCAACCCATCAGGGCGAGACTGTAGTGTTCATCCTGCCAATCACCACACAGCCTCCGTTGCCCAATCGACACGCCGTCGAAGTGCCGCAAATCGAATCCCGACGTGTTGGGCTGGAACCTCATGTTCAGAAGTGGGTCATGCTGGACGAGATCAACACTGATATCGTCGAGCGGTCCTATGTCTGGGATGACCGGCGGCTAATGGGTGCATTCAGTCCGGCCTTCGCCAATATTCTACGCGCGGCTCTCTTGAAGCTTGTGAAAGCCAGCGCTGCGTCCGTCGTTGACCGAACGAAATAGAAAACGCCCCCGCGTTTCCGCGAGGGCGTTTGATGGTCAGCGGGCGGTGGGCAGATTGCCCACCCTACGCCAAGGCGAAGCTTAGCCGCGCTCTTCGATGATCTCGACGAGGTGTTTGATCTTGTTCACCATGCCACGGACGGAGGGGGTATCCTCCAGTTCACGCGTGCGGTTCATCTTGTTCAGGCCGAGGCCCTTGAGCGTGGCGGTCTGCACAGCCGGGCGGCGGGCGGCCGAGGCCACCTGCTTCACGACGATGGTCTTCTTGACCGCATCAGTTTTCTTGTCAGCCATGTTCAGGCCTCCACGGTTTCGGCTTCGGGCTTCCGAAGGATTTCGGCGACCTTCTTGCCACG
>JANOBA010000384.1:0-4068 GCA_031411415.1 Novosphingobium sp.
GCCATTTCGCCCGCCGACAGCCAGCCGAAATGCTCCACGGACTGCTGCGCCATATAGGCGAGCACGGCGTAAGCCCCGCCAAAGGTCACCACCGCCAGCTTGGAAAAGAACGCGCCGATATCCCACAGCACCGAATCGCGCCCCAAGGTGGCGGCGATCAGCACCATCGGCAGCGCCCAGATGGCCAGCCAGATCAGCACCGTCACGACAGTCGCTCCGGCCAGCTTGCGCTTGCTCGGCTGATTGTCCTGCACGGGCGGCACGGCATGGGCACCCAGCCATTCGGGCTTGCGCACCCCCACCAGTGCCCCGGCAATCCCGGCGATCAGGATAACCAGCGGGAACGGCGCATCGATCACTACCAGCGCCAGAAACGCCAATGCCGCCAGCCACAGTTTGAAGCGGGTGTTCAGCGCCCGCTTGCCGACGCGGATCAGCGCCTGCACGACAATACCCAGCACCGCCGCCTTGATCCCCAGAAACAGCGCGGCAAACCAGCCCAGCCCGCTTGCCATGACATAAAGCAGCGACAGCCCCAGCATGACCGCAGCCCCCGGAATGACAAACAGCAGCCCGGCCGCCAGCCCGCCCTTAATGCCATGCAGCCGCCAGCCGATCCACGTGGCGAGCTGCTGCGCCTCGGGCCCCGGCAGCAAGTGGCACATGTTGAGCGCGCGCAAGAAGGCGCCCTGCTCGATCCATTTGCGCTCATCAACCAGCTCATGCTGCATCAGCGCAATCTGCCCCGCCGGCCCGCCGAAACTGAGGAAGCCGATGCGGGTGAAGGCGCGCAGGAGTTCGCGGAATGTCGGGGCAGGCGGAGTGGTCGTGTCAGTCATAAGCGTTCCCGCGAGAGGCGCACGCGCCCCTCGATCAAAAGCCACAACGCTTGGGCGGGAACGCCAAAGCCCGATGAGGGCGACGGGAGGTTGCTTGGTCCCGTGTGGGCAATCTAACTGGCCGCAGGTCAATCCGCAATTGGTCGTCGGCATCCAAATGCAAGTGGCCCTGAAAGCTTGACTTTACTACGCCAATGGCGTATTTATCGGGCCAATGAGTAATTTGATCGCCGTCATGGAAACCGGTGCCTATCTGGCCAAGGCTTCGCGCATCATGTCAGATGGTGAACGGGCACGCATTGTTGATGTTGTGGCAGCAAGGCCGGATGCGGGCGTGATCCTTGCCGGTTCAAAAGGGCTGCGCAAGATGCGGATTCCCTTGGCTGGGCGCGGCAAGAGCGGTTGCGGACGGATCATCTACTGGTATCATTCGCCCGGCTATCCAGCGGTGCTGTTGTGGGTGTTTGCCAAGAATGAGGCCGATAATCTGACTGCGGCCCAGCTCAAACGACTGGTTGGCGAAGCGGACTGGCTGATCGAAGATTTTGGAGGCAAGCGATGAAAGACGAAGAATTCGAAGGCCTCATGGCCAGCCTATCCGAAGCGCGCGCCTTTGCGCGGGGCGAGGCCGTCCCCGGCCTGCGCGTGCATCACATCCCGGCCATCGACATTGCTGCCATCCGCAAGAAAACCGGCGCGACCCAGGACCTCTTCGCCCGCCAGATCGGCGTCTCCACCGCTACCCTGCGAAACTGGGAACAAGGCCGCCGCCAGCCCGAAGGCCCAGCGCGGGTGCTGCTGGCCATGCTGGCGCGCGATCCGGGGATTGTGGTGCGGACTTTGAGTGAGGCGGCTTGATGCGGGTGTGAATGAGCCCGCGTCTCAATCATCGGACACACAAAGCGGGGAAGGGCGAAGGAGGGCGCGGCTTGAGCTTCATACACAAACTCGGTCACCCTGAGCTTGTTTCATGACCCGATGCGCCCGAAGAACTCAGGTTGAGATGATCAAGCCGACCCACCTGGGTTTCGCTCGCTGACGCAGCGGCCTAAGAACGGGTCAAGACACCCAGACGGCTAGGAGCAATGCAATGTCCAACCCGCTCGCAGGAAAATGGCGGATTATCGACACGGAATGCTGGGACGACGAATTAGACGAAATACGTGAACTCAAATATATCCGCTTCGATAATCAAGGCAGTGGTGAATTTTCCTTCGGCGAAGCAACTCGCACTTTCACTCATAACCACACCGAATCCCGCGTTCATTTTTTATGGGATGATAGCGCACGAATGGACGAGGCCTCCGGTTATGGCTGGGCCGCACTTCAAGGAGATGGAAACCTATCCGGCGAACTCAACTTTGACGATGGCATTGAAGTGTCCTTCATCGCCGAAAAGTGGGATTCTTCAATATCGAATCCTATTGGGCCAAAGTATGATCGCGAAGCAATTCTCAAGCAGGCAGAGCGGCTTGCGCCGTCGCCGAAGCATGAACCAATGAACGCCGGCTTTGTGGGAGCGGCAAGTGTGGGGTTCATTTTAGTGATTTTTCTTGGGATCGCCGGTATCGAGATACAAGGTCAGGTAGAGTTTTCTGCGATGATCTTGATACTCCTCGGATTTTTTGGTCCTTACATTTTCTTCAAGCGTCAACAAGACCGCCACGATCGAGAATTTTTCCGGCATTTAGAAGAGGCTAGGGCAAAGGGTACGTCAACGGCTGCGCCATCTCCGTAACAAGCAATGGCGGTTAAACGATGCTGGGCTCGCTTACGCTGGCGACATAGTGGGGGTTGCCGCCTGTCATCCAGCCGTGACGATTCCCACCAATCACCTTCACTTCTAGGTCCGCCCTGTAGCCCTTGATGTTTCGGCGCAATGAAGCGCCGACAATCTCGTCGCAAGCAAGGTGTTTGGACGCCAGGCGCATCAAGAGCGATTTGATCTCTGCGTCGCCAAGCGTGACCGAAACCACGCATGAAAAAATCTTGTCGGTTCCGCCAAACCCATCAATATGCCAATGCTTGCAAACCATATCACCTCCATGCATCAAGGAAGCGCCGGGTATTCGCACTTTCGCTGCTAAACAGACCACCCTAAATGCAGAGCCGGGTCATCGGTGACCGGAAATCAATCCCCTCCTACCCGCTCCACATCTGCCCCCACCAAGGCCAACTTCTCCTCCAGCCGCTCATAACCCCGGTCGAGGTGATACAGCCGGTGAACCTGCGTCTCGCCTTCTGCCGCCAGCCCGGCGATCACCAGGCTCATAGAGGCGCGCAGGTCTGTCGCCATGACTTCGGCACCATGTAGTCCGGGCACGCCGTGGACGACCGCGGTGCGCCCCTTGGTTTCGATCTTCGCGCCCATGCGGTTAAGTTCGGGCACATGCATATAGCGGTTTTCGAAGATGGTTTCGGTGAGCACGCTGGCGCCGTCTGCGCGGCACAAAAGCGCCATTAATTGCGCCTGCATGTCGGTGGCGAAGCCGGGGTAGGGGGCGGTGGAGAGGGTGATGGCTTTGAGCGGGCCGTCTGCCGCCACATGGATTCCGCCCGGCACTGGCTCGACGCTGATCCCGGCATCGCGCAGGGCCTGCACGGTGGCGTCCATTTCCTCGATTCGCGCACCCTTCAGCGTCACTTCGCCGCCGGTTATGGCTGCGGCGCAGGCATAGCTTCCGGCCTCGATCCGGTCGCTCATCACGCGGTAGGTCGCGCCGTGCAGCCTCGGGACGCCGTGGATCGTTATGTCGCTGGTGCCGATGCCTTCGATTTCCGCGCCCATGGCGGCCAGCAGGTTGCACAGGTCGACGATCTCGGGTTCGCGTGCGGCGTTGTGGAGCGTCGATTTGCCCTTGCACAGCACGGCGGCCATCAGCGCGTTCTCGGTTGCGCCGACCGAGACCACCGGGAAGGAATAGCGCCCGCCCGGCAGCCCGCCATCGGGCGCCACCGCGCGGACATAGCCCGCCGCCATTTCGATCTGCGCGCCCAAAGCCTCCAGCACTTTGAGGTGCAAGTCGATCGGCCGGTTGCCGATGGCGCAGCCACCGGGCAGCGACACCGTCGCCTCGCCCATCCGCGCCAGCATGGGCCCGAGCACGAGGATCGAGGCGCGCATCTTGCGGACCAGTTCATACGGCGCGACCGAGCTGGTGATCCGCGTGGCCTCCAGCGTCATCACCCGGCCGAAGTCTTCCGGGCGGCTGCCGGCGATGGTGGTCGA
>JANOBA010000385.1:0-25034 GCA_031411415.1 Novosphingobium sp.
GCGGCGATCGGCATGTTCGCGCTGGCGGCAATGGTCGGCGGCGGTGTCGACATGAGCCGCACCTACATGGCCAAGACGCGCCTGCAGTCGGCATGCGACGCCGGCACGTTGGCAGGCCGCCGGGCGATCACCAATGCGGGATACAGCACTGCCGCCCAGGCCCAGGCCAATGCCTATTTCAACACCAATTTCAGCGCTGGCGAGCAGAACGCCACCAACGTCGTGTTCACCACCAGCACGCCGGACAGCGGCAGCACAGTCGTCGGAGCGGCTTCGGCGAGGGTCTCAACCATCGTGATGAGCATGTTTGGGGTGCGCTCGATGGATGTTGCTGTCGCCTGCAAATCATCGATGCAGGTGGGCAACAGCGATATCGTCATGGTGCTGGATAACACCGGATCGATGGATGATGCGCCCGATGGCAGCAGCAATCCGGCAACCGGCGGTTCGAAAATCGAGATCTTGCGCGCCGCGATGAAAAGTTTCTACGATACTGTCGCCAATGCGACCACGGCATCGAACGCGCGCATCCGCTATGGCTTCGTGCCTTATTCCTCGACGGTCAATGTCGGCGCACTGCTCTATAATCTCAACCCCAGCTACATCGCCGATGCGGTTACCATAGATTCGCGCGAGGCCAACTGGACCACGTCCACCACCACCGTGACAACCGGCTGGAACGATCCTTCAACCACCTCCAGCGCCAGCACGACCAATGCCGGCTCCGGTTCGTGGGCCGATTATGGCACAACCGTGTATACCGGTAGCACGACCTGCAACGCTGGCCTGCCGAGCCCAAACCCGGCAGCATGGGTGAACAACGGCAACGCGACCGAAGTCGTCGACACGCCCTATGTCAATGGCAGCGGCAACCGCATCACCGTAACAACGATCACCCAGCCGCAGACACAGCTGCAATACCAATGCGTGCGCATCAACAGTAACCAATCGCCGCGCAAAATCCAGGTGCGGACAAACACCCAAAACCTGGTGACCACCGAAACGGATACGCAAACGCCGATCCAGCAGCAGGCGAACGTGCAGTCGTTCTCGTCGTGGACATATAAACCGGTCAGCTTTGACACGACCACCTTCAAGACATTTGCCGCAACAAGCACGCCGACCAACACTAATGGCACCGCGCAGAGCACAACATGGGCGGGCTGCATCGAGGAACGCCAGACGGTCCAGACCGGCTCGATCTCATATTCCGCCCTCAGCGGCATGTCGCCGAGTAACGCCTACGATCTCAACATCGACATGGTGCCCACCAGCGACGCGGCCACCAAGTGGAAGCCCTACTGGCCAGAGCTCTCTTATCTGCGGCGGGAATCCTATTACAGCAACGGCACCCTCAAATATCGCGATGCCGACATCGCCACTTCGCCCTATGGCGCCAAGGTCACCACTTATTGCCCACGAGCCTCGCGGCTGCTGGGCACAATGACCGAATCAGCCTTCGATGCCTATGCGGACTCGATGCAGGCTGTTGGCAACACCTATCACGACATTGGAATGATATGGGGCGCGCGGCTGAGCTCGCCCAACGGCATCTTCTCGGCCAATGTTGGCACTGCGCCTTCGAACGGCGGCGCAGTTGCCCGGCACATTATCTACATGACCGACGGCGAGCTCTACACCGTCTCCAAGCTGCACAGTGCCTATGGCATCGAATATCACGACAAGCGTGTGACTTCGGATGGCAGCACCGACCAGAACGCCCGCCACCGGCTGCGCTTCCTGGCGATGTGCGAGGCGGCCAAGGCCAAGGGCATCCGCATCTGGGTGATCGCTTTCGGCACCAGCCTGACCAGTGACCTGACGTCTTGCGGCTCGGCGTCCAGCGCCTATTCGGCGAGTAATTCGAGCCAGCTGAACGCCGCCTTCCAGGATATTGCCAACCAGGTCGGCGAACTGCGGATCGTACAGTGATGGGGCGCCTCCACCTCATCACCCTCGGCATATGCCGGCGGCTCGACCGGCTTGCCGCCTCGAACAGGGGGGTAAGCGCGGTCGAGTTCGCGCTTGTCGCTCCGCTTTTCATCACCCTGATCATCGGCCTGCTTGATGTCAGCCAGATGGTCTATGCCAAGTCGGTGATGAGCGGCGCGGTGCAACGCGCGGCGCGCGATTCCTCGCTGGAGACGGCGGACACTACCCGCGCCGACCGCATCGTGCGCGAAATGATCGGGCCTTTGTTGCCCGCCTCTGCAGTTATCACCACCCGCGTCAGCTATTATGACTTTGCCGATATCGGCCGCAAGGAACGCTGGAACGACCTCAACAACAACGGCACCTGCGATAATCGCGAGAGCTATGTCGACGAAAACCGCAATGGCTCATGGAACGCCGACATTGGCGTTTCAGGCAATGGCGGTGCGGGCGATGTGGTGCTGTATACCGTCACCGCCAGCTATCCGCCCACCTTCAAGATACCCTTCGCGCCCTACAACTGGAACCAGCGAGTGCTGCGCGCGACGGCGGTGAAGAAAAACCAGCCCTTTGCCGACCAGGCCAACTACGGCGCCTCATCGGGGATCTGCACATGAAGCCGCCCTTCCCTGTCGCGCGCGCACCCGCGCTCGCTGCCTTGCGCAAATTCGCCCGCCGGCTGCGTGCCTCGACCAGCGGCGCGGCGCTGGTGGAAATGGCCGTGGTCTTGCCGCTGTTCACGACACTGGGCATGTACGGGACCGAGATTGCCTACATGTCGAGCGTCAACATGCAGGTCAGCGAGCTGGCGCTGTCGTTGGCGGATAATGCCGCGCGTCTCGGCCAGACCGATAACAGCGGCGTCACCCCGACGATCAACGAGACAGACATTGATTCGATCATGAAGGGCGCGAGCACCCAGGGCCGCGACATCAATTTTGCGTCTTCAGGCCGGTTGATCCTTTCCAGCCTCGAATTCGATGACAATACCGATCGGCAATATATCCACTGGCAGCGCTGCACGGGCAGCCTGTCGCGGACATCGCGCTATGGCGGGGCTGGTTACGGACTGACGGGCACCGCCATAACCGGGCTGGGGCGCACTGGTGCAGTGGTTTCGGCACCTTTGGGTCAGGCGGTCATGTTCGTGGAAGTTTCCTATGTCTATCAGCCGCTGTTCGGTCGCATGTTCGTGACCCAGACAGAGTTCCGCAAGGAAGCGGCCTTTATCGTTCGCGATCACCGCAATCTCACCCCCGGAATCACCGGCACCGGCGGCACATCGCAGTGCACGTGATGATGCATGCGTATCTGAGACAAAGCGTGGAAATCCGGCGCTGAAGCGGAAAAATTATCACCGCGTTAACCCTCCCGATTAACATAGAAATGACGCCTCTCCGCTAAGGCAGGAAGCATGGAAATCCGCCTCCTTCGCTCCCTCGGCCGCGCATGGACTGCTGCCCTCGCCGGCGCACTTTCATGCCTGCTGGCCCGGCGCGCGATGTTGGGGCGTCTCGCGCGCAACACTTCGGGCAATACCTCGATGATCGTCGCGGGCTCAATCATCCCCTTGCTGGCGATGGTGGGCGGCGGCATCGACATGGGGCGCAGCTATCTGACCGAGGCGAGGCTTCAAAAGGCCTGCGATGCCGGCGTGCTGTCAGCACGCAAGAAGCTGGGTTCGTCAGTGGTCACCGACGGATTGGTGCCGGCTGCCGTTGCCGATACCGGCAACCGGTTCTTCAATATCAATTTCCGCAGTGGCACCTACGGAACTACCAACCGCAATTTCTCCATGACACTGGAGCCCGACTTTTCGGTCAGCGGGGTGGCAACTGTAGGCGTGCCGACGACGATCATGAAACTCTTCGGGTTCAACAAGGTGGACGTGCGCGTGCTGTGCGAGGCGCGGCTCAACTATACCAACACCGACGTGATGATGGTTCTCGATACGACTGGTTCGATGAGCAAGACCAACCCAGGCGACACGACAAACCGCATTACTGCGCTAAAGTCAGTGGTCCAAAACTTCCATGCCCAGCTCGAAGGTAGCAAGGGTGTGGGCATCCGCCTCCGCTATGGATTTGTGCCCTACGCGGTCAACGTCAATGTCGGCGCACTGCTGCAGAACGAGTGGGTAGTCCATAACTGGACCTACCAATCGCGAGAATTGCAGGCATCCAATGTGACGGTCTTCGACTACACTTATACCGACAACTGGCTCACTGTTGCGGGCAGCTACACCTCGTCGATCGTGTCGTTCTATCCGGCGAAAAAGAACCCTTCGGTCGACGAGTATGATTCCGAATACTATAATTGTAATATCCCCGCGCCTCCCAGTAGCTACAGTTCCGGTACCGAGCTCCTGTCGACCACAAGCGCTCCCTTTACAGGTCCGCCGGCCGGGACCAAGACAACCAAGCGAATGCGACTGATCGAGAACGGCAACAATTATTGGCTGGAACTCAACGGCACGACCTGCGAGGTCTGGGGCGGCCTCTACACCTCCCTGACGCGTGAATATGACGAGATCACAAATCCGGCTTACAGTTACTCTTCGGACTACCGCTATGCACCGCTTTCACGCGATGTCGTCGCCTGGCGATCCGAGAGCAATGGCTGCATTGAAGAGCGCGATACCTATGAGATCATGGATTATGACAATGTAAATCTGAACCAGGCGCTCGATCTCGATATTGATCGGGTCCCGAGCATCGGCGTGCCTTCAACGCAATGGCGCCCTGCCTATCCCGATATCATCTATGCCCGGGCGCTCGACAGCAATGGCAAAGGCAAATTCTCCGTCGCCCCGGTGGTTACCGACAATGCCTATCTGTTCCAGCCGGGCAAATTCTCCGGCTTGGTCGCCTGCCCCGCCCCCGCGCGCAAGCTGGCGGAGATGAATGCTGTCGAAATCTCGACCTATCTTTCTTCGCTGACCATCGGCGGCAACACCTATCACGATATCGGCATGATCTGGGGCGGGCGGCTGCTCTCGCCTAGCGGGCTGTTCGCTGCCGAAAATGCCGAAGTTGCTGGCAAGCCGACCAACCGTCATCTCATCTTCCTGACTGACGGTTTGACCAGTACCGCAGATATTTCTTACGGCGCCTATGGTATCGAGCCACTCGATCGGCGACGCTGGAATCCGTCGTCGGTGCTTTCGCTCAATCAAGTTGTGGAAAAGCGCTTTGGCGTCGCCTGCAATGAAGTGAAGAAGCGCAATATCACAGTCTGGGTGATCGGCTTCGGCACCAAAATGAGCGACGTGATGAAGGACTGCGCTGGCGCCGGCCGCTGGTTCCAGGCCGACAGCACGGTCCAGCTTGCCAAGGCCTTTGACGCGATCGCCTCGTCGATGGGTGATCTGAGAATTTCCAAATGATTTGCCTACCCACCTTCCTGCGCGACAATCGCGGTGCGGCGGCGGTGGAATTCGCCCTGATCGCACCGGTCATGCTAATGACGGTCTATGCCATGTTCGATATTGGCCATGCGCAATACACGCGGGCACTACTCGAAGGTAAGATCGAGAAGGCATCGCGTTCCGCCACGATCGAGGGCTCCAAGACCAGCGCCATAGACGCACGCCTGACAGTGGCGATCAGACAGGTCGCTCCAAATGCGATCATCACCTTCAAGCGCACTGCCCTCGCCGATTTTTCCGACATCGGACTGCCCGAGGACTTCGACGACATCAACAAGGACGGCATCTGCAACGACAACGAGCCCTACGAGGATTCAAACGGCAACAACATGTATGATGTCATTCGCGGCAAGACAGGCAATGGCGCCGCGCGCGATGTCATTCTTTACCAGGTCGATGTTAGCTACAAACGGATTCTGCCTATCGGCAGGCTGATTGGCCAAAGCGACATCATGACAATGAATGCAACCACCGTGCTGCGCAACCAGCCTTTCGGTCTCCAGGGCAATGTGGAGTGGAAGCATTGTCTGTAAATCTCGCCAGACGCACTTTGTGCCGGCTGAACAGCGAGCTTTCGGGTCTTGCCGGGGTCGAGTTCGCAATCTCGCTGCCCTTTTTGCTCACTGCCGGGCTCTATGGCGCGGAAACTGCAAATATGGCGATGGCCTACATGAAGGTCAGCCAGGTGGCGATGCACGTCGCGGATAATGCTTCGCGCATCGGCGATACCTCCGTGATCAACAACCGCCCTATTTTCGAGGCAGATGTCGCCGATCTCCTCAATGGTTCCAGGACCCAGGGCAGCAGCAAGCTCAATTTCTTCGATCACGGCCGGGCAATCGTCAGCAGCCTCGAGGTCTATGATCCAGCCGTGAGTTGCGGCGGGAAGAAATGCCCCGGCGGATCACAGACGCCTGGTGTCCAGTTCATTCACTGGCAGCGCTGCATGGGCAAGAAAAACGTCACGTCCGACTATGGCGCCGAGTATGATTCGATGCCCAGCGGGATCGGCCCGGCAGGCCAGCAAGTCAGCGCGGATGCCGGCAGTTCCGTGATTTTCGTTGAAGTAACATACGATTACCAGCCCCTCGTCTCCTCGCGATTTTTCGGGTCGACGACGATCAAAGCAGTGGCAAGCTTTACCCAGCGCGACAACATCGACCTTTCGGGCCTCAAGAAATCGGTTCGGCGGACGGGCAATACCATTGCCGCGTGCGACAAGTTCACCAACAGCGTCTAGGCTAGGTTGCCGCAAGCTGCGTCGCTGAAACCAGGCTGCGGGCGCGGCATGGAAACGTGATTTCAAGCCAAGGCGCACCCGCAGCTCCGCCCGCGCACACGCGCAACAACGATGCCGAGACTCTAATCGCAACTGGATGAAAGTTGGGGGTCACGTCACAACACCCAAGCGCTACAAAATAACTTCTAAAACCTCGCGGAAATTCAAACCAGGTCGAACTGGGCCATGTCCAGCCAGTAGTGGGAACTTTAGACACCCGTCCTTCGCCGCCATTCGAGCCAAGGCCACAGTAGCAGCGCGGCGGCCATGGCGAGGTCGCGCAGCCGCAGAACGAAGCCCAGCGCCAGCGCCTCGGCGGGGGACAGGCCGAACAACAGGCCCGCCGCAACCAGCCCGGCTTCCTGCGAGACCAGCCCCGCCGGAATGAAGAAGAACAGCGCCCGCCCGGCATAGGCTGCGCTCTCGATGGCGATTGCCTCGTAAAGCGTGAGAGCGAAGCCCAGCGCCAGCGCCGCCATCCAGATCTGCACCCCGCCTGCCATCCAGGCAACGAAATGCAAAGCCAGCGACAGCGGAAAACCGCTGCGCTGGCGCCTTGCTTCGCTCAGAATCTTGCGCCATTCGTCCCGGATGCGCGCGCCAAGCCGCGAGCTGGCGCCGAATTTCCGCCAGGCCAGCGCCGCCGCGCCGGCAACCACCAGCAGCACGCCAATCGCCGCCAGCACGCCCCATTCGGGCACGGCGATCATGCCGCTGATTTCGCGCCACAGCACAAAGGCGGCGAGCCCGATGAAGGGGAACTGCGCCACCGTTTCGGCAATCTTGTCGAGCGCGCTGGCGCTGATCGCCGCGCGGGTCTCGCCGCCTGCCAGCACCAGCGCCCGCGCGCCAATTACCGTGCTGGATCCGGGCAGCGACACCGGCAGGTTACCGCTGGCATCGCGCAGCAGCCGTGAGACCAGACACGAGCCAAAGCCGACGCCCGGCTTCAAGGCCCACAGCGCGCCCGCGCAAAGCAGCGCCGCGCCCGCCTGCCCCGGCAAGGTTGCCAGCACCGAAAGCGGCGTGACCAGCCGGGCGGCTTCGATCAGCAGATCGCGCAGCTGGGCAGAGGCCAGCAGCAGCCCGGCCAGCGTCACCAGCGCGAGCAGCCACAAGGCCGCCCTGCCCCAGTTTCGCGTCCTGACGGGCTCGTTCAAGTTAGGTCTGCCCAGCGGATCAGAGTGGCGCCTGCCCGGTCGATCGCCTCGCGCACGCGGGGGCTGGTCAGCGCAGCCAATTCGTCGGCCTGCCGCCAGTGTGCGGGCGGGCAATGATCGCCGCCCCACGTGGAAGTCGCGGGATGGAGGCCGAGTTCGGTGACGCCGGCGGGCAGGTTCGCCGCGAGGCTGATCAGCAAGTCCTCGGTGATGAAGCCATCGTCGGTCTTGCCGAAGAAGCAGTCGTTGGCGGCCACCCCGGCGATGGCCGCCTGCAACCGCATGGTCATGGTCAGCGGCAGGCCGAACACCGCATGGGCCAGCCGCGCGCCTGCCTTTCCGCTGCCGGTTACGCGGCGCGAGAAGCCATAGGGCTCGTATGGAATGCGCACCGCCTTCAGCCCCAGCGGCACGCCAATTTCCAGCGCCTGCGCCAGAACTGTGGGGTGCTGGTGGCAGTGCCAGTGGCCATCGAGGTGGCCAAGCTCCAGCCCGGTCATGCGATAGGCCTCGAACTGCGCGGCGATCTCGGCGTGCGCCGCGCGCCTCCCGGCCGGCGTGACCATGATCGCCGAGCCTGCGCGCACCGGGCTGTAACCCAGGTTAGCGCCATCGGGCGCGACAACTGATTTGACCTTCGCGCTCGCCCGCGCGCCGAAAATTGCCAGATGCAGACCAACTCCCAGCGTCGGCATACGCTTGGCGCGTCTCACTGCGTCCTCTGCCGCATCGCCCGCCACCACCAGGCTGGCGCAAGTCAAAATGCCGTTGCGGTGCGCTTCTTCGACCGCCTCGTTGACTTCCAGCGACATGCCGAAATCATCGGCGGTCACGATCAAGCTAGGTTTACATGGCAGGCGCGCATTCATGGCAAAGACTCCAGAACCCCGCCGCGGCCCACATTGAGCCTCTGTCCGCGCCATTCGACCGTCGATGCGGTGAGACCGGCCAGCCACACGGAAAAACAGGCCATATCGCGCAGAATAACTCCGACAGGCCCAATCCGCGCGGTGCTATCTGCCCGGCCGAAGCGCCGCTCCACAAGCAACGCGATGGCCCAGCGCAGCAGCACCGGCAGGGCAATGCCGAACGCGGTAATCCAGCCGGGATGCAGCAGGAGCAAAAGCGGCAGTGGGCCGGGATGGCTGACCACCGTGGCGAGGTTGCCCAGCGGATGCTCGCCCCGGTCGGTGCGGGACCAGCGCAATTCGTGGGCGAAAAGTTCACGCAAGGTGGCATCGTTGACCAGTGTTTCGGCCACCACTGGCGCAAAGCCCAGCTTCATGCCCTGCGCCAGCACCAGCCGGCCCAGCGCGGCATCATCGCACAGCTGATTGGCCAGCGATTCAAATCCCCCGCCCGCGCGCAGCACTTCGCCGCGCACCACGGTCAGCGGGCCATAGGTGACATCGAGTTCGCCCAGCCGGGCATGCAGCGCCGCCATCGGCAGCGACCAGTAATCGAGATACCAGGCGCCAAAGCTGCGGGTTCGGCTGCCGCTGCGCCCCGGCCTGCCGCGATAGAGCGATGTTATCCCGCCAATGCCGGGTGCAGACAACGCATCGATCGCGGCCTGCAAAGCGCCCGGCGGGATCACCACGTCGCTGTCCGAGATCACCACCAAATCGTCGAGGCCGCGCCGGGCCATGTTGGCGAGGTTGCTGACCTTGCGGTTGGCCCCGTGAACCGTATCATCGACAATGAATTCCGCGCGGCACCCCGGATATCGCGCCGACACTTCGCGCGCCAGCGCCAGGGCCGGATCATCCGCCCGCGCTGCTCCGAAAACGAAGCGGAATTGATGGCGAGACTGCTGGCTGAAAAAACTCGTCAGCGCCTCTTCCAGCCCATCCTCCAGACCGCACAGCGGCTTGAGCACGGTGACGCTTGTTGCCTCCGGCCAGCCCGGTCCGCCAGACGGCCGCCATGTGGCAAGCGCCCATATCGCCAGCAGCCGATAGGCGCAGGCCGCAGCGCAGAGTGCCAGCGCCGCCCACCAGATCATGCTCAAGCCAGATGCCATGGCGCGGCTCACTACAGCGGGAGCGGATGAAATGATACTGCCGCCTGCGCGCCCTGCTTTTCCTTTTCACCGCGTATCTCTATGGAGCAGCGCCATGTTGACACGGTTCCTTGAAAACACAGTGGCGCTCGCGGCGCGCCGTCCCTGGGCCGTGCTGGCGGTCTCGCTGCTGCTGGTGCTGGCCTCAGGCCTGTTTGCCGCACGCAATTTCGACATGAGCACCGATACTGTCGCGCTGATCTCGCCCGACACCGAATGGCGGCGGAACGAAGCTGCGCTCAGCAAGGCCTTTCCGCGCGTCGATACCGGCATCGCGATCATCATTGACGGCAAGACGCCAGAAATGGCCGAAGACGCTGCGATCCGGCTGGCTGCGGCGATGGCTGAGGACAAAGCTAATTTCGAGCGGGTCGAACGGCCCGATGGTGGCGACTTCTTCGACCGAAACGGGTTGTTGTTCGCCTCGCTGGCTGAAGTGAAGGAGACCACCGCCAAGCTGGTCGATGCGCAGCCGTTGCTGGGCGGGCTGGCGCTCGATCCCTCGCTCCACGGCGTCGCGCAGGCGCTGGCGACGGCGGCCGGCGGGGCGGCAGATGATCCCGCTGATCCCGCGATGAAACGCCTCGAAGCGCCGTTGGCGGGGCTGAACACAGCGATTTCGGCGCAGCTTGATGGCAAGGCGGCGTGGTTTTCGTGGCAGGAGCTGTTTGCCGCCGGAACAGGCGATCTCAAGCCCCCACTGCGCCGGGTGATCCTGGCCCAGCCGGTCTATGATTTCAGCGACCTGCAACCGGCATCGCGCGGGGTGGCGGCGATCCGAGCACATGCCGCCAAGCTCGGTATCGTGGCGGGCAATGGCCTGAAAATCGGCATCACCGGCGATGCGCCGCTGGGGGATGAGGAATTTGGCTCCATCGAGGAGAACATCGGTTTCGTTGGCATGCTGATGGGGCTCGCAATGCTGATCACCCTGTGGTTCGCCACGCACAGCGCGAAGATCACGGCCGCCATCGCGATCACCATTGTTGCTGGTCTGGTTCTCACGTTGGCCGGCGGGCTGGCGTCGGCGGGATCGCTCAATGTCATTTCGATTGCCTTCATCCCGCTGTTTGTTGGTCTCGGGGTCGATTTCGGCATCCAGGTTTCGGTGCGCTTCAATGCTGAACGCTGGGCAGGTGCGGACCTGCGCGGGGCGCTGGAGCGCGCAGCCGTCGGCGTCGGCGCGCCGATCCTGCTGGCGGCCGGCGCAATCTGCCTGGCACTCATCGCCTTCCTGCCGACCGATTACACCGGCCTTGCCGAACTCGGGATCATTTCGGCTTTCGGCATGGTGATCGCGCTGGTGCTTAATCTCACGCTGCTGCCGGCGCTGCTGGTGCTGCTGCGCCCCGCTGCGCCCGTCGCGCCTGTCGGCTATGCAGGCGCCGCGCCGCTAGACCGCTGGCTAGAGCGCAATCGCAAACAGGTGCTCTGGGCATTTGTCATCGCCATGCTGGTCAGCATTGCCGCGCTGCCGCTGGTGCGCTTCGATTTCAATCCGCTCAACCTGCGCGACCGGAATGCCCCAGCGATGCGCGCGCTGATTGACCTGATTTCGGACCCTGCGCGCACGCCGAACACGCTCGCGGTGCTGACCGCCAACCAGGACGCCGCCCGTGCGCTGGCGGCCCGGCTGGCAAAGCTGCCCGAAGTCGATAATGCCATGACGCTCGACAGTTTCGTGCCCGAAGGCCAGCCGGAAAAGCTGGCGCTGATTGAAGATACCGCTTTCCTGCTCGATGCGACGATCAACCCTTTCGATCTCGCCCCAGCGGCAGACGATGCGGCAACCATTGCCGCGCTTGGCAAGGCTTCGGCTGAACTGCGCCGGCTGGCGGCGGCGCATGCCGGGCCGCTTGGCAAGTCGGCGGGGCAACTGGCTGGCACGTTTGACCGGCTGGCGGCGGCGAGGCCAGCGGCGCGCGAGAGGGCCGGGGCCATGCTGGTGCAGCCGCTGGGCGTCATGCTCGACAAGCTTCGACTTTCGCTTCAGGCGGGGCAGATCACCCGCGAAACCCTGCCTCCCGAATTGGCCGCAGACTGGATCGCCAAGGATGGCCGCGCGATGGTTCAGATTTCTCCGCGCGGCAACAGCGCCGATAACGAGGTGCTTGCCCGCTTTGCCGATACCGTGCGCAAGATTGCGCCGGATGCGACCGGCATGCCCGTTACTACCCGTGAAGCGGCGAACACCATCTCGCGCGCCTTCATCGAGGCGGGCGTGATCGCGCTGATTTTGGTCAGCCTGCTGCTCTATGGCGTGCTACGCAGTGTCCGCGAAGTTGCCTTCACTCTCGCCCCGGTCGTCCTTTCGGGCTTTCTTACGCTGGGCAGCTGTGTGGTGATCGGCCAGCCGCTCAATTTTGCCAACATCATCGCTTTCCCGCTGCTGTTCGGGGTGGGCGTGGCGTTCCATATCTATTTCGTCATGGCCTGGCGGCGCGGCGCGCGCGATCTGCTGCAATCGAGCCTGGCGCGCGCGGTGCTGTTCAGCGCGCTGGCAACCGGCAGTGCGTTTGGCGCGCTGTGGTTCTCCGCGCATCCGGGCACGGCCAGCATGGGCCTGATCCTGATGATTTCGCTAGTCTGGACACTGGTCTGCGCGTTGATTTTCGAGCCCGCGCTGCTTGGCCCTCCCGATGGCGAGCCGGAAGAAGGTGCCTCGGCGCCGCTATGACGCCACGGCGCTAACCTCTTGGCAACCCGGTGAGGCTAAACCTCTGCGTTGGAGGGCACCTTGCGTCACGAATCTATACCGATTGGTCCGGCATGCAGCCGTGAAGAGGCGCCACGCGCCGAGATCACGCTGCTGTGCGAAGTGCGTCAGGGCTTCGATCCCTGGCGTCTGGTGCGCCTGGAAGACATATCGCAATCAGGCTTCCGCATCGCCTGGCTGCCCGGCGCGACTTTGCTGAAGCCGCTGCGCATCCGCATCCCGGGCCTGCAGATGCTCAGCGCATCAATCCGCTGGCAACAGGGCAAGGCGCTCGGCTGTGAGTTCGCCGAACCCCTGCATATCGCCGTGTTCCAGCATATTCTGGCGCAGGTCGGCGGGGCGCAACCGCTGCGCTGAATTCAGATGTGAACCGCCCGGCCATAAGCGGCGAGCACTGATTCGTGCATCGATTCGCTGATCGTCGGGTGCGGGAAGATCGTCTGCATCAGCTCGGCTTCGGTTGTCTCCAGCGTCCGGCCAATAACGAAGCCCTGAATCATCTCGGTGACTTCCGCGCCGATCATGTGCGCGCCCAGCAGCTCGCCTGTCTTCGCATCGAACACGGTCTTCACGAAGCCTTCCGCCTCGCCCAGCGCGATCGCTTTGCCGTTGCCGATGAACGGAAATGCGCCGACCTTGACCTCATGGCCCGCCTCTTTCGCTTTGGCCTCGCTGAGCCCAACTGAGGCGATTTGCGGGTGGCAATAGGTGCAGCCGGGGATGTTGCCGCGATCCAGCGGATGCGGATGAACATCGCTGTTGCCCAGTTCCTGCGCGATGGCCTCGGCGGCGGTCACGCCCTCGTGGCTCGCTATGTGCGCCAGCCATGGACCGTCGACACAGTCGCCGATTGCCCAGACGCCGGGGACATTGGTGCGGCCAAAGCCATCGGTCGTGATATGCGAACGCTTATCGAGCTCGATCTTCAGCGTCTCGATGCCGATGTCTTCCAGATTGGGCATGATGCCCACCGCGACGATGACGTGGCTGAACTGGTGGCTGGTTTCGGTGCCGTCTTTGGTCTTGATCGCCGCCGTCACGCCGCTGTCTGACACCTCAATCGCGCCAACACTGGCCGAAGTCAGCACGGTCATGCCCTGTTTCTTCAGCGCCTTTTCGAGAAAGGCGGATACGTCCGCATCTTCCAACGGCACCACCCGGTCCATCATCTCGACCACGGTCACTTCGCTGCCCAGATCGTTGTAGAAACTGGCGAATTCGATGCCGATCGCGCCCGAGCCAATGACCAGCAGCTTTGTCGGCATTTCCGGCGGAACCATTGCGTGGCGATAGGTCCACACGCGCTTGCCGTCGGCCTTGGCAGTCGGCAGATCGCGGGCGCGGGCGCCGGTTGCGATGATAATGTGCTTTGCGATAAGTTCAGTGCTCGATCCGTCGCCGTCGACTGTCAGCTTGCCCGGCGCGGTCAGCCTGCCGGTGCCCATGTGCACGTCGATCTTGTTCTTCTTCATCAGATGCGTGACGCCCTTGTTGAGCTGCCCCGCCACCCCGCGTGAGCGCTTCACAATCGCATCGAGATCGGCCGTCACATTGTCCGCGCTGAGCCCATAGTCCTTCGCGTGCTTCATCTGATGAAACACTTCCGCCGAGCGAAGCAGCGCCTTGGTGGGAATGCAGCCCCAGTTGAGGCAGATGCCGCCCAGGTTCTCGCGCTCCACGATCGCCGTCCTCAGCCCAAGCTGCGCCGCGCGGATTGCAGCGACATAGCCGCCGGGGCCGGAACCAAGAACAATGAGATCGTAAGGATCAGACACGCGAGGAAACTCCTATGGATAGATCGGGCGGGGCCGACCCTGATCGTCAATAGCGACAAATGTGAAATTGGCTTCTGTGACTTTGACTGAGTGATCTTCATCACGCTCGCGCCGCCAGGTCTCGACGGCAATGGTCATTGAACTGCGCCCGGTGGAAACCAGCTGGCCATAGACCGAAACTTCGTCACCCACGGAAACTGGCGCATGAAACTGCATGCCATCCATTGCCACGGTAACCGCGCGGCCCTTGCAAACCCGCATCGCCACCGTGCCTGCGCCAAGGTCCATCAGGCTCATCAAGTAGCCGCCAAAGATGTCGCCATTGGGGTTTGTGTCGGCCGGCATGGCGATGATGCGGATAAGGGGGGCGCTGGAGGGCGGGGTGTCGCTCATTTCGTTACACCACGTTCACACAATTGAATCGCAGGCTTAATGATCAAAAGCCAACCGGCCACGGCATAAGCGTTTGCAGCCATGGCAATAGGAATCCCATAAAAAAAAGTGGCGAAAAATCCACCAAGCGCAGTTACGAGCAAAATCAATGAAAACCCCGCTAGATTTGCTATTGAGAACAATTTTCCCAAACCCATTTCACCTCGAAAAAATCGAAATGCGGCCAACGCTATCGGCAGCCCTATGAGAAAATTTCCAAGGGCTGCTAGGTAAAGTGCGCCCAAAACCGCATCAAAAAGATATTTTGGGTTCATTCCCCATGTCAGCAATGCGGCCATAGGAAGCCCTGAGGCGCCAGTCGCAATCAAGCCCACTAGGACTGATTTGAAAGCAAAGAGTACAAACTTTGCCGTCAAGCCACCAGCCCCAGCGGCTTCTCCACCAGTTCCTTGAACGCAGCCATCAGACGCGCACCATCAGCGCCGTCAACTGCGCGGTGATCGAAGCTGCCGGTGGCGGTCATCACGCTGGCCACGCCAAGAGTGCCATCGGGCATCACCCAGGGGCGCTTTTCTCCCGCGCCGATGGCCAGGATCGTGGCTTGCGGCGGGTTGATCACGGCGGTGAACTGTTTGATGCCCAGCATGCCCATGTTGGACAGGCTGGCGGTGCCGCCCTGGTATTCCTCAAGCTTCAGTTTGCCCGCCTTGGCCCTCGCGCCAAGATCCTGCATGGCGAGCGCGATCGACGACAGGCTGCGCGTGTCGCACTCCGAAACAATCGGAGTGATCAGCCCGCCCGGAATGCTCACCGCCACCGAAATATCGGCGCGGGAATAGCGGATCAGCTCGTCCCCGGCGAAAGCGACATTGCATGCTGGAACCTGCATCAGCGCCTTGCCCAGCGCTTTGAGCAACATATCGTTGACTGACAGCTTGACGCCCTGCTTCTCCAGCACTTCGTTGAGCTCGCCGCGCAGGGCCAGCAGCTTGTCGAGCCGGATATCAACCGTGAGATAGATATGCGGCGCCTGTTGCATCGACTGGGCCAGCCGCCGGGCGATGGTCTTGCGCATGCCCGAAAGCTTTTCGACGCTGTGCGGAATGCGGGCATCGAGCAGGGCGCGGGTTTCTTCGGCCATGCCCTCCGTGTTTGCGCTCGCCGGGGCCGATGCCGGAGCGGCAACAGCTGCGCCGCGCACTGGCGGGGGCGGAATATCTGTCCGGCGAACCGGCGCTGGCGGAATATCCGTGCGGCGCACAGGCGCAGGCGGAATCTCGCGGCGCGCCGGGGCTGCGCTGCCTCCGCCCGCAGCCTCAACATCGGCCTTGATGATCCGGCCATTCGGGCCGCTGCCGCTCAGCGCGGCAAGATCGACGCCTTTGTCGGCGGCGAGGCGCTTGGCGAGGGGAGAAGCAATCACGCGGTCACCTTCTTTGACAGGGCTGGTCTTGACTGGAACTTTGACGGGCGCAGCAGCAGGTGCGCTGGCGACTGGAGCCGGATCGGCCTTGGCGGCGACTGCCGGAGCCGCAGCGGCATCGTCCTCGCCCGCGATCGTTGCGATCACCGTGCCGACCGCGACATTCTGGGTGCCTTCGGCCACGGCAAGGCTGAGCACTTCCCCCTCGTCAACCGCCTCGAACTCCATCGTCGCCTTGTCAGTTTCGATCTCGGCGAGAAGGTCACCTGAGGCGACCACATCGCCGACTTTGACCAGCCAGCGGGCGAGCGTGCCGTGTTCCATGGTGGGCGACAGCGCGGGCATCTTGATTTCGATTGGCATGGCGTGATCTTTGGCCAAATTGGCCGCGCGGGGCAAGCATCTTGCGCAAAAGAACGATGTGGCAGATACCATTCCTTATGGGGGGCCGGGAAGATGCGCGTCTATCTGGTGATCATGGATGATACCGAAGAAGCGCTTGTGGCACTGCGCTTCGCCTCGCGCCGAGCGATCAAGACCGGCGGCTCGCTCCACATTATCGCCTTGATGGAGCCGCAGCCGTTTGTGGCTTTCGCCGGAGTTCAGGCCAC
Organism: Novosphingobium sp.; assembly: GCA_031411415.1. Taxonomy (GTDB): domain Bacteria; phylum Pseudomonadota; class Alphaproteobacteria; order Sphingomonadales; family Sphingomonadaceae; genus Novosphingobium. The sequence continues at coordinate 16,779 of JANOBA010000385.1, forward strand.
AATCGAGGAAGAGGCCCGCGAACGCGCCCAGACCACGGCGGCGACCGCGGCGGGCAGCATCCTCTCCGAAGGCGGGGCGATGCCGGTGATTTCGGTGCAACAGGGCGAAGGGGTAAAGGTCGTGCGCGACTACCTGGCCGAACATCCCGAGATTGCCGCACTGGTGCTCGGCGCGGCAAAGGATGGCGGGCCCGGACCGCTGGTCTCGCATTTTGCCGGCGCGCTCGCGGGCCAGCTCCCTTGCCCGGTTTTTGTCGTCCCTGGTTCCATGAGCGAAGCGGATATCGACCGGCTTAGCTGATTGCGGCGCCTGCCTTGTCCGGTTAGGAGCAGCCGCATGACCGACAAACTCACCGAGATCTGCGAGACCAAACGCGGGGAAGTCGCGGGCCGCAAGGCAGCAGCCAGCTTCGCCGAACTGGACGCCCGCGCCGTCGCGCAAACGCCGCCGCGCGGGTTTCGCGCCGCACTGGAGGCCAAAGCTGGCAACGGCTTCGCGCTGATCGCCGAAATCAAGAAAGCGTCGCCTTCCAAAGGTTTGATTCGCCCAGACTTCCATCCGGCCGATCATGCCCGCGCCTATCAGGCGGGCGGCGCGGCTTGCCTCTCGGTGCTGACTGACGCACCTTATTTTCAGGGCCACGAGGATTATCTCGTCGCCGCCCGCGCCGCCTGTGATCTGCCGGTGTTGCGCAAGGATTTCATGGTCGATCCCTGGCAGGTCGCCGAAGCGCGCGCCATCGGGGCCGATGCCATTCTCATCATCGTCGCCGCGCTGGATGATGGCATGATGCACGAGATCGAGGCGGCAGCGCTGGAGCGCGACATGGATGTGCTGGTCGAAGTTCATAACGAAGCTGAAATGGCCCGCGCCGCCAAGCTCAAATCGCGCCTGATCGGGGTCAACAACCGCGATCTCAAGCGCTTCGTTACGGATCTGGCGACCACCGAACGCCTCGCTCCGCTCGCGCCTGAAGGCACGCTGCTGGTGAGCGAAAGCGGGATTGGCAACCATGCAGACCTCGTCCGGCTGTCTGCCTCCGGCACACGCACGTTCCTCGTCGGCGAAAGCCTGATGCGTGAACACGATGTCGCAGCGGCAACCCGCAATCTGCTTGGGCTTGCATAGGCCACCGACGGAACTTTTTTCCCGGTTCGCGCATTCTCACTCGCACCACTCATGCGAAGGAACACACGATGCGCTCTGGCTTACTCTGGTTGATCGGCGTGCCGATTCCGCTCATTCTGCTACTTGCATATTGCACCGGGCACCTTTGAGTCCCCCACCTTTGAGTCCTACTGTCCAAGGCGCACGCGTTCTGCCATGACTGCGCCGATGGAAACGCTCACCCACCTCGACGAGAACGGCAAGGCGCGCATGGTCGATGTCGGCGGCAAACCGGAAACCGCACGCATCGCCATCGCGGCGGGCCGCATCCGCATGTCGCCGGCAGCTCTTGTCGCAATCCGCGATGGCGCTGTGCCCAAGGGCGATGTGCTCGCCGCCGCGCGGATCGCCGGGATCATGGCCGCGAAGAAAACCGCCGAACTGATCCCCTTGTGCCATCCGCTGGCGCTCGACAGCGTGACGGTTGATTTTGCGCTGGAAGAAGCCGGCCTCAGCGCTACCGCCACTGCGACTCTGACCGGGCGAACCGGGGTAGAAATGGAAGCAATGACAGCAGTTTCCATCGCACTCCTGACAATCTACGACATGGCCAAGGCAATTGACAAAGGCATGGTTATCGAGGCTGTCCGCCTAATCGAGAAGCGCGGCGGCAAATCAGGAACCTGGAAAGCGGAGAGGTGAAAGTGCCGCCGCTGCCGCTCGAAGAAGCGCAGGCAAGGCTGCTGGCGCTGGCTGAGCCCTTGCCAATCGAACGTGTAAATGTCGAGGCCGCGTTGGGGCGCTATCTTGCCGAGCCTTTAATGGCGCGGCGCACCCAACCCGCCGAGGCGCTCTCGGCGATGGACGGCTATGCGGTGAGCGCCGGCGACCTGGACGGGCCATGGCAGGTCATCGGCGAGAGTGCGGCGGGGCATCGCTTTGACGGAGAGGCCGCACCCGGCCGCGCCGTACGTATCTCAACCGGTGCAATCCTGCCGCGCGGGGCGGCTGCGGTCATCCTCCAGGAGGACGTGATACGCGAAGGCGAGCACCTCCGGCTCACCGGCGAGGCTCCTTCCCCGCAAGATCGCCACATCCGCCCGCAAGGCATGGACTTTCGCGAAGGCCGCGAACTGCTGGGCGCGGGAACCCGCATCGGACCGGCGCAAATGGCACTCGCCGTCGCCTCGGGCCACCGCCTGCTGCCAGTGCGACGGCGACCCCGCGTCGCGATCATCGACAGCGGTGACGAGCTGGCAATCGATTGCGAGAACTGCCTGCCCCACCAGATCCCGGCGAGCAACGGCGTCATGCTGGCCGCGCTCGCCGCGCACGAGGCCTGCGACGTCATCCGCATCGGCCCGGTTGCAGACCGCATCGATGCCATTCTCACCGCGCTGGAAGAAGCGCGGGACGCAGACCTCATCGTCACCAGCGGCGGCGCATCGGTGGGCGATCACGACCTAATCCGCCCGGCACTGGAGGAATGGGGCGCCAAGATCGACTTCTGGCGCATCGCGATCAAGCCGGGCAAGCCGCTGCTGGTCGCCACCCGTGTAACCGCTGGGCGACGGCAATTGATCCTTGGTCTGCCGGGCAATCCGGTGTCGAGTCATGTCACGGCCTTCCTGTTCATGTTGCCCTTGCTGCGGGCCATGGCGGGCGCGGCGCAGACGCTGCCAAGGCGCGTCAGTTCGGTGCTGGCCGCGCCGCTGGGCAAAGGCGGCTCGCGGCGCGAGTTTCTTCGGGCACGCTGGGATGGGCAAAGCGCCGAAGCACTGCACTTGCAGGATTCGGGCGCGCTCTCGTCGCTGGCGATGAGCAACGCCCTGATCGACCGGCCGTCCGGGGCGCCGGAAGCCGCCCCGGGTGCCACCGTTTCGCTGCTGCTGCTCGAAAATGGCGGAATGGCTTGACGAGAGCCGAATCGTTGCTTAATTGTTCCTTATTCGTTCACCATACCTTTCGGTTGGGCGAGGGAGGACGCACATGCTCACGCGCAAGCAGCACGAATTGATCCGCTTCATTCAGGAACGGCTCGAAGCCACTGGCGTTTCACCGAGTTTCGAGGAAATGAAGGAAGCGCTCGATCTGAAGTCGAAGTCGGGCGTGCACCGGCTGATTTCGGCGCTGGAAGAACGCGGCTTCATCCGCCGCCTGCCCAACCGCGCCCGCGCGCTTGAAGTGCTCAAGCAGCCTGAGGATGTGACCACCAAGGCCAGTGTGCGCGCTGCGGCCAACAGCAATTCCGGGATGACCCCGCTGGTCAAGTCCGCCGCGCCCCGGTCGCCAGCCAACGACGTTATCGAAATTCCGCTGCACGGCCGCATCGCCGCTGGTATGCCGATCGAGGCGCTGGAAGGCCAGACGATGCTGCCCGTGCCCGCCGCGCTGCTGGGCGCTGGCGATCATTATGCGCTGGAAGTTTCGGGCGATTCGATGGTCGAGGCAGGGATTCTCGATGGCGACTATGCCCTGATCCGCCGCACCGAGACCGCGCGCGACGGCGAAATCGTCGTGGCGCTGGTGCGTGGCGAGGAAGCCACGCTCAAGTATCTGCGCCGCGAGGGCGGCATGGTGCGGCTCGATCCGGCCAACTCGGCTTATGACCCGCAGTTTTATCAGCCGGGCGAAGTTCAGGTACAAGGCAAGCTGGCGGGCCTGCTGCGGCGCTATCATTGAGGTTTAGGCACTCTCCGGGCAGGCCGGTTTCGCGATGCGCCGCTGACTGGGGTGTCGCAGCAGATTGCGACACGGTTTGCATGGATGCTGATCGTGCCTTGCCGAAATTCCGTCGCGGTTCGTCCCCGCGCGGTCGCCACCAGCCATGCTGACCCTGCCCTTGGGCCACGGTGACCACCTGGCCCGTATCCAAATACAGTGCCAGCCCGCCGGTGCGATCCAGCATGTTGCGGTCCGCTTTCAGCCAGCGCGGTTTGCACGAGCGTGGCAGCCAGCGCGCGGCGATGACAATGTCGCTGCGCTCACAGGCCGCCGCCAGTGAACGCTCGGGCACCGGGTCCATCCCGCGCGCGAGCAGCAGTTGCCAGGTCCGACCGCCCCGCACCACATCAATGGCGCAATAGTCAGGGTTACAGGCCGCGCCGGGCCAGTCGGCCAAGGCCAGCGTCTCGCCTTCCATTCCGGAAAGTTCGCTGAGATTGCCCTGCGCATAGCCGGAGCGGCCCTCACGCAGGACCAGCAGCCTGTCACCTGCCTCGCCGGTGATCCCGGCATGGCGGCCGTCGCCTGAAATCAGCAAGTCGGGCGGGCGCAACAGCAGCAACGAAAGCCCCGCGAGGCCCGCCGGGATCAGCCCGAACAGCCGCACCCGCCCGCGCCACAGCGCCAGCCACAAGGCTCCGGCCAGAAACAGCACAAATCGCCCCTCGCCCATCGCCGGCAAATGGTTGACGGCGCCCGGCTGCGCCGCCGTCCATCGCGCAATAGACAACAGAAAATCGATCGACTTGCCCGCCAGCCACCACAGCGGCGTTCCGGCCCCGGCAAGATCAAATAACAGCGCCAGCGCGATCAGCGGCATGGTGACGAAAGTCGTCAGCGGGATGGCGATGGTGTTGGCCAGCGAGCCATAAATACCGGCACGGTGGAAGTGATAGAGCGCGACCGGCATCAGCGCGAGTTCGATAACCATCCCGGTCGCCAGCAGCATCACCGTGCCGCGCCAGCGCCGCCGCCACCAGCCATCTTGCTCGTGCGGAGCAAGAAAACGCTGCACCGGTTCCGAACCGTGCAGTGCTACAATCGCCAGCACCGAGGCAAAGCTCATCTGGAAACTCGGCCCGACAACGGCTTCAGGCCACATCACCATCACCAGCAACGCCGCCACTGCCAGCAGCCTCAGCGACAGCGGCTCGCGCCCGATTGCCAGCGCGATCAGCACCAACAGCGCGCCTGCAAGCGAGCGCACCGTTGGCACTTCGGCACCGGTCAGCAGCGTGTAGAACACCCCTGCCCCCGCCGACACCGCCGCCGCCGTCACCGGCAAACGCACCCGTAACGCCAGCCATGGCCACAGCGCCAGCAAACTCATCGCCAGAAAATAAGCTCCCGCCATCACCGCGCTGACATGCAGACCGCTGACTGAAAGCAAGTGCGTCAGGCCCGAATCGCGCATCGCCGTCTCGTCAACCTTGCTGATGCCGCCGCGATCCCCGCTGGCGAAGGCCGCTGCAATGCCGCCCGCGGATCCCTCAAGCTGGCCATGGATATGCGCGGCGAGGCGGCGCTGGGTGCCCGCCAGCCAGCCTCCAGCCTCGCCCACCCCCTCACTGGGCGCAATCACTTCCAGTGGCCCCAGCGCGCTGCCAGTCGCCGCCAGCCCCTGAAACCAGGCGGCGCGGGCGAAATTGTAGCTGCCCGGCAGCATCGGCGGCGCCGGCGGCATCAGCCGCGCTTTCACGCGAACCAGCGCACCTTCCACAGCGCCAGGCCGGCCGTGCTCCATAGGAACATTAAGCCGCACGCGAATCACGCGCGCGGAGCCCGGTTCGCGCGTCGCCAGCACCAGCCGGAGCCGTTCCTCTGCGGGCTGCTCCTGCCGGGCAAGCACGCGCCCGGTGAATGTGCCGGCAAGCGGCGCGGAAATCGCATCGGTGCCCACCAGAGCCGACTTGCCCCAAACCGTCAGGCATCCGGCGGCGAGCGCCATTGTCATGGTCACGATGCCCAGCCGCAGGAAGGGAAATCCGCCATCGGCGCGCAACAACGCCATGGCCCCCAGTGCGAGCGCAGCGCACAGACAAAGCAGAGCCAGCCACTCGGTGGGTTGGTTCAGCTGGAACCACAGCGCGATCCCGGCGGCAAAGCCCACCGCTATCCATGGAGCCCGCTCGAAGCCGGCGCGGTCAAGAAAATGCTCCGCAGACAATGCAAGGCTGCGCAGGCCGCTGGACAAGCCGCGCAACCTTCGCCAAGGATCATGTTGCAGTGCAGCGAGCGACGCTGGTTCATGCGGTCCTGAATGGATCGTGGCGGGATCGCTGGCCATCGCTGCATTGGACAGTAAGGGACCGGATATGGCAAGCGGGGGCACACATGGCGGATCGGCGGCAAGCAGCCGACCTGTCGTCACGCGTTTTGCCCCCTCGCCCACCGGCTATCTCCACATCGGCGGCGCGCGCACCGCGCTGTTCAACTGGCTGTTCGCCCGCCACCACGGCGGCAAATATCTGCTGCGGATCGAGGATACCGACCGCGCGCGCTCGACCGACCAGGCGATTGCCGCAATCCATGATGGGCTGGACTGGCTGGGCCTTGGCGGTGACGAGCCCGCCGTGATGCAGTTCGCGAGGTCCGCCCGCCACGCCGAAGTCGCCTCGCAGTTGCTCGCTGCTGGCCATGCCTATCGCTGCTATCTAACCTCCGAAGAGCTCGCGACCCGCCGCGCCGCCGCGCAGGCCGAGCGCCGCCCGTTCCGCATCGACAGCGAATGGCGCGAGGCCGATCCGGAAAGTGCACCGGCAGACACGCCCTTCGTCGTGCGGATCAAGGCGCCGAAAGTTGGCGAAACGGTCATTGCCGATCTCGTCCAGGGCGATGTCACGGTGAGCAACAGCGAACTCGACGATTTCGTGCTGCTGCGCTCGGATGGCACGCCGACCTACATGCTCGCGGTTGTCGTTGATGACCATGACATGGGCGTGACCCACATTATCCGCGGCGACGATCACCTCAACAACGCCTTCCGCCAGCTGACCATCATCCGCGGGATGGGCTGGGATGTGCCTGAATATGCGCATGTCCCGTTGATCCACGGTTCGGACGGGGCAAAGCTTTCCAAGCGCCACGGCGCGCTGGGGGTCGATGCCTACCGCGACGAGCTGGGCATACTGCCGGACGCCTTGTTCAACTATCTGCTCCGGCTTGGCTGGGGCCACGGCGACGACGAGTTCATTCCCCGCGAGAAGGCGATCGAATGGTTCGATATCAGCGATGTCGGCAAGAGCCCGGCGCGCTTTGATCTGGCCAAGCTGCTCAATCTCAACGGACATTACATGCGCGAGGCGGATGACGCCGCGCTCACCGCGCTGATTGCTCCGCGCCTGCCGGACGATGCCGACCGGGCCCTGCTCGAACAGGCGATGCCGGTGCTCAAGGTTCGCGCGCGTGATACGCTGGAGCTGGCGCAAAGCTCAGGCTTCCTGTTCGCGCGGCGCCCGCTGGCGCTCGACGAGAAGGCGCAGGCCTTGCTGACGGACGATGCGCGGGGAATTCTGGCGCGGCTGATGCTGCAACTTGACGCGGAAAACGACTGGACAACCGAGGGGCTGGAAGCCAGTCTGAAGTCATTGGCGGAAGCGCTTGGGCTGGGGCTGGGCAAGCTTGCACAACCCCTTAGGTCAGCGCTAACGGGACAGACAACCTCTCCAGGTATTTTTGATGTTCTGGTCCTGCTTGGGCGAGACGAAAGTCTGGCGCGGATTGCCGATCAGGCGGCTGTGGCCCCGGCGGGACAGATTTGAAGGAGAAATTGCGGTGGGTTCAGAAGCAAAATTGAGCGTGGGCGGTCAAGAACTGGCATATCCGGTGCTGTCGGGCAGCATCGGGCCGGATGTCGTTGATATCCGCAAGCTCTATGGCCAGACGGGGATGTTCACATACGATCCCGGTTTCACCTCGACCGCAAGCTGCGAAAGCGCGATCACGTTCATCGATGGTGAGGAAGGCGTGCTGCTGCATCGCGGCTATCCGATTGGCCAGCTGGCTGAACAGTCCAGCTTCATGGAAGTGTGCTATCTGCTGCTCAACGGCGAACTGCCCAGCAAGGATGGGCTGGCCACTTTCTCGCACACCATCAGCCGGCACACTATGCTGCACGAACAGCTGGCGTCGTTCTACAGCGGCTTCCGGCGCGATGCCCACCCGATGGCGATCATGTGCGGCGTGGTCGGCGCGCTTTCGGCGTTCTATCACGATTCAACCGACATTGCCGATCCTGAACAACGCAAGATCGCCAGCCACCGGCTGATCGCCAAGATGCCGACGATCGCGGCGATGGCCTACAAGTATTCGGTCGGCCAGCCGTTCATGTATCCCGACAATTCGCTGAGCTACACCGGCAATTTCATGAAGATGACGTTCGGTGTGCCAGCTGAGCCCTATGAGCTGCACCCGGCAGTCGAGAA
>JANOBA010000386.1:0-6319 GCA_031411415.1 Novosphingobium sp.
CAGAACCTCTCGGACCACGAGCGCAACCTGCTGACCCAGATCTTCCGCTTCTTCACCCAGGCCGATATCGAGGTGCAGAACTGCTATCACGAGCAATATGGCCGGGTGTTCAAGCCGACCGAGATCAAGATGATGCTCGCCGCGTTCTCGAACATGGAAACGGTGCATATCGCGGCGTATTCGCATTTGCTCGACACCATCGGCATGCCCGAGAGCGAATACGGCATGTTCCTCGAATATCAGGAAATGCGCGACAAGCACGATTACCTCGCCCAGTTCACCGTCGACAGCGACGAGGACATCGCCCGCACGCTGGCCATGTTCGGCGGCTTCACCGAAGGGCTGCAACTGTTCGCCAGCTTCGCCATGCTGATGAACTTCCCGCGCTTCAACAAGATGAAGGGCATGGGCCAGATCGTCACCTGGTCGGTGCGCGATGAAAGCCTCCACTGCGAAGGCATCACCCGCCTGTTCCACACTTTCGTGCAGGAACGCGGCTGCCTGACCAAGTCGGTCAAGGAAGACATCATCGATTGCTGCCAGAAGACCGTGCGGCTCGAAGACGCCTTCATCGACCTCGCCTTCGAGCAAGGCCCGGTGCCGGGCATGAGCGCCAAGGAAATCAAGCGCTACATCCGCTACATCGCCGACTGGCGGCTGGGCCAGCTCGGCCTGCCCGCAGTCTACATGATCGACGACCACCCCCTGCCCTGGCTGTCGCCGCTGCTCAACGGCGTGGAGCACGCCAACTTCTTCGAAACCCGCTCAACCGAATATTCCAAAGGCGCGACGCGCGGCGACTGGCAGCAGGTCTGGTCGAACTTCGACCAGCGCCGGAAGGCACAGGCGAATGATAGCGGCGAGGATGAAGTGCCGGGGGCGGGTGAGCCGGATATGTTTGGGGAGGCCGGGATTGCGGCTGAGTGAATCCCTATGAGTTCGATCCCTTGAAGGACGAAGCTAACCGGCGGAAGCACAAAGTGCCGTTGCCAATGGGCATCCATGTGTTCGACGACGACTACATTGAAGAGGAAGATGCGCGCAACGACTACGGCGAAACGAGATTCACCGCGATGGGTCCGGTAGCGGCATTGGGTGGAAGAATTTGTGTTTGTGTATATACTTGGCGCGACGGCAAGCGCCGCTTGATCAGTTTCAGGAAAGCCAATGACGAAGAAATCGCCCGATACCGTGCAAGTCACCCCTGAGGTTTTGGCTGAGGCCATTGCCTGGATGACTCCGGAGCGGCTGGCTGCATTCGACGCGCTGACCGACGATGACATTGCCGCGCAGATCGCCGACAACCCCGACGCCGCACCGGAACTGACCGACGAGTGGTTCGAGAACGCCCGGCTGGTGATCCCACTCAAGGGACGGAAGCGCGCGGCTTGACGCTATGAGCCATCTGAAAGAAGAAATCTTGCGCCTTGTTAAGGCTTCGGGTGAGATTGAAGGCTCAATCTCAATCGTTGGCTACTGCGATGATGACACCATCGCTGCCGCGTATGACTTGAAGAGGTCTGGTCAACTTCGTGGTGCTTTTCCGCCTAACCCCAATCAGAGACACGGGATAGATTGGGGCTATGTTGCCTGGCCGACAACGTGATTTTGGCGACAGAATTGCACTCTGTAAAATCACTCCAAATTACGCCGCAAACCTATGATAGGCTCGATGCCAAGCGAGAAATCTCGCGTGGGGCCGCAAATTCGCGTTTCTAGGAAGCCGCGCCTGGCGGTCTGGATGAATAAGTTTGATCACACCATCGATGTCGTTGATTTTGCTCGAAAGCAGGATATCTCCGTCGTTGCTCAGCGAAATCAGCCCTCTGTCGAACATCCAGTGTACGGTGCCTGACAATGCGATGCCGTTGGCCACAGTATCCGGCCCGCCTGACTCCACACTCATGATGTGCGCAGCCTGTGCCTCGGCACGACCACCGCCGTTGATCAACTGCATTCCTGTAAGTGCGCAGCGTCGATCATAGACATCGAGCACGCGCTTGCGGAACTGGCGATCACGGACCGTGCGGCTTACTAGCATCGTTTCGCGATCGACAGGGCCAAGCCATGGTTCACGATCTTCATGCAACCGATCAGGCGAACTTTCGTCAGCGTCTTCGCGCGGGAGCAGATCGCCGTGTTCGACAAGGCCAAGTCCGACGATCCGGTTGAAATCTACGTCTGAGATAGAACGGATCGATTGGACTGCGCGCCCATTGTTGAGCCTGCCTTCTGCACTGAGCAGTCCGCGCTCAACAGCCTGTCCTTCAAACTGGAACGCGACATCATGGCCGAACTCAAGATAGCTGCCGGGCTCGATAAGTGCGAGGAATAACTCCCCGTTGTCGGGATCGCGGACGACCTGTTCGATCCGCGCGACAGCGTAGTAACCGCGCGGCCCAGCGCGGCGCGGCTCCTGATAGACAATCCATTGGCCAATCGACCGCGCTGCGGCAGTAAGCCACTGTCTTCCAAAGCGATAAAAGCGGTCGGGTTCGTCCTCGTAAATCGAGTGGGAGCCGACGACAAATACGGATTTTCCGCACTGGACGTGCGGCAGAGCGACCGACGCTTCAATTAGGCGGTAATGGCCTAGCGATACAAACTCGATCCCGCCCTGATCGCGCAACTGCTGTAATTCGCGGCTCAGTGTCATTTCGGGTGTCGCACCACGTGAACCTGTCTCGCGGACGATCCGGCCAAGCTCTTCCTCAATCATCTGCTGGCGCGTGAATTCCGCGCTGCCAGTGCGAGCGACGAGTCGGCGCACAGCAATCGCAACCGCTTTGGACCAATCACTGCCCGCCAACTCTTCCCTCCCGAGTGTAGTCTGGCATCATGCGTGAATGGTAGCGAAGAGGAAAGTACCAAAAGTCCGCATGGTCTGCGAGGAGTGTCGCTCCGCTCTCGTCACACGCGATGCATGGGCCGAATGGGATGTGGACCAGCAGGAATGGGTGCTAGGCGCAATCTTTGACTATGCCTATTGCCACAAATGTGAGGCCGATGCGAACATCGACGAAATGCCGATCAGGAAGCCTCGCAAGCAAAAGTCAAACAAACCTTTAGCCATCGACGGCGCAACTCAATAGCGCCGTCCCGCAGTTTCAAATCTACTTTACCAATTTGCCGCAAGTCCACGCTATAATCTCCGCCCGATGTCCGAACTTGCCGCCCCATTCCTCATCCCTGCCAATCTCACCACCGCGCTGATCGCGATGAATTTCTTCGCCTTCGCTGCTTTCGGCATCGACAAGATCAAGGCCGAGGCTGGGCACTGGCGGGGGAAGGAGAGCACTCTGCTGATACTGGCGCTGCTAGGCGGGACGGGCGGGGCTTATGCTGGCCGCGCGTTGTTTCGGCATAAGACGCTCAAGCAGCCGTTCTCTCGCCAGCTTCACACCATTGGCGTGGCGCAACTGCTGGCGCTCGGCGCGGTCACCGGCTGGATGCTGGGCGGTTGACTGGGGTTTCATGCCTTTCGCACAGCGTCGCGGCTTGTGTCCGATGTAAGGCGGGGGGCTGTCACCACTCGCTCTGTGTGAGCGGGGAGGCTCGGGAGCGGGGGGGTGCCGAGCGAATGGTGACAGTCGCAGGGTAAATGCACCGGGGTGCATATTGTTCCCGCATTCGGAAGTCGCCGGCTCAGCCGCCCTGAGCCCTCACCATTCGCCAGTGTTCGTCATGCTCGCCCACGGCTCCTGCGGCGCCAGTGGCTCGCCTTGTTGCAGCAGTTCGATCGAGATATTGTCAGGCGTGCGGATGAAGGCCATGTGGCCGTCACGGGGCGGGCGGTTGATGGTGACGCCCGCGGCGGACAGCAGTTGGCAGGTGTCATAGATATTGGCGACGCCGAAGGCGAGGTGGCCGAAATTGCGCCCGCCGCCATAGCCCGCCTCGTCCCAGTTGTGGGTCAGTTCGACTTCAGCCACGCCTTCCTGGCCGGGCGCGGCGAGGAAGATCAGGCTTAAACGGCCGGTGGGGCTGTCACGCCGGCGAATTTCACGCAGGCCGATCAGCTCGAACACGCGGATCGTTGCTTCGGGGTCGCTGACGCGGATCATGGTGTGGAGGTATTTCGTCACAGCGCGTCAAACTCCATTCATCGTATGCAGAAAACGGTTCATCGTGCAGAAAGCCGGGCGGGCGCAACGTGCACCGTAACGACAGGGAGTTTCCGCAATGAGTGACACTAGCCCCGATTTCCGCGCCTCCGCCAGCGCATTCTTGCGCGATGCCGATACGCGCCGCTGGCTTGCCTCGGCGGGGGTGATCACGTTTGGCCTGATCGTCGGCGGCTATCTGCTGGGCAATGGGCTGGTCCGCGCGCGTGAAGCGGACCGTTCAGTGACCGTGCGCGGGCTGGCCGAGCGCGACGTGACGGCGGATCTCGCCACCTGGACGCTGACCTATTCGGCCAAGGCGGGTGATCTTGCCGGCGCGCAGGCCGAAGCGGAAGGTGACAATGCGGCAATCCGCGGCTTCTTCAAGGATATGGGCTTTCCGGCAGATGCGCTTCAGCCCGCCGGGGTCAACGTGTCGCAATATGCGCCCAACGGCGTTCCTGAGGTCACCGTGCGCCAGACCATGGTGCTGCGCACTGCCGACATCAAACGCGCGCAGGAGGCCGCGCGCCGCCAGTTCGAGCTGGTCCAGCGCGGGGTGGTGCTGGAAGACGGATCGGGGCTGAATTTCCGCTTCACCGGGCTGAACGCGATCAAACCGGGGATGATCGCCCAGGCGACCAAGGATGCGCGCGCATCGGCGGAGCAGTTCGCCAAGGACAGCGGCACATCGGTGGCTTCGATCAAGAACGCCAGCCAGGGCTATTTCTCGATCGCCGCGCGCGATGGCGATAGCGGCGCGGATGGCGAAGGCGGCGGCAGCGGGCCGATGGATTCGCCTTACAAACGGGTGCGCGTGGTGACGACGATTGATTTCTACTTGCGGTAGTTTTCCTGCTTCACGGCTGGGGCCGCGCAAGGTTTGGCCATAGGCCGAACCGGTCCATGCACAAAAGCGAAGGCCCGCCCCGGCAAATTGCCGGAGCGGGCCCCATCCCCCTGCTGGAATGTGCTTTAGTTTAGAACGAAAGCTTCAACGTGCCGACGACGGCATCGTCGGAGAAGTCCTTGATCGATTTGCCTTCGGTGCCGATGTAGCTGGCGCCGAGCGACAGGTTCTTGGTGATGCTCACCGAAGCGCCGATCGAATAGTCGAGACCGCCGCCGGTGCCCGCACCAGTCAGCAGCTTGGGCGACTGAACGCCGTCTGCGTAGCCAAGGTGGGCCGAGAGCGAGATCGGCGTGCTGGGAATGCCAACGCCCCAATCGGTGTAGATATAGACGTTGTCGTCACCGCCAAGCGCATCCTGCGACCAGGCGTAGGCAATGCCGACCTTGGCCGAAGCCGGGCCGAACGTCGTCGACAGCGAAGCGTAGGGCTCGAAATATTCGGCCTTGCCGACCTTGCCGTTAGGATAGGCATAATAGAGCAGGCCGACATCAGCGGTGATGCCCGAGCCGACCGAACCGGTCCAACCGCCGAACAGGTCGAGTTCCATGGTGCCATAGGCGGGCGAATCTTCGAGGTTCGAACCCCAAGCGCCGACATAGAAGCCGCTCTTGTGGTTGATGTTGATGCCGCCCTGGATGGCAGGATCGCCAGCCGTGAACGACAGACCGCGGAAGCGATAATCGCTTACCAAGGCAACATTGCCGGTGATGGTGAATTCGCTCGGCGCATCAGCCTCGTCGGCGAAAGCGGGAGCGGCGGTGAGCATGCCACCGGCGAGAAGAGTTGCAGCCATAAGGCCGCGAATGGACGTAAGCATAGTGAATCCCTCACTGTTATTTCTGCCTCGTCCCACCTGCGTGGTCACAAGTGTGCCTCGTTTTGGGCAACATCATGCGATTACCCCTGAAGGATGCCTAGCCATGCTGCATTGCACAAGAGGAAATTCGACTGCCGGATGAAACGGATTGCGACTGTTGCTTCTGTGCAACGTTCGTCCCCGCGATGCTGGCGCTTGTCGCAGCGCGCGCGGGCCTCTATGGCCGCGCTCCAGCAGCAGCCCATGTTCAACAAACTCCGCAAGCTCGTCGCCGCGCAGCCCGCGCCGCCTTCCGCCGCCATTCCGGCGGGTCAGCGGGTCTATGCCGTGGGCGACGTGCATGGCCGCAGCGATCTGTTCGAGGCGCTGGTGGCGGCAATCGAGGCTGATGATGCAGCGCGGGCGCGCGCGCAGACCACCATCATCCTGCTCGGCGACCTGATCGACCGGGGGCCTGACAGCGCCGGAGTGATCGCGGCGGCGCGG
>JANOBA010000387.1:0-20668 GCA_031411415.1 Novosphingobium sp.
CCAGTCAGGCGCGGGCTGGCGCGGAACGAATACCATTCGTCCATCATGGTCCATTCCGCCGGCAGCGCCCGGGCAATCGGATGATCCTTGGCATCAACCACGACCCGAGCATTCTGGAACTGCGGGTTCATCGGGTGGCCGATGAACCGCGCACCGATCAGCGTGTCGACATACCAGTCCCAGAAATAGACGAAGTCGCCCGCGCTGCCATGCATGCCGACGAAGCCGCCGCCATTGTTGATATAGTTCTCGAACGCGCGGCGCTGCGACAGGCTCAAAACATCACCGCTGATATTGTTCCAGATCACCGCGTCGAACCGGCGCAAGGTGGCGCGGTTGAAGGCCCCGCCCTGCTCGGTCGTCACCAGGTTCCAGCCCTTGCGCGCGGCCATCGCCACGATCGCGGCATGGGCAGCATTGACCGAGGGCACGTCCTTGAAGCCGTTGATCTTCTCGAACAGAAGTATGTTGGTCCGGCCTCGGGGCAAATCGAACCGGGGCACAGTGTTGTCATAACGCGCACAGCGCGCGACCCGGTCGGCGGGCGTCACCGGCAGCGCGCGCAGCCGGGTGTCGAGCGCGGCGATCTGATCAGGCTTCATGCCGGTGAACCGCGCGGCTTCCTTCAGGGTCAGGATCGCGGCGAAAGTCGGCGGCTGGGTGCCGAAGAATTGTGGCGGCGCATTGCCCATCCGGCCGCCCATCTCGGCATCGACCAGCGCGCGCGCCGCCGGGCTCAGCAACAGGTCGATGAGCGGTGCATCGGCCGAAAATGGCAAGTCGCGCAATGGGCAGTCCGTGACGGGTCTGGCGATTACAGGGCTGGCACTGGCAGGGCTGGCGGCAACAGCAGGCAAGGCCAGGGCAGCCATGGCGGCGAGCAGCCGGTTGAGGAACTTCGGCATAGGTGTGATCAATCCTTGTTGTCGGAACTGGGGGCAGGCGGAAGGGGGCGCACGGCGGCAATGATCGCGGCGATCACCGCATCACTGTAGCAGAGCACTTCGTCCTCATCGATCGCGCGAATGGCCGATTCGGTGCGGAACCAGCCGGCGATAGTATGGAGAAATATGCTGGCGAGGTGGTCCCAGCCGAACCTCGCGTCCGGCGGCAACTGCGCCACGCCCGCCATGTCGCCGGCCAGAAAATCGAGATACCGGCGGATACTGATTTCATACCACAGCCGGCTGAGGTCAGGCATCGACACCCCGGAAGAAGCAACCAACCGTTCGATGCGCTGGAACTCTGGCCAGTGCATCACCCGCACCATGGTGCGGACATGAAAGCGCAAGCGCTCTTCAAGGTTCGCGGGAAGGAGATGGTCTCGCTCGCCCGCCCGGTCGGACAATTGCTCAAGCTCGTGCTCCAGCACGCTGCGGAACAGCGCTTCCTTGCTCTGGTAGCGCGCATAGAGCGTGCCTTTCGCCACCTTTGCCGCCGCCGCGATGGCATCCATGCTTGCGGCATCGAAGCCCACGGCGACGAACATATCGAGCGCGGCGGCACGGATACTATGCTCGATGGCGGCGGCGCGGGTAGCGCTGGGCCGCCCGCGCCGCCGCTCAAGTCCGGAAAGTGCCTGCGTTGCCGCCATCTGCATGGTTCCTGCGCGCCGCCCTAGAGCTTACCCTCCTTGATCAGGTCTACGGCGTGATTGGCCGCCCGGGCGCTGAGCGCCATGTAGGTGAGTGAAGGATTCTGGCAGCCGGAGGAGGCCATCGCCGCGCCATCGGTGATGAACAGATTGTCCACCTCGTGCGCCTGGTTCCACTTGTTGAGCACCGAGGTTTTCGGATCGCGGCCCATGCGCGCCGTGCCCATTTCGTGGATGCCAAGGCCCGGCGCGCCGGGCTCGGTCGCCTGGCTGACGACAATGCCGCCGGCCGCCTCGATCATCGCCTTGCCGTCGGCGAGGATCTGCTTGACCATCTTCGCCTCGTTGGGCCCGTGGCTGCAATTGATCTCGACCACCGGGATGCCCCAGCTGTCCTTCTGTGTCGCGCTCAGCGTCACGCGGTTTTCCGGATTGGGCAGCATTTCGCCGAAGCCCGAAATAAAGCTGAACCATGGCCCCTGTTTGGCGGCGCGATCTTTCAACTGCGCGCCGATGCCCGGCTGGCCCATCCCCGCGTGCCAACCCATGCGGCTGACCCCGCCCTGATAGCCATAGCCGCGCACGAAGCCGTCGGCTTCCTCCGTTACGTTGCGGAAGCGTGGGATATAAATGCCCGTCGGGCGGCGGCCATGATAGAAACTGTCCTTGGGTCCATTAGGGAAAACGCCAGCCGTCGACAGCGCGAACATGTGGTCCATCAGGTTGCGCCCGACCTGATCTGATCCGTTGGCAAGGCCGCGCGGCATGGCGGCCGACTTCGAATTGAGCAGGATCTGCGCAGTGCCGATGGTCGAGGCGTTGAGGAACACGACTTTGGCTTCGTAAGTCTTGCCGACTTTGGTGTTCTGATCGATCACCCGCACGCCGCTGACTTTGCCGGTGGCGGGATTGTGGATCAGGCTGTGGACGATGGCATCGGTGACGATGGTCAGGTTGCCGGTGCGCTCCGCCGCGGGCAGCGAGGACGACAGGCTGGAATGATAAGCACCATAGCTGCACCCGCGATCACAGATCGAACGCGCCTGGCAGCTGCTGCGGCCCAGTTCCTCATGGTGCGGCTGGGCCTTGGAGAGATTGGCAGTGCGCCCCGAAATCACCTTGCGGCCCGGGAACTTCGCCTCGACCGCCGCCTTGAACATCAGCTCGCCGTCGTTGAGCCCGAACGCGGGCAGGAACTCGCCATCGGGCAGCTGGGGCAGTCCTTCCTTAGATCCGGCGACGCCGATGAAGGTCTCGACCTTGGAATACCACGGCGCGAGATCGTCATAACGGATCGGCCAGTCGCAGCCATGGCCATCGAGCGCATTGGCCTCGAAATCCTGCGCTGAAAGCCGATAGGACTGGCGCCCCCACATGATCGAGCGGCCACCCAGATGATAGCCGCGGATCCATTCGAATGGCTTGTCGGCCGGCACGTTATAGGGATTTTCATCGTCCTTGACCCAGTATTGCTGGGTGGCGGCATTGATGAACGAGGTGCCCTGGTGCTTGTAGTGCCGCGCGAGATCCAATTCGGGTACCATGCCGGCATTGGGTACTTCCCAGGGCTGTAGGCTGTCGGTGTAGCTTTCGCCGTGCACCAGCTTGCGCCCGCGCTCGATCACCAGAACCTTGAGGCCCGCCTCGCACAATTCCTTGGCGGACATGCCGCCGCTCATGCCGGAGCCGACTACGATTACATCAAACATGGTCATAAACTCCGCTTAAAACATGCCCATCCCGCCGGTATTGCGGGTCAGGGGGGTTACCTTGACTGAAGGGGTCCAGCCGCCGGGCACGTGCTCGTAAGTCAGCACGCTGGTCAGCGCCTCTTCGGAATAGAAAAACAACGAGATGATCAGCTCGCGCAGCTTGGCATAGCCGGCATCGGCCACCGCCGGCCCGGCCATCATCGCTGCCATGCCCTTGAGATTTCGGGTGTCCGGCACACTCTTGAGCGCGGCAGCATCGAACGCGGTCAGCACAGCATTGCGCTTGGCGGGCGTCAGGGCGACGAAGCCGACCTTCTCGGCTGCCATGGCCGCCGCATTGATCCGCGCGAGCACGCCGACCAGCTCGATGCGTCGTTCCGGCGAGGCCCAGTTTACCAGCAGAGCATCGAACTTCGCCGGAACCTTCGCCGCCAGCGCGCCGGGCGTGTCGGTCTGGGGAATCATCGTATCAGCAACCGCGCTGAGCAGCGCCGTGCGAACCGGATTGAGGAAACGCCGCGCGCGAGGTGCGGCCTTTGCCAGCGCCTCGCCCGGCAGCGCAGCCGCGCCCAGCAGCCATGCCATTCGCTCAAGCATGGTCCGGCGGTCCATGTCAGATATTCCGTTCATGTGCTGGAACCTTTCATTCTCGGCAGCCCGCGCCGTTGGACATAAATTCAATTCAAAAAGCAAATCATTTTTGGTCAGGCCAATTAATCACGCATCCCAACAATCGCGGATGTAGCGATAGCCTTCGGTGTAAACTTCTTCGGGATTGGCGAAGAAATCGCGCCAGACCCGGGTTGCCGCTGCCAGCTCTGGCAGCGCCCGCCCAAAGGCTTCGATGGTCATCCAGCCCTGATAATCCAGCTCGCGCAGCACCGCGATTGCCTCGCGGATTTTCGCATGGCCGCGCCCGGGCGTGCCCCGGTCGTTCTCGGAAATATGGACATGCGCGAGATTGCCCGAGGCATGGATCGTACGCAGCGCAGCAATCGGGTCCCGCTCCTCGATATTGGCGTGGAACGTATCATAGAGGATGCCGATGCCGCCTTCGCCCACGCGGCTTGCATAGGCCACCGCCTGATCCATCGTGTTCAACAGATAGGCCTCGAAGCGGTTGAGCGGCTCAAGCCCCGGCGTGATCCCCGCTTGCCGCATCAGCGGCAAAACCTTCCGGTGAACCCCGGCGCAGCGTTCCAGCTCGGCCTCGGTCGGCGGATCGCCTGAAAAGACACCCAGCGGCTGGAACCACGGCCCGGCCAATACCTGCGCGCCCAGCGCATGCCCGCAGCCAATCACCCGGGTGAGATGATCGACCCCGGCAGCGCGCGCGGCGGCATCGGGCGAGAGCGGCGAATGCGCCTCGTCCGGGATCAGCGCGACCATCGTGCGTTCCAGCCCCAGATCATCGAGCACGCCGGCCAGCCAGCGGTAATGGCCCTCGTCCGACGCATCGAACACCGGCACTTCGACCCCATCGAATCCGGTTTCCTTCAGCGCTTTCAGCACCGGCACGTGTTCCTCGGTCACGTGGCCGGTCCACAGCAGCATGTTCAGCCCAATTTTCATGCCAGTCAGCCCTTCCGCCCACGTTCGAACAGCCAGACGGCTCCGAAGATGAAAAACAAGATGACCGGGATCACGGAGATGGTCTTGAACGATACCTCGGCGGCATGGGCCATCACATCATGCAATTGCGGCGTGCCGGCCTGCAACGCTCTGAAAGCCTCCTCGCCGCCGGCCTTCTCAAGCTTGGCCTTATCGTAGATCGCACCGATCTTGGGCAGCACAAACCAGATCGCCATAGCACCGGCGAAGCCGACAATGCCGATACCCCAGGAGCCGCTTCTGGGGTATCGCCGCGCCACCGCCGCCAGCATGGTTGGCCACATGAAACATACGCCGATAGCCCAAAGCGTCGCAGCCATAAGGCCCGTGACCGGCGAGTTGGCAGTGCTCAGCAAGTAGAGCCCTATCGCCGCCGGAATGGTGCACATACAAAGCAAGCCCATGTCGGAAAAGCGATGCTCGAGCGGCCCGGCGAAATGGCGCATGGCGAACATGATAGCCGAGACATAAACCAGCAGCAGAATGCCCTGCATGCCGACGGTTTCGGTCAAGGCTACCTGCACCCACGCACCGGGGGCAAGCTCCGCAGAGGCGGTAAGAAACATGATCGCCGGGAATACCCAGAAGCCGGGCCGCTTGAACGGCTCGGCGATCATTTCACCAAATGGAATGCCCTGAACTGTGCTTTCGGTCTTGGGGAAGTCGTGTCGCAACGTCCATAGACCAAACACGACACCGGGGATCATCAGCAGCAGGATCAGCGCACGCCAGCCGAGGCCCAGCTCCTGCAAAAACAGCACCCCGATCAGCCCACCGACGACTATGCCGAAGGGCCACCAGGCGTGGAGCGCATTGAGCTTGCCGGTTTTGTCATCGGGATAGATCGTCGTCATCAGCGGATTGATCGAGGCTTCGGTCGCGCCCCAGCCGAAGCCAGTCAGAATCATGCCGGCAGTCAGCACGGCGTAAATGCTGGAAAGTCCCCCCATGGTTGGCGCGAGCACGATCAGTAGTGGCCCAGCAATAAAGCAGCCAGCAGCAAACAGGATCACCCGTTTTGCCCCGAACCAGTCGAGCAAAGGGCTGATAACCAATAGGCTGATCGCGAAGCCGAGGAAGGCATTGCCAAGGGTGGCGCCGATCAG
The DNA here is from genome assembly GCA_031411415.1 of Novosphingobium sp. Taxonomy (GTDB): domain Bacteria; phylum Pseudomonadota; class Alphaproteobacteria; order Sphingomonadales; family Sphingomonadaceae; genus Novosphingobium. Next base: position 6,024 of record JANOBA010000387.1, read on the forward strand.
TTCCGCCGAATTGGCCGGAGCGATGGGATCGAACAATTCAGCCTTCATCGCCTCAGAAGCGCCGCCGCGGATTGCATTGGCCATGGCGGCTGTGAACAGCGCGAGGACGCTGATCCAGAATATCGAGCGATGGTTGGCCGGCGGCCCTGCATGCCTGTTCATTCTTGCTCCCCTCCAAAAAATAGAAAAAATAGGGACAGTCCGTATTTTTCTAATCCAACCCCAGAACTTCGCGGATCAGGCCCATGTCTGCCCCCGTTGCCGCGAAATCGTCGAAGGCCTTGTCCGCCTTGCGGATCATGTGGCGCGCGATGAACGGCGCGCCTTCGGCGGCGCCTTGCTCGGGATGCTTGTAGGCGCATTCCCATTCGAGCACCGCCCAGCCGTCATAGCCGTGATGCGTCAGCTTGGTGAAAATCCCGCCAAAATCGATTTGCCCGTCGCCCAGCGAACGGAACCTGCCCGGGCGCTCGGCCCAGTTCGAATAGGAGCCATAGACCCCGGCGCGGCCATTGGGGCGGAACTCGGCGTCCTTCACATGGAACGCCTTTATCCGCTCGTGGTAGATGTCGATGAAGGCCAGATAATCGAGCTGTTGCAGCACGAAGTGGCTAGGATCATAGAGAATGTTCGCCCGCGGATGCTGATCGACGGCATCGAGGAAGCGCTCGAAGGTCACGCCGTCGTGCAAGTCTTCGCCGGGGTGCAGCTCGTAGCAGGCGTTGACGCCGTGCTCATCAAACACATCGAGGATCGGCTTCCAGCGGCGGCCCAGCTCGGCAAAGCCTTCCTCGACCAGCCCCGCCGGGCGCTGCGGCCAGGGATAGACCATGTGCCACATCAGCGCGCCGGAGAAAGTCGCGTGAGAAGTGAGGCCGAAGCGCTGGCTGGCTTTTGCCGCCATGTGCAGCTGCTCCACTGCCCATTGCTGGCGCGCCACAGGATTATTGCGGAACTGCGGCGGAGCAAAGCCGTCGAACTGCTTGTCGAAAGCCGGGTGGGTGGCGACCAGCTGGCCCTGCAAATGCGTCGAAAGCTCGGTGACTTCAACGCCGTTGTTGGCGCAGATGCCGATGATCTCATCGACGTAAGTCTGGCTTTCCGCCGCCTTCTCCAGATCGAACAGCCGTCCGTCCCAGGTCGGGATCTGCACGCCCTTGTAGCCGAGATCGCCCATGTATTTGGTGATCGAATCGAGCGAATTGAACGGCGCATCATCGCCAGCAAATTGCGCGAGGAAGATGGCGGGGCCCTTCATGTCAGTCCTTTCAAAGATCGACCCAGACCGCACCCCGGCGGCTGGATTCAAGCGCGGCGCGCAGGAAATGCATTCCCTTCAGCGCGTCGTCCATCGTGGCAAAGCCCGGCTCGTCGGCGGGCATTGGTGCCCCGCGCAACTGCTCGCCGAACGCGCGATAGATGTTGGCGAAAGCCTCAAGATAACCCTCCGGATGTCCGCCCGGGGTGCGCTGTATGGCGAGAATGTCACTGGCCAGATAGGCGCGGTTGGCCCCGGCGTGCCAGATCTCGGTGGGCTTGTCGCGATAGCCGATGCGCAGGGTGTTGGGCTCTTCCTGCCGCCAGTGCAGCCCGGCATCCTCGCACCAGACATCGATGGCGAGATCGTTGATATCGCCGACGAGGACCTGACTGGCCGTAAGAGTGCCCTTGCCGCCGCCCGACAAGCGTAACAGCGCCGCGCCGTCGTCGTCGATATGCCGACCTTCCAGCATGGTCAGCTCGGCGCAGATCGATGTGATACTCTCGCCGGTGATGAATTCCGCGAGGTTGGCCGCGTGGGTGCCGATATCGCCGAAGGCGCCGGCATCGCCCGATTGCGCCGGATCGACGCGCCATGCGGCCTGCTTGTTGCCCTCCAGATCGGCGGCCCGGCTTAGCCAGTCCTGGGTATATTTCACCGCAACCCGGCGCACTTTGCCGAACTGGCCGGAAGTGACCATACGCCGCGCCTGCTTGACCAGCGGATAACCGGTGTAGGTATGTGTGACGGCAATCTTGCGGCCCGTGCGCGCCGCCGCGTCGGCGATGGCCCGCGCATTGGCGAGGCTGTCGGCCAGCGGTTTGTCGATGATCACATCGAAGCCGGCTTCCATCGCCGCGATAGCTGGCGGGGCGTGCATGTGGTTGGGGGTGACGATCGAGACTGCCTCGATGCGGACATCCTCGGGCAGCGCCGCCTCACGCACAAGCAGTTCGGCCCACGAATCATACGTGCGCGCCGGATCGACGCCGATTTCCGCGCCTGATGCCTGCGACTTTTCCGCCGTAGAGGAAAACGCGCCTGCCGCCAGTTGCCAATTGCCGGCAATCGCCGCCGCGGTGCGATGCACCCCGCCGATGAAAGCGCCCTGCCCGCCGCCAATCATGCCAAAGCGGATTGGCTTCACGGCTGGGGTTCCGGGGACAGCACGCCGCAATCTGCGCTCTTGTCCTGCCGCGCGGCCCAGCCCAGCGCATTGGTCAGCAGCACCTTGGTCTCCGGCTCGGCGAAAGCTTCGGCGCGGTGGCCGAAGATGGTGTAGAGCACCCGGCCTTTTCCAATGCAGCGCGACCACGCGGCAGGGTGATCGCCCATCCGCAGATCCTTGCTGAACATGCCGACCGGATTGTAGGTCTTCTCGTCCACCGTGATCAGCACCTTTGCGCCGCTGGCGCGCGGTGACTTGTCAAAGCTATACCATTCTTCGGTGCGCGCCCACGATGCCGGCAAGCCTTGCGTTGCCGCATCGGCCTTGTCTTCGACATTGACCGTCGCCTGCTGGAACTGCGGCGCCATTGTGTGCTGGATAAACGTCGCGCCGAGCAGCGACTTCATGTACCAGTCCCACGCGGCGTGAGAATTGTCGCCTGCCGCATGCAGGCCAACGTAACCGCCGCCATTTTCCAGATAGGTCTGGAATGCGGCGCGCTGTGCCGCCGAGAACACGTCACCGCTGGTATTGTTGAACACCACGGCATCGAACCGGGCGAGAATTTCCGGGCTGAACGCCGCGCCGTTTTCGGTTTCGAAATAGCCCCAGCCCTTTTCCTTCGCCAGCTGGGCAAAAAACGTCTTGCCGGCGGGAATCGCTTCCTCGTGCCGGAAGGCATTGGTCTTGGAGAAAACCAAGATCGCCGGGCGCTTCAGATCAGCCGGGATCGGCGGCGGCACAGTCTCATAGACATGCAGCCCGCCCAGGAACACACGCTGCACAATGCTCCAGTTGAGCGCAACCATCACGCCGAACGCGGCCAAGAGCGCCAGCAACGCCCACAAAAGCACACGCAGGATCTTCCGCTTCATTGCAATCCCCTTCCATCCGGTTCGCGACATTGTGTCGCCGCGATTCCCGGCCTTGACTAATTCGAACGATAGAGTTCATTTATGACCAATTCCAGTGCTAATTTGTGTCAGGCTGGAGCGGCGATTTGCCGGACGGGAGAGATGCGATGATTCAGAAGCGCGCGGCGCTTTGCCTATCAGTGGCGCTTGCGGCTCTGGCCGTGCCGGCCATGGCGCAGGATGCGGCAGCCCCCGCTTCCTCCCCCGCGCTGGAGGGCCAATTCCGCGATCCGCCAAACTCCGCCCGTCCGCGAGTCTGGTGGCACTGGATGAACGGCAATATCACCAAGGATGGCATCGCCAAGGATCTCGCCTGGATGAAGCGGGTGGGCATCGGCGGCGTACAGAATTTCGATGCCAACCTGATGACCCCGCAGATCGTCGAAAAGCGGCTGGTCTATATGACGCCCGAGTGGAAGGATGCCTTCGCCTTCACCGCGCGGGAAGCTGACCGGCTGGGGTTGGAACTTGCGATTGCCGCCTCGCCCGGCTGGTCGGAAACCGGCGGGCCTTGGGTGAAGCCCGAGGACGGCCTCAAGAAGCTGGTGTGGAGCGAGACAGAGGTGGCGGGCGGCAGGCCCTTCACCGGCAAGCTCGCCGCGCCGCCCACAAACACCGGCCCCTTCCAGTCGCTTGGGCTGTCGGGAATGGGAATCGAACAGATGCTCGGCGGCGAAGCACCTAAGGTCCCGCCGCAGCATGCCGGCGACATCCGGGTGCTGGCTTTTCCGGCAGCGGCGGCGGCCCAGCTGGTGCCGGTCTTGGTGACGGATGGACCGGGCAAGACGCTCGATGCCGCAAAACTGGCCGACGGCAATCTTGCCGCAGGCATTGATATTGCCCGCACCCTGAACGGCCCGAACCCGGCGCTGGTGCTCGACTATGGCAAACCGGTGACAGCGCGCACGCTGTCGCTGTTCGCGCCGGGCGCAGCGATGATGTTTGTCGGTGCGCTCTATTCGCCAGTTCTGGAGGCCAGCGACAACGGCACTGACTGGCGCAAGGTGATCGGGTTTGAAACCGCGCAAGTCACCGCGACCTATTCCTTTGCCCCGGTCAGCGCGCGCTATTTCCGCGTCGAATTCCTGCCGCGAAAGGGTATCGGCCTCCAGATGGGCGCCGCCGCGCCTGGCCTTGCCATGGACGGCGACATTTTCGGCGGCATGGGCAAAACCCTGATGGCCAAGCCGCTGACCATTGGCGATTTCCGACTGTTTGGCGAGGCGCGGATCGACCGTTATGAGCCCAAAGCGGGTTTCGCCATTGCCCAGGACTATTACGCACTGACCGGCCCGGCGGATGGCGCCAGCGGCATCGCGCCCGCCAGCGTCATCGACCTGACCGACCGGATGATGCCCGATGGCTCGCTCGACTGGACGCCACCGCTCCTGCCAAATCGGGGCAACTGGCGCGTGCTGCGCTTTGGCTATTCGCTGCTCGGCACGACCAATCACCCCTCCCCGCCCGAAGCCACGGGGCTTGAGGTCGACAAGTTCGATGGCCCCGCAGTGCGCCGCTATCTCGAACACTACATCGGCATGTACTAGGATGCCTCTGGCGGCCTGCTCGGCCAGCGCGGCGTGCAGGCGATCCTCACCGATTCGATCGAAGTTGGCGCGGCCAACTGGACACCCCGGATGATCGATCAATTCAGACGCCTGCGCGGATATGACCCCGTGCCGTGGCTGCCCGCGCTCACCGGTGTTCTGATCGGCAGCCGCGAAGACAGCGACCGGTTCCTGTTCGACTACCGCCGCACGCTGGCCGATCTGATGGCTTCCGAGCATTATGGCAGCATCGCCGCGGTTGCCCATGAGAACGGCCTCAAGGTCTATGGCGAGGCGCTGGAGGATCACCGTCCCTCGCTGGGGGACGACATGGCGATGCGCCGCCATGCCGATGTGCCGATGGCGGCGATGTGGACCCATAGCCGCGCCGACGGCCCCAAGTTGACCTATCTCGCGGACATCAAGGGCGCGGCTTCGGTGGCGCATATCTATGGGCAGAACCTCGTCGCGGCGGAATCACTGACCGCGTCGATGAACCCATGGAATTACGCCCCGAACGACCTCAAGCGGGTGATCGATCTGGAATTCGTCACCGGGGTCAACCGCCCGGTGATCCACACTTCAGTGCACCAGCCGCTGGACAGCAAAGTGCCGGGGCTTTCGCTGTTCATTTTCGGCCAGTATTTCAACCGGCATGAAAGCTGGGCCGAAATGGCGGGGCCCTGGGTTGATTACATGGCCCGCAATTCGCTGATGCTCCAGCAAGGCCGGAATGTGGCCGACGTCGCCTATTTTTATGGCGAAGAAGGACCGCTGACCGCGCTTTATGGCGACAAGGCGGTGGCCGATGCGCCAGTCAATCGCGCCTATGATTTCGTCAACTACGATGCGCTGACCGGCGCGCTGGCCAACGAAGGCAACGAACTGGTCGCTCCCGGCGGCGCCCGCTACAAGGCGCTCTATCTCGGCGGCTCTTCGCGCCGGATGACGCTTGGCGCGCTCAAGCGCATCGCCGCGCTGGCGGAGGGCGGCGCAACGGTCGTGGGCATGGCACCAGAGGGCAATCCGGGGCTGGCAGGCGATCCGGTCGAATACGCCGCGCTGGTCGCCAGACTCTGGCCGGCGGGCGGCATTGCTCAGCTCGGTCGGGGCAAAGTGATCGCCAGCAATGATATCGAAGCCGCGCTCGGCCAGATCGGCGTAGCGCCTGATTTCGACTATACCGGCGCGCAAAGCCGCGGCGACATCCCGTTCGTCCACCGCAAGCTAACAGATGGCGACAGCTACTTCCTCGTCAACCGCAGCGGCGCAGCGCAAACCATCGAGGCGCGCTTCCGCGTGACCGGCAAGGCCCCCGAGCTTTGGCGCGCCGAGACCGGCACTTCCGAAGCGGTCGGCTATCTGATCAAGGACGGGACGACCAAGGTCAACCTGACGCTCGGCATCGACGAATCGCTGCATGTCGTGTTCCGCAAGCCCGCGCCAGCCGATGCGATGGCAATCAAGCAGGTCATGCCGGTCTCGCTCGCGCGTATCGACGGCCCCTGGAATGTCAGTTTCCAGCCGGGCCGGGGCGCGCCGGCAACCGCAAAGCTGGCCAGTCTCGCACCGCTGAACGAAAATGCCGAGCCGGGGATCAAGTATTTCTCCGGGATCGCCACCTACAAACGCCTGTTCGCTGCGCCCCGGGGCTGGAAGCCGGGCGATCCGCTGTGGCTGGACCTTGGCAATGTGCGCGAGATGGCCGAAGTGTGGGTGAACGGCAAACTGGCGGGGACCGCGTGGCACGCGCCCTACCGCATCGACATCTCAAAGCACGCCATGGCCTGGAACAACCGGCTGGAAATCCGGGTCGCAAACCTGTGGGTCAACCGGCTGATCGGCGATGCCCAACCGGGTGCACAAAAGATCACCTATACCGCCATGCCCACATACCGCGCCGATGCGCCGCTGCGCCCCTCCGGGCTGATCGGCCCGGTCGAGCTGTTCGGCATCAAGCGCTGATCGCTAGGGCACCGGCATGTATCTTGGCATAGACATCGGCACATCGGGGGTGAAAGCCGTTGTCATGTCGGCGGACGGCGCGGTGCTGGGGCAAGCGAGCGCGCCGCTGGTGGTTTCGCGCCCGCAACCGCTGTGGTCCGAGCAGGACCCGGATCACTGGTGGGCAGCGACCGAGACGGCAGTGCTGGGCCTCGATGCGGCCTTGCGTTCAGACGTCAAAGCAGTGGGGCTGGCCGGGCAGATGCACGGTGCGACCCTGCTGGGGGCGGATGACCAGCCCTTGCGCCCCGCGATCCTGTGGAACGACGGGCGCAGCTTCGCCGAATGCGCCGAACTGGAGGCAGCAGTCCCGGATTTGCGGGCGATTGCCGGCAACATCGCCATGCCCGGCTTCACCGCACCCAAGCTGCTGTGGGTGCGAGGGCACGAGCCAGACGTGTTTGCCCGCGTGCGCTCGGTGCTGCTGCCCAAGGACTATGTCCGCCTCTGCATGACTGGCGACAAGGCCAGCGACCTCTCCGATGCGGCGGGCACGCTGTGGCTCGATGTCGGCAAGCGCATGTGGAGCGAGGAACTGCTCGCCGTATGCGGCCTCGGCCTAGGCCACATGCCGCGCCTGCATGAAGGCAGCGAAGTCACCGGCACTTTGCGTGGCGATGTCGCGGCGCGCTGGGGCATGGGCGCAGTGCCGGTGGTGGCGGGCGGCGGCGACAATGCCGCAGGCGCAGCCGGCGTCGGCGTGATCGCGGATGGCGACGCGCTGCTGTCGCTCGGCACTTCGGGGGTGATCTTTGCCGCCACATCGGATTTCCGCCCCAATCCGGCGCGCGCGGTCCATGCCTTCTGCCACTGCCTGCCGGGCCTGTGGCACCAGATGGCGGTGCACCTTTCCGCCGCCAGCTGCATTGACTGGGTCGCAGGCCTCACCGGCGCCAGCGGCCCCGCAGAAGTTTTCGCCCGTGCTGAGGCTGCGGGCACAGATGGCCCCGAGCTGTTCCTGCCCTATCTCTCGGGCGAGCGCACCCCGCACAACGACCCGCATATTCGCGGCGCATTTATCGGGCTGGACAACGAAACCGACGCCGCGCGGCTTTCCGCCGCCGTGCTCGAAGGCGTCGCATTTGCGCTGGCCGACGGCATGGACGCGCTACGCGATGCCGGCACACAGATCACCGAACTCGCAGTCATCGGCGGCGGCGCGCGCTCGCGCTATTGGGGCACGATACTTGCCGCAGCTTTGGATGCCCGGCTGGTCTATCTGGATGGCGGCGAGGTCGGCCCCGCGCTGGGCGCGGCGAAACTGGCGCAGATTGCGACAAGCGGCGCCAGCGCTGCCGAGGTCTGCACCCGGCCGCCGATTGCCCATGTGATCGAACCCGACCCGCTGCTGGCCGAGAAGCTCGCGCCCAAGCGAGATAAATTCCGCGCGGCCTATCCCGCGCTCAAATCGCGCTGAAAGGAACAACCATGTCTGCCGATTACTTCGCCCCGTTCGACACCGTCCGCTATGAAGGCCCGGACTCAGCCAACGACCTCGCCTATCGCTGGTATGACAAGGACCGCGTGGTCATGGGCAAGCGCATGGAAGACCATCTGCGCTTTGCGGTCTGCTTCTGGCACACGTTCTGCTGGCCGGGCAGCGACGTGTTTGGCGCGGGCACGTTCAGCCGCCCCTGGCATGCCGGGCCCAATGATGCGTTGCGCGCCGCGCAGAAGCGCGAGGCGGCGCTGGCCTTTGTCGAGAAGCTCGACGTGCCGTTCTATTGCTTCCACGATGTCGATGTGATGGCCGATGCGGACGATGCCTCAAGCTTTCGCCGCAGCTTTGCCGAGGCGGCCGATCATTTGGAGGCGTTGCAGGCCAAGCATGGCCGCAAGCTCCTGTGGGGCACGGCCAACCTGTTCAGCCACCCGCGCTATATGGCGGGCGCGGCGACCAATCCTGACCCCGAGGTCTATGCCTGGGCGGCGTTGCAGGTGCGCGATGCGCTTGATGCCACCCACCGGCTGGGCGGGGCAAATTATGTGCTGTGGGGCGGGCGCGAGGGCTATGACACGATACTCAACACCGAGATCGGCACTGAGCAGGAAAACTTCGGGCGGTTCCTTTCGCTCGTGGTCGATCACAAGCACCGCATCGGCTTCAAGGGCACCATCCTGATCGAGCCCAAGCCGCACGAGCCGACCAAGCACCAGTATGATTTCGACACGCAGACGGTCTATGCCTTCCTCAAGCGCTTCGGGCTGGAAAACGAAGTCCGGGTCAATATCGAGGCCAACCACGCGACACTTTCGGGCCATACGTTTGAGCACGAAATCGCCATGGCCCGTGCGCTGGGCATTTTCGGCAGCATCGACGCCAATCGCGGCGATCCGCAGAACGGCTGGGATACCGATCAGTTTCCCAATTCGGTTGAGGAACTGACGCTCGCCATGCTGGAAATCATCAGGGCGGGCGGCTTTACCACCGGCGGGTTCAATTTCGACGCCAAAGTGCGCCGGCAGAGCATTGACGCCGCCGACTTGTTCCACGGCCATATCGGCGGGATCGACACAGTTGCCCGCGCACTGTTGCGTGCCGAGGCGATCATCGCCGACGGCCAGCTGGATGCGTTCCGCAAGCAACGCTATGCCGGCTGGCAGGGCGAGCTGGGCAAGCTGGTCCATGCGGCTGATACAACGCTGGCCGACATTGCCGAACACGCCATCCAGTCCAACGCCGCGCCCGAGCCGCAGTCAGGCCGGCAGGAGTGGCTGGAAGGGCTGGTGAACCGTTTTTAGGCCGCCGACGAATTGACGCCCATGCTGGCCAGATAGCGCTTGATGTTGCGCGCGGCCTGCCGCAGCCGCTGTTCGTTCTCGACCATGGCGATGCGCACAAAGCCTTCGCCTTCCTCGCCATAGCCAACGCCCGGCGCGACCGCGACTTCGGCGTGGAGGAGCAATTGCTTGCAAAATTCGAGGCTGCCCATCTCTTTGAGCGCCGGCGGCAAGGGCGCCCAGGCGAACATTGAAGCCTTGGGCGAGGGAATGTCCCAGCCCGCCCGACCGAAGCTTTCGACCAGAACGTCGCGGCGCTTCTGGTAAAGCTCACGGTTGCGCTCGACGATGTCCTGCGGGCCATTCAGCGCCGCGCAGGCCGCTGCCTGAATCGGCGTGAAGGCACCATAATCAAGGTAGCTCTTTACCCGTTTGAGCGCCGCGATCAGCCGCGGATTGCCCACCGCGAAACCGACCCGCCAGCCGGCCATCGAGAAGGTCTTGCTCATCGAGGTAAACTCCACCGCGATGTCTTTCGCACCGGGCACCTGCAGGATCGAGACCGTCGGGTTGCCGTCGTAGTAGAGCTCGGAATAGGCGAGATCTGACAGGATCCAGACCTTGTTCTCTTTCGCCCACGCAACCAGCCGCTCGTAGAACGCGAGGTCCACGGTCTCCGCCGTCGGGTTCGATGGATAGTTGACGATCAGGATCGACGGGCGGGGCACGGTGAAAGCCATGGCCCGTTCCAGCGCGGCCCAATAGCGCTCGTCCGGCGTCACCGGCACCGAACAGATCGTTGCGCCCGCGATGATGAAGCCGAAAGTGTGGATCGGATAAGATGGATTGGGCGCGAGCACGACATCGCCCGGCGCGGTCATCGCCGTCGCCATGCTGGCCAGGCCTTCCTTCGAGCCCATGGTCATCACCACTTCGGTGGCGGGATCGAGCTCGACGCCGAAGCGGCGGGCATAGTAATTGGCCTGCGCCTTGCGGATGCCGGGGATGCCAGCCGAGGCCGAATAGCCATGCGCATCGGGCTTCTGCGCGACTTCGCACAGCTTGTTGATCACGTGTTCGGGAGGCGGCAGATCGGGGTTGCCCATGCCAAGGTCGATGATGTCCTTGCCGGCATGGCGGGCTGCGGCTCGCATGTCATTCACTTCGGCAATGACATAGGGCGGCAGGCGCTTGATGCGGTAGAACTCGTCTTCCATGACCTCGATTTTCCGGCTTGGCGCGGCGGAATTGCCGCAGATTTCGTCTCTAGGCAGATAAACCGGCTCTGGCAAATCGCGCTGCTTTTGCTATGCACCGGCCATGGCCGACGACCCTGAAAATTCGCGACGACCCGCAGACCTGTTCGCCGCGCTGCTGCGGGCGCAGGCGCAGGCTGCCGAGGCTATGCGCGAAACCTTGGCCAATTCGGATGGCTGGAGCGCGATGCTCGGCAGCTGGCGCGACAAGCTTCCCGCCGGTGCCGTCCAGCGCCAGCAGGCACTATGGGCCGATCTTGCCGGAACCTGGCAGGCGGCGCTTGCCGAGGCCGCATCCGGCGATGGCACGGCGAGCCTGGCGGAAAATCCGGTATTCGGCGCAATCGACCAGACCTGGCGCCGCCTTGCCGAAGAGACCGAGACACTCGCAGGCGAAGTGCCCGGCCTTGAGCCAGCGCGGCAGGACCAATTACGCTTTTTCACTCAGGTGCTGGTCGATGCGATGAACCCGGCTAATTTTCCGCTGACCAACCCCAAGGTGCTGGAAAAAGCGCAGGAAACCGGCGGCGAGAGCCTGATCAAGGGCATGGAGCAACTGCTGGCCGATCTCCAGCGCGGCCAGCTTACGCACAGCGACCCGGCCGCCTTCCGCATTGGCGAGACCATCGCGGCGACGCCCGGCAAAGTCGTCCACCAGACCCCGCTTTACGAGCTGATCCAGTATGCGCCGACCACCGAAAAGGTGCTGAACGTCCCGCTGGTGATCTTTCCGCCGTGGATCAACCGGTTCTACATTCTCGATCTCAACCCGGCGAAAAGCTTCGTGCGCTGGGCAGTGGAACAGGGCATTTCGGTTTACATGGTCTCGTGGAAATCGGCTGACGAAAGCATGGCCGAGGTGGTCTGGGACGATTACATCGCCGCCGAGATTGATGCGATAGACACGATCCGCGCGAAACTGGACGTGCCGGCGGTGCACACCATCGGCTATTGCGTGGCGGGGACGACGCTGGCGGCAGCGCTGGCAATCATGGCGCGGCGCGGCGATGCCGGCAAAGTCGCCAGCGCGACTTTCTTCACCGCGCAAGTCGATTTCGAGGCGCCGGGTGATCTCAAGCATTTCGTCGACGATGCCCAGATTGCGTTGATCGAGAAGCTCGCCCCCAAGGGCTATATCGACGGGCGGATCATGGCCGCGACCTTCAACCTGCTGCGCGGGCGCGATCTCATCTGGCAGCCGGCGGTGAAGCATTATCTGCTCGGCGAGGACCGCCCGGCCTTCGACCTGCTGCACTGGAACGGCGATGTCACCAATCTGCCGGCCAAGTGGCATGCGGCCTATCTGCGCGACCTGTATCGCGACAACCGGCTGGTGGTCACCGATTCGCTGAGTGCGCTGGGCACGCCGATCGACCTCACACGCATAACCACACCATGCTATATCCAGGCTGGCCGCGAGGATCACATCGCCCCGCCGACCAGCGTGTGGAAGCTGACCCATTACCTCGCCGGGCCGTGGACTTTCGTGCTCGCGGGATCAGGGCATATTGCCGGCGTCGTCAATCCGCCAGCCTCGGGCAAATACCAGCACTGGACCAACCCCGCCGAACGCGAGAGCCTCGATGGCTTCATTGCCGCGGCGCAGGAACACAAAGGCAGCTGGTGGACGCATTGGTCCGCGTGGCTGTGCGCGCAGGACCCGAGCGAGGTGGCCGCCAAAGGCAAGCGAATTCCTAGAAGGCGATTCGAGGATGCGCCCGGCAGCTATGTCCGGATGCGCTGACTGGCGCCCAAGTTCTTGACCATTCGGGATTTTGCTGCACTGCAACATAATGCTTGACTTCGCAGGTGCAAAACCTTTATGCTGCACTGCAACAAGAGGTAATGCGTGCCTCTCCAGTCTAAGGATTTGCAGCTGTCATGACCGAACCGGTTGAATCGATGAGCACCGAAGCCGCCGAAAAGGCTTACGAAGCCGCGGCCGCCGAAGCAGTTGCCAAGGCCGAAGCGGTCACTGCGCCTGCGCCGCTGGCATTCCCCGCCAAGGAAGAACGCGCTGCCGCGCCTCAGCCGGAAGCTCTACCAGTAGCGCTGCCGGAAACATTGCCGGAAACGCTGGTCGCAGCACCGGCCCCGGCCAAGCCCGCCAAGAAAGTCGCCGCGCCCAAGAAGCCGGCCCCGACTGCTGCATCCACTCCCGTCACCGCATCACCGATCAAAGCAACGCCCATTAAGGCATCCCCCATTAAAGCACCCAAGGAAAAGATCATGACCGCCAAGAAGACCACTGATTTCACCACGACCATCAAGACCTATGCTGCCGATGCGCAGGCCAAGGCCAAGCTCGCGCTCGCCAAGGGCAGCGTCGCCGTCAGCGAAGTCACTGAATTCACCAAGGGCAATGTCGATGCCGTGGTCGCCTCGGGCAAGATCCTCGGCGCCGGCCTCCAGGGCCTGGGCAAGACCTATGCCGCCGAAGGCAAGGCCGCCGTCGAAACCGTCACGGCTGACGTCAAGGCGATTGCCGCCGTCAAGTCGCCGGTCGAATTCGTCCAGGCGCAGAGCGCGATCCTGAAAAAGAACTTCGACCACGCGATCGATTTCAACGCCAAGACCGGCGAGACCATAATCAAGCTGTTCGGCGATGTCTTCGCGCCGCTTTCGGTCCGCGCCAACCTGATGGTTGCGAAGGTCAAGAAGGCCGCCTGATCCGGCTGCGGTCGGGCAACTCTCCCTCACCCGACCGCGCCTTGCACAGGCCGGATGGCACCACGCCATCCGGCCTGTTTGCATTTGCGTAACCGCCTTGTGGCATCGAGCGCTTGTTTTGCCCCCACCCGATGCGATAAACTGTCCTGATGAATCATGCCGTGTCAGATCTGAATACCCTGCGCCCAATCGCATTGCGCGCCGCGCTGTGCGCCGAATTGCGCGCCGGCCCCGGCGACGAATCGGGCGATAACGGCCGCGGTGAGGACCAGGTCGGCACTGCGACCAAGACCCGCACCAAGCCTAAAAAGCCGAGCCAGTTCAAGGTTCTGATGCTGAATGACGATTACACGCCGATGGAATTCGTCGTGCTCGTACTCAAGCGTTATTTCTCGATGGACCTCGAGCAGGCAACGCGGGTGATGCTGCATGTCCACCAGAAAGGCGTCGGCATATGCGGTGTCTTTCCGTATGAAATCGCCGAGACCAAGGTGAATCAGGTGATGGATTTCGCCCGCAAGAACCAGCATCCGCTGCAATGCACGCTTGAGAAGGCCTGAGCGCGAGGCCAGCACGCTTGCTGCAATAGCGGCATGCGCCTAGGGGAATCTCCAAGGTTATCTGAGCGAAGCGCCAAACTTGCCATTCATTACCGCCACTGACCGTTATATCTTCCGGCTGGTGCTGATGCCCATGCTGGCGGTGTTCATTGTCGCCGCATCGCTGCTGGTGCTCGACAAGATGCTCAAGCTGTTCGATTTCGTCGCCAGCGAAGGCGGGCCGATCAGCATTGTCTTCCAGATGCTGGCCGGGATGCTGCCCGAATATGCCAGCGTCGCCATTCCGCTGGGGCTGATGCTGGGCATTTTGCTGGCATTCCGCAAGCTGGCGACCTCAAGCGAGCTGGACGTGATGCGCGCGGTGGGGCTGGGCTATAACCGCCTGCTGCGCGTGCCTTATCTGATCACTGCCGTGCTGATGGTGGTCAACCTGCTGGTCGTCGGCTATCTGCAGCCGCTCTCGCGTTACTATTACGAACAGCTCCAGTTCGAGCTGCGCTCTGGCGCATTGGGCGCCTCGATCAAGGTCGGCGAATTTACCACG
>JANOBA010000388.1:0-11333 GCA_031411415.1 Novosphingobium sp.
TGACGACGGGCGGATCGACATTGCGCCCTGGCTGGGCACGCGGATTGGCCTCGGTGACGTTGCACAGGCCATGGCGGAAATGTCAGGCCCCACGGCCCCGGTGCGCACTTGCGTCGATCCGCGCGCGCTCTAGATAGGCGCCATGCTGCGCATCCACGATTCCCTCACCCGCGAAGTCCGCCCGTTCACGCCGCGCGTTCCCGGCCATGTGGCGATGTATGTCTGCGGGCAAACGGTCTATGATGCGCCGCATCTTGGCCATGCGCGCAAAGACCTTGGCTTCGACGTGGTGGTGCGCTGGCTCGAAGCCTCGGGCTATCACGTCACCTATGTGCGCAATTTCACCGACATCGATGACAAGATCATCGCCCGCGCGGGCGAGCTGGGCGAACCGATTGGCAGCTTCACCCAGCGGATGATCGACAAGACCAATGCAGATTACGCCGAGCTTGGTCTGCGCGCGCCCGATCACGA
Source organism: Novosphingobium sp. (assembly GCA_031411415.1). GTDB lineage: Bacteria > Pseudomonadota > Alphaproteobacteria > Sphingomonadales > Sphingomonadaceae > Novosphingobium. The sequence goes on from JANOBA010000388.1 coordinate 475, forward strand.
GCCGCGTGCGACCGAATATGTCGCCGAAATGATCGAGCTTGGGCAAGAGCTGGAGCGCGAAAACGTCGCCTATCACGCCGGCGACCTCTATTATTCGGTCCGCGACTTTGACGGCTACGGCAAACTGTCTCATCGTTCACTCGACGACATGCGCGCAGGCGAGCGCATCGAGGTCGATACCCGCAAGCGCGATCCGATGGATTTCGTGCTTTGGAAAGTCGGCAAGGAAGGCGAGCCTGACGACGCGGTGTGGCCTTCACCCTGGGGTGCGGGGCGCCCCGGCTGGCATATCGAATGCTCGGCTATGGCCCGCGCGCTGCTGGGCAAGACCATAGACATCCACGGCGGCGGGCCGGACCTGCGCTTTCCGCACCACGAGAACGAGATCGCCCAAAGCGAGGCGGCCAATCACGCCCCGCTGGCGAACTGGTGGATGCATGTTGGCCAGCTTGATATAGCCGGCGACAAGATGTCGAAATCGCTGGGGAATTTTACCACGCTGGAAGACGCAGTGACGCGCCACGGCGCGGACGTCGTGCGCTTCTATTTCGTGCGCACGCATTATCGCAGCCCGGTGAATTTCTCGGAAAGCGGACTGGTCGATGCCGCCTCGGCGCTGGCGCGGCTGCACAATGCCATGCGCTCGGTAGTGGGCGACGGCACGCCGCTCGACTGGGACGAGGCGCACGCACAGCGCTTCCGCGAGGCGATGGACGAGGATTTCAACGCGCCGGCGGCGGTCGCGGTGCTGTTCGAGCTTGCCAGCGAGGTCAACCGCAGCCGCTCGCCCGCGCTGGTCCGCCAGCTGACTGCGCTGGCCGGGGTGCTCGCGATTGCCCCGCAAGAGGAAGCAGCCGATCCCGAAGCCGGTGAGATACAGGCGCTGGTCGATGCCCGTCAGTCAGCGAGGCGGGCGAAGGACTTCGCCGAGGCCGACCGCATCCGCGACGAACTGACCGCGCGCGGGGTCGTCGTGGAAGAAGGCCCCGAAGGCGCAAAATGGCGGCGCCTGCGCGGCTGATCAGACCCTCTGGTCGGCCACGCCGCCGGCGCTTCCCAGGTGGAATTCCTCGGTATCGATTGTCCGGCGCATGGCTTCGGGATAGCGGTGGCCCCAGACCGTGTCGTGGTTGATCAACGCGCCCGCACGCACCAGCAGGTCTTCCGGCAATGCCAGAGCCGCCGCTCCGGCGTTGGTCTGGAGGTGATCAAGCTTGGTCGTGCCCGGAATCGCATGGACATGGCCGCCCTGCGCCAGCACCCATGCCAGCGCGAGCTGCGCCGGAGCGAGGCCCGCTTCCGCCGCAAGGGCATTGAACTTATCGATCAGCGCAAGGTTTTTCGGCCAGTTGTCGGCAGAAAAGCGCGGGTGGGGGTAGCGGATGTCTTTCTCGCCCAGCGTGGCGGGATCACGGAATTTACCGCCCAGCGCGCCGCGCGCCACCGGCGAAAATGCCACCAGCGCAATGCCGAGATCGCGTGTCGCCGCCAGCACGCCCAGTTCGACATTGCGCGTCCACAGAGAGAACTCGGTCTGAACCGCTGCCATCGGGTGGACGCCGTGCGCCTCGCGGATGTGTGCCGCCGACCATTCCGAAACGCCGTAGCTGCAGATTTTCCCCGCCTCGATCGCACGCGCCATGGCGCCGACGGAATCGGCAATCGGCACGGCATAATCGAACCGGTGGAGATATAAGAGATCGAGGTGATCGGTTTTCAGCCGCTGCAAGCTTGCGTCGAGCGACTTCAGGATCGAATCCGGGTGGCAATCGGTGCCGCGCCTCGGTCCGTCAAACAGGATGCCGGTTTTCGAGGCGAGCAGGAATTCCGGCCGCCGGTGCGCCAGCGCCGCGCCGATCAGCTCCTCGTTGCGCCCTGCCCCATAGATATTCGCGGTGTCGATATGATCATAGCCCAGATCGAGCGCGCGATTAAGGAACGCCACGCCAGCATCGTGATCCAGCGCCGTGCCATAGCCATGACTGATTCCCATGCAGCCGAGGCCAATGGGATTGACCGCCCGGCCCGCAAGTAGCCGGTTCACGACCAGCCATCCTGCCTTTCGAGACCGGTGGCGAGTTCGCCGATCACCCGGTAGCAGTCGAGCACTTGCGCCACTGAGGAGTTTGGCTCGCGGCCCTCGCGGATCGCCGCAATGAATTCGCGGTCCTGCAACTCGATGCCGTTCATGCTGACCGCAACCTTGCTCACGTCGATCGGCTCTTCCTTGCCGTTCACCAGATCGTCGTAGCGCGCGATATAGGTCGCACTGTCGCCAATGTAGCGGAAGAAGGTGCCCAGCGGTCCGTCATTGTTGAACGAGAGGCTGAGCGTGCAGATCGCGCCGCTTTCGCTCTTCAGCTGGATCGACATGTCCATGGCGATGCCGAGTTCGGGATTCCTGGGCCCTTGCATCGCATTGGCCGAGACAATCTTGCCCGCCTGATAGGCAAACAGGTCGATGGTGTGTGCGGCGTGGTGCCACAGCAAATGGTCGGTCCAGCTGCGCGGCTGGCCCTTGGCGTTCATGTTCTTGCGGCGGAAGAAATAGGTCTGGACGTCCATCTGGCTGATGGCGAACTCGCCCGCCGTGATCCGGTTATGCACGAACTGGTGGCTGGGATTGAACCGGCGGGTGTGGCCGGCCATGCAGGTCAGGCCTGTCTGTTTCTGCTTGGCAACGATGGCTTCGGCATCGGCCCAGCTATCGACCAGCGGGATTTCGACCTGCACGTGCTTGCCGGCATCCATGCAAGCCAGCGCCTGCGCGGCATGCATTTGCGTCGGCGTGCACAGGATCACCGCATCGACATCATCGCGGGCCAGCGCATCCGCCAGCTCGGTCGAGCTATGCCGCGCGCCGTATTTCTCGGCGACAGCAGCGGCCTGTTCGGCCGTGCGGCTGATGATCGAGACAATCTCGACACCGTCGATCAGCTTCAGTCCGTCAAGGTGCTTCTCGCCGAACGCGCCGGCGCCGGCCAAGGCTATTCTCATGGTGTGGGCTCCAGAACGATGTGGCCAATGGCCGTGTTGCTGCAAGGGATGTGATAGTGGCGGTGGAGGAGGCGGACCTTGCGGCCCAGCGCGCCGCGCATGATCAGCCACATCACCATTTCGATGCCTTCGCTGCCGGTCTCGCGCAGATATTCGATGTGCGGGATATGCCGCGCTTCGTCGCCTTCAGCCTCGAGCAGGTCCATGAAGTGGTTGTCCCATTCACGGTTAAGCAGTCCGGCGCGCGGGCCCTGCAACTGATGGCTCATGCCGCCGGTGCCCCAGATCTGCACGTTGAGGTCTTCGGGAAAGCTTGCCACCGCTCGGGCAATCGCCTCACCCAGCGCCCAGCAGCGGTTTCCCGAGGGCACGGGATATGTGACGACATTGACCGCCAGCGGCACGACTTTGCACGGCCACTTCTCCGGCTGGCCGAACATCATCGACAGCGGCACGGTGAGCCCGTGATCGACATCCATCTCGTTGATGATGGTCATGTCGAAATCATCAAGGATCAGGCTTTGCGCGATGTGCCAGGCAAGGTCGGCATGGCCCTCCACATCGGGCACCGGGCGTGGGCCCCAGCCCTCGTCGGCGGGCTTGTAATGCTCCCCGCAGCCGATGGCGAAAGTCGGGATGATGTTGGCATCGAATGCCGATGCGTGATCGTTATAGATCAGGATCACCACGTCGGGCTTCTCGGTCTTTTCCCATGCCCGCGTCCATTCATAGCCTGCAAAGATCGGGCCGAAATAATCGTCCTGCCATTTGCCCTGATCGACCGCAACGCCGAGCAGCGGCACGTGGCTGGAGCCGACACCGGCGGTGATGCGGGCCATTTCAATAACCTCCTTTGATCGACCGGTTGCCTTCAGGCGAGCGGCCACCATCGAGCATCATCTGGCGGTATTGCGGAAAGGTCATGTCGGTCATGGTCGAACAAGCCTCAGCAAAAGGAATGCCGTCGGTCGAGAAAATCTTGGAGAGGAAATAGATGTTGCCGCCAAGGTCCAGCAGCCGGTTGTAGTCGCGCGCGAGCACCGCCTGCTTCTGGTCTTCGCTCAGCGGCCACGCGTCGAGATAGGCGCGCTCGTCCGACTTCCAGCGCTCGCGGTTTACGGGCTTCATCAGGCTCATGGAAAACTGGTTGAGGTGATAGCCCTTTCGCGCCCGCGCCGCCGTGAACACCCGCGTGCCTGGGATGTCCTCCAACTCGGCGAGGTATTCGTGGATGTTTGCTGGTCCGCTCATCCGGCGACTCCGTTCTGCTGGCTTTCGGCCATGGCCCTGGCAATCTGCTGGCGAGCACGCACGCCGCCTTCGTCGATGCGGTATGCGGACAGCGCCAGATCAGGATTGGCGGCAATCGAACGCTGCTGGGCTTCGAGCACCGCGGCATCTTCTGCAAAGACACCAGATTGCTGGAGCTTGAAGCGGGCGGTGAAACCGGTGTCAGCAAGATCGAAATTACGCGCCATGCCCCAGAAGTAGTGGTGCGAAGTCTCGCTCTCAGGCGTCATAAAATCGATGACCATGCCGCGCACGCCCTGATCGTGCGCCTCGATGGTCGCTCCCGCCCCAACCGGGGCAACGCCAACATCGATCATCACGGCTGCGGGCAACAGGAACTGGCAGACCTGCCAGCGATCAACTTTGCCCTCCTGCTTCAAGGCGCCGCGCCAGAACGGCGGCGCGTCCACGCCCGGCATCCACCGCGTGACCGAAACTGCGCCATCGATCACTTGCGTTTCAATCGGTGCTTCCATGATTTCGGGCTGACCGATGGAGCCCGAATGGACATAGGTTTCATGCGTCAGGTCCATCAGATTGTCGACCATCAGGCGGTAGTCACAGGCGATCGCGCTGTAGCCGCCATCAAATGTCCAGCCCGGCAACGAACACGGCCACAGGTCCGGGATCAGGGCGGGATCGGCCTTGTCCCGCTCGCCGATCCAGATCCAGACAAAACGATGACGCTCATGGACAACGAAAGTCTCGGCGCAGATCCGGCGGTTCACTGGATCGGTGCGGATCGGCATTTCCTCGGCCACTCCATCGGACCCGAGCTTGAGCCCATGATACTTGCAGCGGATCGAATCCCCCTCACGAATACCCAGCGAGAGCGGCAGCAACCGGTGCGGACAGGCATCGCGCATGGCCACGACCTGCCGATCAAGCCGGCGATAGAACATCATCGGCACGCCGCAGATGGTGCGCGCCAGAGGAGTCTGATCAACCTCAGCGTCCCAGGCCGCAACATACCAGGCGCCCCGCAGCCAGGTGCTCACAGCCCCCGCTCCTTCAACTGCGCGTCAAGGCGCGGGAACACCCGCCGGGCATTACCTTCAAAAATGGCGCTTCGCTCGGCATCGGAAATATCCAGTCCATCGACATAGCGTTTGGTGTCGTCAAAATAGAAGCCGGTGGTTGGATCGATACCGCGCACCGCACCGACCATTTCGCTGCCGAACAGGATGTTCTTGTTGTCGATCACATCGGCCAGCAGGTTGATCCCCGGCTGGTGATAGACGCAGGTGTCGAAGAACACGTTGTTCATCAGGTGGCTTTGCAGGTCAGGCTTCTTCAGCATGTCCGCGAGGCCCCGATAACGCCCCCAGTGATAGGGCACCGCGCCGCCGCCGTGCGGAATGATGAAGCGCAGCGAAGGGAATCGCGAGAACAGATCGCCTTCGAGCAATTGCATGAAGGCGATGGTGTCGGCCGCGATGTAATAGGCGCCGGTAGCGTGCATCGCCGTGTTGCAGCTGCCCGAAACGTGGATCATCGCCGGCACGTCCTCCTCGCACATCGCCTCGTAGAACGGGAACCAGTATTCGTCCGTCAGTGGCGGATGGCTGAAGCGGCCGCCGCCGGGATCAGGATTGAGGTTGCAGCCGATGAAGCCCATGTCGAGGCAGCGTTTGAGCTCGGCAATCGAGCTGGTCGTGTCCGCCTCGGGGCTTTGCGGCAGCATGCAGACCCCGGCGAAGACATCGGGATAAAGCCCGACTACCCGCGCGATAAGATCGTTGCACACTTGCGCCCATTGCACCGCCACCGACTGGTCCCCCACATGCGGGGCCATCGTCGAAGCACGGGGGCTGAAAATCGTCATGTCCGCGCCGCGCTCCTTGATCAGGCGCAGCTGGTTGGACTCAATTGTCTCGCGGATCTCGTCGTCGGAAATGGCGGGATAGGGCGGCGCAGCCTCCCCTGCCTTGAACGCCGCCTTCTGCGCCTCGCGCCAGAGGTCGTGGACCTTGGGCAGAACGGTGTAATGGCCGTGGCAATCGATGATCATGGTCATTCAGGCCTCTTTTCGAGTTTGGCCGGCAAGGCGCTGGCGCACGACCGTACCCCGTGTCATCACCGGATCAACACCCAGCGCGGCGAGCATTTTTGCCGCCTCTTCCATTTCCGAGGCACGGCGCAGACCGTGGGCGGCCATGCGCTCAAGGTTGTATGCCGCTCGGCGCGCCCATGGCAGCGCTTTCTCGCTGGCATCGAGCGAGGCGAGCACTTCGCCGACCACGCCTTCGGTTTCGGCCGCGGCCATCATTTCCGCCGTGAGCGCTTCGATTCCCTTGACCATGATCGAGCGGATCAGCTTGATCGCACTGGCCTTGCCGACTTCATCTCCGGCCAGCCGCACATTACCAAAACCGAGCGCCACCAGCCCGGCTTGGGCATCGTGCGCGCATTCGCCCGCGATCAGCAGCGGAACCGCAAGCCCGGCGGGGTCCACCGGGGCCAGCACTGCGACATCGGCATAGCGCCCGCCCGCCGCCTCGATCACCCTTGCCGCCGCGCGCTTGGTATCGGGCGCGGCCGAATTCATGTCGCACCAGATCGCCCCGGGAGAAATATGGCCTGCGCCCTGCTCCGCCGCGATCAGCGCCTGATCCGCCGTCACCAGCGAAATCACCAGCGATGCACCCGCCAGTGCTTCGGCTAAGCTGGCCGCCACGCGCACACCGGCCTCGCGCATCGCGTCGGCGCGCTCGCCCGCCATGTCATACGCGCTTGCACGTGAGGCCCAGCCGCCGGCGCGGGCGAAAGTTGCCCCGGCCTCGCCAAATCCGATCATGGCTATCGTCATGTGCACTTCCATTGCCTGGCCCCGTCGTGCCCAACCGGCAAATCGAAACTGCCCCGCAGATATAAGGTCAGCCTAATCCATCTCGGCGGCGGCAGCAGCCAAGTCTTCGAGAAATTCGCGCTGGACCGCCGTCGGCCGCCACGAGGCGCGCGTGGTCACGCCGATCTGGCGGCCAAGCCCGGGCGGCAGCACGGCGATGCATTCCAGCCACTGCGCCTCAAGCTCGACAACCAGCTGATCGGGCGAGAGCATGGTGAGAAGATCACTGTCGATCAGGATCTGGCGGATCATCATCACCGAACCCGATTCGATCGGGACATGCGGCGGCGCGACACCGGCCTCGGCAAAGAAGCGGTCAAAGCTGTCACGCAGCGGCGCGCCCTGGGGCGGGACAGCCCAGGCAAAGCGTGCCAGCTCCGCCGCGCCCGGACTGGTGCCCGCCAGCGGATGGCCATGCCGCCCGATCACGGCAGGCACATCGGTAAACAGCGCCTGCTGGGTTAGGTCTGCCTCGACCAACGGATCACGCAGCGCGCCAACCATCAGATCGAGCGCGCCATTCCGCAGCGGCTCGGCCAGCTCGGCGCGCGATCCCTCGGCTATCGAGATCGCCACATTTGGCCGGCGGCGCAGGAAACGGGTGACCGCCGCAGGCAATATCCGTGCCCGAGAAAGCGGCATCGCGCCGATGGAAATGCGCCGCGTCTCGCGGCCCTTCAAGGCCTCTATTTCAGACAGGCCCGTCTCCAGCTCCACCCGCGCAAGCCGGAAGGCGCGGGCAAGCTGCGCCCCGGCATCGGTCAGCACGGCGATCTTGCCGCGCCGCTGCACCAGGCTGCGCCGCATGGCCAGCGACAGATCGCCCACCGCGCGGTGGAGCGATGGCAGCGACAGACCGGTGAGCGCGCCCGCGCCAACATAGCTGCCCGCATCCGCGAGCGCGAGCAGCGCGCGCAACCGCGACATGGTGATATGCTGGCTGGCAAGATTGGCCAGCGCCGCCTCGATGCGCGGGACCAGCAGTTCGGCTGCCGGAGTCGGCGCCATGCCATCGTGGCGGCGCTCGAACAGCGGCAGGCCGAGCTGTAACTCGAGCCGGGCTAAGGCCTGCGTTATGGCAGGCTGGGTGAGATTGACCGCCTGAGCCGCCGCATTGATCGTCCCCAGCCGCGCAATATGCGCCACTGCGGCCAGATGGCGCAAGTTAAGGTGCCAGATTGTCATGCCCGGCAGTTTAGCGAAAACTAATGGCGGCGCGAGTCTTTCTCTTTCCCTCAAGGCGCGCGCTGCGCCATCACAGGCTGCCGAATTGTTCGAGGGAGTGGGGCTGTGAGCGGAATCGTCGTCCAAAATATCGCGCGCGCCGATGCCTCGGTGATCGCCGATCTGGAAAGCTGCGGGGTCTCGACCGTGCATGAGGCGCAGGGCCGCACCGGACTGCTCGCCTCCTGTATGCGCCCGATCTATGGCGGGGCGCGGATTGCCGGCAGCGCGGTGACGATCTCGGCCCCACCCGGCGATAACTGGATGGTCCATGTCGCCATCGAGCAATTGCAGGCGGGCGACATTCTGGTGATCGCGCCCACGAGCCCATGCGAGGACGGTTATTTCGGCGACCTGCTGGCAACCTCCGCGCAGGCGCGCGGCTGCAAGGGTCTGATCATCAATGCTGGCATCCGCGATGTCCGCGATCTGACCGAAATGAAGTTTCCGGTCTGGTCGAAAGCGGTGTTTGCACAAGGCACGATCAAGGCCTCGCTGGGCTCGGTCAATGTGCCGGTGATCTGCGCCGGAGCGCTGGTGAATGCGGGCGATGTGATCGTCGCCGATGATGACGGAGTAGTCGTCGTGCCGTGCGCCAAAGCCGCCGAAGTCGCCGCAGCAGCGAAATCGCGCGAAGCCAACGAAGCCGACAAACGCGCGCGGCTGGCGGCGGGCGAGCTAGGCCTCGATATGTACAAGATGCGCGAGAAGCTGGCTGAAATGGGCCTGAAATATGTCTGACCCCGTGCGTTGCATGTGGATGCGTGGGGGCACTTCCAAAGGCGGCTATTTCCTGCAGGACGACCTGCCCGCAGACACTGCTGCACGCGACGCCTTCCTGCTCGCCGTGATGGGCTCGCCCGACGCGCGCCAGATCGACGGCATGGGCGGGGCCGACCCGCTGACCAGCAAAGTCGCGGTGGTGAGCAAATCCGGGCGAGCCGGGATCGATGTGGACTACATGTTCTTGCAGGTCTTCATCGATCAGGCCATTGTCACCGACGCACAGAACTGCGGCAATATCCTCGCGGGCGTCGGGCCGTTTGCAATCGAGCGCGGGCTGGTGGCGGCCACAGGCGATGAAACCTGCGTGGCGATCTATATGGCAAACACCGGACAGGTCGCCGTCGCCAATGTGCAGACGCCGGGCGGGCAAGTGACCTATGCGGGCAATGCCGCCATCGACGGCGTGCCCGGCAGCCATGCGCCCATCCCGCTCGAATTTCGCGACACCGCCGGCTCCTCTTGCGGCGCGCTGTTGCCCAGCGGCAATGCGGTGGATGTGATCGCGGGCGTGGCCTGCACACTGATCGACAACGGCATGCCTTGCGTGGTGATGAAGGCCGCAGATGTCGGCATCACCGGCTATGAAGACCGCGACTGGCTGGATGCGAACACCGAACTCAAAGCCCGCATCGAAGCGATCCGCCTGATCGCCGGGCCGCTGATGAACCTTGGCGATGTGACGGAGAAATCAATCCCCAAGATGATGCTGGTCGCCCCGCCCATGCGCGGCGGCGCGGTCTGCGTGCGCAGTTTTATCCCCCACCGCGCCCATGCGACCATCGGTGTGCTGGGGGCAGTCAGCGTGGCGACGGCCTGCCTGATACCGGGCTCTCCCGCCGCCGAGGTTGCGGCGGTGCCGCAAGGCGCACGCAAGACACTGTCAGTCGAGCATCCGACCGGCGAGATGAGCTGTGTGCTGGAAGTCAGTGCTGCAGACGAGGTGACCTCGGCGGCGCTGCTGCGCACCGCGCGCAAGCTGATGGATGGAGTGGTTTTCGCATGACCGATCGGATAGTCTCCTGGCACGACAACCCATCCAAGCCTTCATTCACGCCCCCGGCGGGCGCAATCGATGCGCATTGCCATGTCTTCGGGCCGATGGCGCAGTTCCCGTTCAGCGCCAAGGCCAAGTATCTCCCCGAAGATGCAGGGCCGGACATGCTGTTCGCCTTGCGCGATCACCTCGGCTTTGCCCGCAATGTCATCGTTCAGGCGAGCTGCCACGGGACGGACAATGCCGCGACACTGGACGCAATTGCGAAGTCTAACGGCAAGGCACGCGGCGTCGCGGTGGTCGATCCGGCGATCAGCGAGGCGGAATTGCTAGCCCTGCACGAGGGCGGCATGCGGGGCGTGAGGTTCAATTTCCTCAAGCGGCTGGTCGATGATGCGCCGAAGGACAAATTCCTCGAACTGGCCCGGCGATTGCCGAGTCCAAAGTTTGATGATCGCGGTGCGATCATCGAGGGGGGCTGGCATGTGGTGATCTATTTCGAGGCCGATATTCTTGAGGAGTTGCTCCCGTTCATTGCAGGCATTCCGGTGCCGGTGTTGGTCGATCACATGGGCCGGCCAGACGTTTCACAAGGGCCGGACGGGTCTGATATGCGGGCCTTCCGCAGCCTGCTGGATAGCCGCGATGACATCTGGTTCAAGGCCACCTGCCCGGACCGGATCGATGCGTCCGGCGATCCGTGGGACGCTTTCGCCCGCG
>JANOBA010000389.1:0-8236 GCA_031411415.1 Novosphingobium sp.
CTCGGTGGTGTCGTACTTGGGATCTTCCAGCACATAGTGCACGAAGTCGAGTTCGCTGGTGCCGGCGAAATCGCGGATCGGGAAGACCGAGCGCAGGGTCTTTTCGAGGCCCGAGACATAGCCGGTGGCCTTCTCCGAACGCAGGAACTGCTCGTAGCTTTCGCGCTGCACCTCGATCAGGTTCGGCATCTGCACCACTTCGTGGATGTCGCCGAAGATCTTGCGGATGCGCTTGTTCTTGGTGCCGGCAGGAGTGTGCTGCGCGGGGGCCTTCGCCTTGCTCGCCATAAAAGGAACGTGCCTCTTGCAATGGGCCGGTGCAGGACGCGCCGGCTGGGTAAAATCGGTGGCGGGTCAGGTCGTGAGAGACGCAGCAAAGGCCGCACATGTCGCAGCGCTTCACGCACCGGACTGGCAGCCTTGTTCGTCATCTCACGGTAAAACCGTGCTTCCATCCTGTGGCACACCCCCGCGAAAAGATGCGCCTTGCTCGAAGCAGTCGGCTTACGCGCAGATAGGCCTGTGCGTGGAACGAGTCAACGGCTCTGCCCGCCAGGCACCCCCTCGATTCGAATGTCGATATGCGGCATATTGTTTTTCAATATTATCGTTTGACAATAAATGCGACTCGCATTATTGAATATCGATATCGGGAGCATCGTGCTTCGATAATCAGACACAGGAGACTACCCCATGACCCGCATTTTCTCGCAAACTTTGGCCCTGATGGCCGCGCTGCTCAACACCAGCGCCACCTTCGCCGAAGCCACCCGCGTGCCCGGTACGCAAGCGGTGCTGACGGTCGGACCGGTCGCCTGACCGCATGCACCCGTCCCGCAGAAAGGGCCCGAACAATGACGAAGATCCTCAATGACCCGCTGCTCACCGCCGCCCGCCTCGGCACGATCCTGGTGCAGATCGGCCTGATCGTCGGCCAGGTCGGGCTGGGCGTGGCCATTGCGGCGACCATTGCCGCAGCCGCCGGTTATCTGCCCGACCGTGCCGTGGTGTACCCCATCAACGACCTTGATACCGGCGTGCTGTGGTCCGCAGCGGCCGCGATGGCCCTGGTCATAGTCGCCATGGGCCTCGCCACCCGGTTCGTGGTCCGACTGCGCCAGATCATAGATACGGTGGGCCAAGGCGACCCATTCGTGGCAGACAATGCCTCGCGGCTAACTCACATGGCCTGGCTGGCATTGATCGGGCAGATCCTGGCGATTGCCGCCGGCATGATCGGCGGCTGGATTCAGACGCACGGCGGGCGTGGCTCGTTCGACCTTGAATTCAACGTCTCGCTGTCCGGCATTTTCCTCGCCATCATCCTGTTCATCCTGGCCCGCGTGTTCCGCAAGGGAGCCGAAATGCGCGCCGAGCTGGAAGGAACCGTGTGATGCCAAAGGACGACATGCCCGACACACCGGAAGGAACCGCTATCGTGGTCAAACTCGACGACCTGCTCCACGCCCGCCGCATGACGCTGACCGAGCTGGCCGAGCGAGTGGACATTACGCTGGCCAACCTGTCGATCCTCAAGACCGGCAAGGCCAAGGCGATCCGCTTCTCCACGCTGGAAGCGATCTGCCGCGAACTGGACTGCCAGCCGGGCGACCTGCTCGGGTATCAGGTCCGGTAATTCAGACGCCAAATGTGTGCAAACGAAACGGGGCGGCATCCGCAAGGATACCGCCCTGTCGAGGTGCGACCCTCAGGCGTCAGAAGAAGTAGGCGACCACCAGCAGGATGATGATCAGGGTGCCAATGCCGAGTACTACGGGTCTGCCCACGGGAAATTCCTTTGTCTTGCCTATGTCTGCCCCATCAGCGCGCGGCGGCACAAAGCGTTCCCGCGCTTGACTTCGCCGCCGCAGCGGGTAAAGGCCCGTCCCGACCACTCATCGTGGTCATCCGTCCGAGACAGTTGGTGCTGCCATCCGGCAGCTTAATTTCCAGCCTAGGCGGGGACAGAGATATTCCGGCGGGGGTTTGCTCCGCCTTTCGCGCTCCATTCCAATGGGTCGCACCTCCTTCCCCACAACGGACCCGCCCATGTTGCATCTTGCAGCATGGACAAACGTAGCCGTCCGTCCCGGTTCGCCGGTGCGGATAAATGTGAAGGAGTAAGCATGGATCGTTCGCAGAAAGCCGACGCGGTCGCAGCTCTGAACGCAACCTTCAACCAGGTTGGCGTGGTGGTAGTCACCCGCAACCTGGGCATGACCGTGGAACAGACCACGGCCCTGCGCGTGAAGATGCGGGAAGCCGGTGCGACGTTCAAGGTTTCCAAGAACAGTCTTGCCAAGCTGGCCATCGCAGACACTGACTATGCCGGGATTGATGACATGCTCATCGGTCCGGTGGCGCTGGGCACTTCGGTGGATCCGGTGGCTGCGGCCAAGATCATTGTCGAATTCGCCAAGACCAACGACAAGTTGGAAGTGATTGGCGGATCGATGGGCGCTCAGGTGCTCGATGCCGATGGGATCAAGGCGCTCGCCTCGATGCCGTCGCTCGACGAACTGCGCGCCAGGCTTATCGGCCTTGTCCAGGCACCGGCGACCAAGATCGCCCAGGTTGTCGTGGCACCGGCGACCAAGCTGGCCCGCGTCTTCAGCGTCTACGCTGAAGCTGCATAAGACTGTTCCCCGACCATTTCTGCCCGCATGTTTCGGGCACCACCTGATTGAATGGAGTAAATTATCATGGCCGATATCGCCAAGCTCGTTGAAGACCTGTCGAAGCTGACCGTCCTGGAAGCCGCTGACCTAGCCAAGGCGCTGGAAGAAGCATGGGGCGTTTCCGCCGCTGCTGCTGTCGCGGTTGCTGGCCCTGCCGCTGTTGCCGAAGCAGTTGAAGAGCAGACTGAATTCGACGTCATCCTGATCAATGACGGCGGCAACAAGATCGCCGTCATCAAGGAAGTCCGCGCGATCACCCAGCTGGGCCTGACCGAAGCCAAGGCGCTGGTCGAAGCCGCGCCGAAGGCGATCAAGGAAGGCGTCAACAAGACCGAAGCCGAAGAAATCAAGGCCAAGGTCTCTGCCGCTGGCGGCACGGTTGAGATCAAGTAATTGGGCTCAATCAAGTAATCGGCGAACACAGTTTTGCGGGTGTCTTGAAGCATCCGTGAATGGAAGGGCGGCTCCGCAAGGGGTCGCCCTTTTCGTTTGCGTCGCTTTCCCCTAAGCCCCGCCTCCCCATGGCCCGATCTCCCGCCTCTCCCTTCCGCGCCGAACTCGGCGCAACGCTGCGGCTCGCGGCGCCGTTGGCGTTTGCCAACCTGCTGCAGATGGCGATCTATGCGACGGACGTGGTGTTCATCGCACGGCTGGGGACCGAGGCACTGGCCGCCGCATCGCTTTCCACCTCGCTGTTCGGGCAGATGGTCTGGACTTTCTCCGGCCTCACGGGCGCAGTCGCGCCGCTGATTGCTGCCGAACTGGGCCGCGCGCGCCATGCGCTGCGCGAGGTGCGGCGCTCGGTGCGGATGGCCTTGTGGCTGAGCGTGATCTGCGGACTCGCCGGCATGGCGGTGTGCATGTTCGGCGAGCCGATCATGCTGGCGGCGGGGCAGAATGGCGCGGTCGCGGCGCGTGCGGGCAGCTTTTTGGCCTTGCTCGCCTTTTCGATGGTGCCGCAGATTGCCTGCAACGTGCTGCGCACCTTCGTTGCCGCGCTGGGCCGACCGGTGTTTGCCATGGGCATCATAGCCATGGCAGTTGTGGTCAACGCGCTGGGCAATTACATGCTGGTTTTTGGCCACTTTGGCGCGCCGGCGATGGGGCTGGAAGGCTCGGCAGTGGCCACGGTCATCACCTCGGTTGCCACCTTGCTCGCCTATCTTGGCGTCATTTATTCTGACCGGCGTTTGCGGCGCTACCGGATCCTTGGGCGCTGGTGGCGCGCGGAATGGTCGCGGCTGCGCGAGATTGTGCGGATCGGGGTGCCGATTGGCCTGATCGTGCTGGCCGAAGGCGGTCTGTTCAACGCCGCTACGTTCCTGATGGGGCTGATCGGCCCGGCGCAGCTTGCTGGCCATGCGCTGGCCTTCCAGGTGGCGGCGCTGGCGTTTCAGGTGCCGTTCGGGGTCGGTCAGGCGGCGACGATCCGGGTGGGCTATCACTACGGCGCACGCGATGTGGCCGCGGTTGGCCGGGCCGGCTGGGCGGCACTGCTGGTGGGCATCGGCTTCAGCCTTGCAGCCGCCTCGGCGATGCTGGCATTTCCGCACCTGATCCTGTCAGCTTACGTTACGGTCGATGCGCCGGGCAATGCTGCGATGGTCGGCTATGCCTTGCAATTCATCCTCGTCGCCGCCGCGTTTCATTTGTTCGATGCGGTGCAGACTGTCGCAGGCGGGGTGCTGCGCGGCTTGCAGGATACGCAGGTGCCTATGGTGCTGGCCTTGCTCGGCTATTGGCTGGTCGGCGGGGTGGCGGCGGTGGCGCTGGGCTTTTACACCCCACTTGCGGGTCTTGGCGTGTGGATCGGCCTGGCGATCGGCCTGATCGTGGTGTCGGGCCTGTTGCTATGGCGCTGGCACCGGCGCGATACGCTGGGTTTGGTCAGCCGCCTGTAAGCGCCAGCGCCATTGCGCCCGGCTCCCCAAGCCAGCGGGCGTTTACGCCCCATATCGCCGCAATCGCCGCGCCTGAGAGGGCTTCGGCAGGCGGGCCATCGGCAACCAGCTTGCCCTCCGCCAGCACCAGCACCCGGTCGGCATGGTTCATCGCCTGCGCCAGATCATGCAACACCAGCACCACGCCGCGCCCGCTCGCCGACCGATAGGCGGGATACCGGGCGATGGCGCAAATGCCCAAGGTCCATTGCGGCAAGCGCAGCGTCGACGGCAGCATTGCCCTCGCCCGGCCATGGCAGACGGCCAAGCGACGCCAGCACTACGACGCTGACATCCCAGGCGATCTCGGGCGACTGCGGCAGGAAGCCGATCGCCTGTGCGCGGATGCGCGGTTCAAGGGCGGAAAGCGCAGTGCCGCCGAGGCTGACCTTGCCACTATCCGGCACAAGCAATCCGGCAAGGCAAGCCAGCAGGCTCGATTTACCAGCGCCGTTCGGCCCGCAGATCGCAGTGACTTCGCCGGCGCGCAGGCTCGCGGTGATGCCGGCAAGGCGCCCAGAAAGGCCGAGATTGCTTGCCGCCAGCATCAGCTGCGCCCTGCCCGCATACGCAGCAGCAGCAGCGCGCCCGCCAGCGCGCTTGGCAGCAGCAGGCTGGATGGGCGGCGATCAGTGAACGGCCGGACCAGATGCGGCACCATCGCCCGACGAAGCCGATGATCCCGGCCACGGCAACGCTGGCCCCCACCGTCAGCGCGATCCCGGCAATGATCAGCCATTGCAGCCGCTGGGGATAGACCCCCAGCGAGCGCGCCGCCATGTCGCCCAAGATCAGCGCCAGCAAGGCCATCGCCCCGCCCGCGCGCCGTTGGCGGCGGTGCGGCCAGAGGTGCCGTAGCCGGCGGCGGTCTGATAGCCCGCGTCGGTCACGTTTTCGATGCGGCCGAGAGCGTCAGGGCGTTGCGCAGGCGTTGCGGCGAACAAGGAACAACCCAGCAAAAACAGATATTTCATGTAATAAACCTCCGGCATGAACGAAACGCCGTCCATGGGCGAG
This sequence comes from Novosphingobium sp., assembly GCA_031411415.1. Classification (GTDB taxonomy): domain Bacteria; phylum Pseudomonadota; class Alphaproteobacteria; order Sphingomonadales; family Sphingomonadaceae; genus Novosphingobium. The sequence continues at coordinate 5,636 of JANOBA010000389.1, forward strand.
AGGCCCCGCGAAATTGCGGGTCCACGCTGCATCCGGTACACTCCGCCCGGCTGCGGAACGACCGTCATCGGCAGGTCTCCTGGCTCCCGGATCAATGCTTTCCACCCGTCTTCCCAGCCAGATGGCCAGTGACATGTGGGACGGATCGCTCCCCAGTCACAGTTGCGGAGGCAGCGCAGGAATTGAACCTGCTTCCCTCTTAGGCCCATTTGCATGGACAACCAATGACGTGGGCGGGCCCTTAGCGCGAGTGGTCCGGGGAAGCAAATTGCTTAACCGCTTTACTCTAGGACGCCCGCATGTGCCGGATCGGCACGGTGATAAATCGCCCGATGCAAGCGCGGGCACAACGCGATACGCGCAAAGCGCGCCCACATGAGTGAGCCCGAAGAGTTAGCTAAAGTGATCGAAACCAAGCTTCCCGTCAGCCCAGACTTCGCCGCCTTTGCCGCGCGGCTGGAGCAGCGCCGCGCGCGCGCCGCGCGCCGCAAGCTGATGTGGCGGCGCGCCTTGGTGGCGTTCGCGGCTGTGGCAGTGCCCGCCTTTGCTGCACCGCAAGCCTGGTCGGGCCTCGAAATCGGCGATGCCGGCGAGGCGGTGGCCAACGTTGAGCCGATGCCGTTCGAAAAGCCGGGCGACAGCTTTCCGGGCTCGGCCTTCTATTACCTCGCCTCCGCCGACGAACAGCGCACCTGGGCACCTGGCCTGGGAGAAGGCATCCATTCCGACGCGGAGGACGCGCCGACCAGTTTCAGCCCCACTGCCGGCCCCGCCGCGCGCGCACTGCGTATCGACAATTCCGGCGTTGATCGCAGCCGCGCCGAACAGTGCCTGACTGCCGCGATCTATTACGAAGCGGCGAGCGAGCCCGATGGCGGCCAGCGCGCAGTCGCGCAAGTCGTGCTCAACCGGGTGGCGCACAAAAGCTATCCGAACACCGTTTGCGGCGTAGTTTATCAGGGGTCGGAGCGGCGCACCGGCTGCCAGTTCTCATTCACTTGTGATGGATCGCTGGCGCGGGTGCCCAATCGCCTGTTCTGGGAACGCGCCGCCGGCGTCGCGCGCGATGCGCTGTCTGGCTATGTTTATGCCCCGGTGGGCCTCGCCACGCATTATCACACCTTTGCGGTGCATCCCTACTGGAGCCCCAAGCTGGTCAATGTCGCCAATATCGGCGCGCACCGCTTCTTCCGCTTCCCCGGCTCAGCCGGCGAGGCAGGCGCCTTCCGCTTTGCCTATGCTGGCGGCGAACCGATGGCCGCGCCGCATGCCCGCAGCGCCGCAGCCGACGCCGCGCCCGATCCCGCGCTCGATCCGCTGGCGATCGAACGGGCCTATGAGACCGGGTTCAAGAGCGCGCAATCGGGTGCACCCACTCCGGCTGCTTACACGCCCACCTTGCAAGGCCTTGGCCCGGCACGCGCCGCCGCGCCGCCGCCTGCCTATTCGGCCGAACAACAGCAGCGCGGCGGCGATGCAGTGTTTCGCGGAGGCAATCTGCCGCAGGGCTCGGCAATCAAGCCAGAATACGAAAACAGCGGCCGCTGGATTGCAGGACCGGGTAACTGAACCCAGCTCAGGCCAAGGCCACGTTTGCTGAACGCACGGCAAATTGAATATGCCTAACCTTCTGGAAACCATAGCCCCACACAAAGGTTTAGCTGCTGCCGGCCTAACGGGGATTTCGATATTGCCGCCGGAGCGCACTACCCCATGCCAATCCATTTCGCCGCTGCTTCTTCCAATCCGATCTCGGCGGGCGTCCATTTGCGCCGCGCGCCGATGCCGCTCAATGCGGCTAATGATAATGGCGCAGGCATCGGCGGCGAAGCTCTGCTGCATGCGGCGCTGCGGCATTTTGCCAAGTATGGCCTTTCCGCTGCCAGCCACGCGCGTGATAGCGCCGAGGAAGCCTTCTTCGCCGGGCGCAGCGATGAATATCGCTGGTGGATGGCTATCTGCGCCGCGCTTGATCGCCGCATGCCGGCTGCGGTCGCCTTTCGCCGCGACGCGAACCCTTCGCGGTAGGATAAAATTAACGCCAACCCCTTCGAACCCGTTAACCATTCGGTGATAGGTCATATCTACTGCGGCTGAACGGGTTTGGAGTAATTACATCAAGCGATGGCGTGCCAAATTGCGGGTGTTGTTCGGCACCAATGCACTTGATGACAGGGTCCGCGAGATTCTGGTCGATACTCTGTATGCGCATCCCTTCAATCTGACAGTTGCCGCGCTAACCGGCATTTTCGTCAGCGTCATCGCCGCCTGGGAAGCCAATCAGCCGGTAATCACCAAGCTTGCAGCGGTCATGTCGCTGATTGCCATTGGGCGGATCGGCATGGCAATGATCCTGCCACGCATCCTTGGCAAGGACAGCCACCGGCTGGAATCGCTCTACGAACTCGGTGCATTCAGTTACGCGCTGTTCATCGGCCTTACCGCCGCGATGACCGTGCACCTCGATGTCGCCGCTTCAGTTCAATTGCTGATGGTCTGCAATGCGGTGGGCTATGCCGTGGCGATTGCCGCGCGCAATGCCGGGCGGCCATCGATTGCCATCGGCCAAATGGTGCTGGCACTGGGCCCGATCTGCTATGT
>JANOBA010000390.1:0-1918 GCA_031411415.1 Novosphingobium sp.
GTCAACCGCACTTACTACACCGAGCTGAAACAGGCCTGCGGCAAGGCCGAGCGCGGCTGGCTGTCGGAGAAACTCACCGATGCCAACTGGCTGATCAAGGCGCTCGACCAGCGTGCCAAGACCATCCTCAAGGTGGCGAGCGAAATCGTTGTCCAGCAGGATGCCTTCTTCCGAGGCGGCGTCGCCCACCTCAAGCCGCTGACCCTGCGCGCGGTGGCCGAGGCCATCGGCATGCACGAATCGACCGTCAGCCGGGTGACCTCGAACAAATATCTCCACTGCCCGCGCGGCACGTTTGAACTCAAATACTTCTTCACCTCGGGAGTCGGCGGCGGCAGTGACGGCGAAGGCGCGGCGAGCGCCGAAGCGGTGAAAGCCGCAATCCGCCAGCTGATCGAGACAGAAGACGCCAAGGCAATCCTCTCGGATGATACTCTGGTCGACCTGCTCAAGGCCAAGGGTTTTGATCTGGCCCGGCGCACCGTGGCGAAATACCGCGAGGCCATCGGGCTGGGCAGCTCAGTCCAGCGGCGGCGGCAAAAGGCGCTGGCGGGGGTGGTTTAGGCCTCGCCCGATATCCCCTCAGTGCGCCGCCACAGGCAGGGCTGGTGCCGCTTTCTTCTCCAGCCATTCGCGGAAGTCCTTGGCATAGGCATCGCGCAATTCGGCCTGCGCGGCGGCGACCGCCTCGGGTGTCTTTGGCGGAAAGACTTCGAGCGGGTTTTTCACTGTGCCGGTTGCGGTTTTCAGGGCAAGCGGCTTGTCTGCAAAGTCGCGATAGACCCAGCCGGTGAACAGGTTCGATCCATACATCATCGCCTTGTGATAGAAGATCATCGTCGTGATCAGTTCGGCATAGCACGGTGAGGTAGAGGCGGAGAGTCGTCGGCCTGCCTTCATAGTGGCATTCATTTCACGCACTCGTGCCTTCAATGCGGGATCGGTCTTGAGGTCTTCGTTCCAGGGCGTCGGCTCTTCAACAACAATCTGCCAGCTCGCGGGCAGGTGTAGCGATTGCAGCAGGCCAATGCGATTGAGTTCGGCCATCTGCACCTCCGGCCCGAGATAGTCGCGCATCAGATCCTTGACAGTCTGCACCCGGTCTTTGTGCGCGCTGGCATCTGCCAGCGAGCCGACGATGCCGAATCCGGAAAGCAGACCCGAATTGATCCCGATATAATTGTGCGTCGGCCAGACATGGAGTTCGCATTGTGGCGCGGGTTGGGGTGCTGGCGCCACTTCGGTTGCAGCCGGCGCAGCAACAGGTTCGGAGACAATCACCGGGGCTGCAGGCGTTGAAGCCGGCGAGGATGACACCTGCGCCATCACAGGGCCATGCGCCACCAAGCTGAACGCCACGGCTGCCGTCAGGTAGAAAACTCTCAGCATTCCAAATTCTCCCTCGCTATTTTTTGCAGAATTTCCGGCATTTTTGCCCGCAAATTCCTACCCCGCAAAACCCCCATAGCGCCCGCGATAGAACAGCATTGGGTCGTCGTCGCGGGTGCTTTCCAGCGCCAGCACTTTGCCAAGCACGAACCAGTGGTCGCCGGCGTCGATCACGCTGTGGATCTGGCAATCGATCCGGGCGATGGAATTCGCGATCACCGGGTGGCCTTGGCCGGACAGCGCCACATCCAGCCCGGAGAACTTATCCGGCGCTTTGCCGGCGATCTGGCGGCAGGCGTCCATCTGGTCGCTGGCGAGCACGTTGACACAGAAGTGGCCTGCTGCCTCGATCTGCGGCCAGGTGCCGCTGTTCTTGCCGGGCAGGAAACCGACCAGCGGCGGATCGAGGCTGACCGAGGTGAAACTGCCGATGACCATGCCGACGGGCGCGCCATCCACTCCCGTTGCGGTGATCGCGCAGACGCCGGTGGGATAGGCGCCGAGCACTGCGCGGAATTCTGCCGGATCG
>JANOBA010000391.1:0-4581 GCA_031411415.1 Novosphingobium sp.
CGACAAACGCCTCGCCCTCGCCCATCATGACCGCGGCCATATGGGCCAGCGGCGCCAGATCTCCCGACGCGCCAACTGATCCCTTCTCCGGGATGACCGGAATGACCCCGCGCACCAACATCGCCTCGATCAGGCGCACCAACTCCACCCGAACGCCCGAGGCTCCGCGCCCCAGCGAGATCAGCTTAAGCGACAGGATCAGCCGCACGACGTTTTCCGGCAAGGGCTGCCCGACGCCACAGCAGTGCGACAGGATCAGGTTGCGCTGCAAGGTCGCCACGTCCGCCGCGTCAATCCTGATCGAGGCGAGCTTGCCAAAGCCGGTGTTGACCCCGTAAACAGGCACATTGCCCGAGGCGATCTCGGCAATGCGTTGGGCTGCCCATTGGATGCCGGGATCGGTGCTCTGGTCCAGTACTGCCGGCGTGCCCGCCCAGTAGATTTCTGCGAGTGTCTCCAGCGAAACAGCGCCCGGTGTCAGAGTAATGGTCATGGTGTCCTGCCCTGTAAGAAGTGACGTGAGGATGCGAACGGACATGCAAGGCCGCGCGGCGCGAGAAACCGCCGCATCTTCAGGCTGTGCCCGTGTAAAGGTCGGCCCGCGTGGGCCAAGAGATCAGCCGGTTCGCGAAAGGTTCATTGCGCGAATTTCCATTCCAGCCAGCGCATCACCAGCGACAGCGCGCCGATCAGCACGAAGTAGAACAGCGCCAGCAGCACATAGACCTCAAGCGGCGCGAACGTGTTGGCCACGATGGCCTGGCCCGAGCCGGTCAGTTCCAAGATGGAAATGACCGACAAAAGGGGTGTGGTCTTGATAACGGCGATCAACTCGTTGGTCAGCGGCGGCAGGGTCTTGCGCAAGGCCTGAGGCAAAAGGACGTGCATCAGTGTGCCAGTCCATGTCATGCCGAGGGCGCTGGCCGCCTCTGACTGACCGGGGTCGATGGCCACGATGCCTGCACGGATGATCTCTGTATTGTATGCGGCGGCGTTGACCCCAAGCGCAATGACCGCGGCCCAGAACTGCGGGATCTCGATCCCGAATGCGGGGGGTGCAAAATAGATCAACAGGATCAGCACGAGTGGCGGCACGCCGCGCACGATCAGGACATAACCTTTGACCAGCCAGCGCAGCGGCATGAAATGCGACAGGCTGGCGCCGCCCAGGATGATGCCCGCGACCGTCGCAAACAGCATGGTGACCAGCGCGACCTCAATGGTCACCTGCGCGCCTTGCAAAAGTGGCACGAACGCCTCGCGGACAATCTGCCAGTTGAACATGGGCTGGGTCATTGCTTTAACCATCTGTCTAGAAGCCGCGCGAGATAGGACAGGGTGCCGATTAACACCAGGTAGTAGCAGGCCAGCATCGTGTAGATTTCAAAGGGTGTGAACTTCTGGACCACCACCAACTGCGCGGCCCGCGTCAGCTCAGTGATGGTGATCGTGGACAACAGCGAAGTTGATTTCACGACCTTTATCAGTTCGTTGGTGACCGGCGGGATGATGTTACGCGCCGCTTGGGGCAACAGGATTGTCGTCAATGTCATCCGCTCTGTCATGCCGATGGCCTTAGCGGCTTCGGCCTGTCCGCGATCAATGGCAAGGATACCCGCCCGGAAAATCTCGGTCATGTATGCGCCGGAATAAATCGACAGCGCCGTCAGTCCGGCCACCACGGGTGAGAAATAGATCCCGACGGCAGGCAGCGCAAAATAGATCAGAAAGATGATGACCAGCAGCGGAATCCCGCGGATCGTATAGACATAGGTGGCAACGAGCGCCCGGGTCGGCCAGAACTTGAACAGGCTCGCGGTGCCCATGACGGCGCCGATCAAGGTCCCGAACGCCATGGTCGCAATCGACATCTGGATCGTAACCCAAGTACCCCGCAGCATAGAAGGCGCGGCATAAGCCATGACGCCCCAATCCCAGGTGTAACTCATCGCTGCAAGTTCCCCTCTTTAGCCGGGCCCAATCTTTGCGGCCTCTCGGTGCGGCAGAACCGGCGTCAGACCCGACGCCGGTTCCCGTCATTTGGATCGGCAGATCAGGGAATATTGGCCGGGATCGTCGCAGGAATGTTCTCCGTGCCACCATACCACTTGGTCATCATCTCGTTGAGTTTGCCATTGGCTTCCATCTCGGCAATCGTGTCATTGATGAAGGCGAGCAGGGTCGGATTGTCCTTTGGAGCCGCCGCCCCCACGACGTTTGTGGTCTTGATGATGTCGGTCAAGTCGGGGATCAGCGTGAAGCTGGCCGGATCCTGACTCGTCTGCTTTTCCCAGACGCGGAAGGTCACGGCCTGTGCAATTGCCGCATCCATGCGCTTGTTGCCCAGGTCGGTCAGCGCGTCGGGCAGGGAATTGTACGTCACCAACTCGATCGGTGCCGCCCCGGCTGCGACCTGCGCGGCATTATAGGCTTCAAATGCCGGGATGTAGTTGCTGCCAATGGCGACACCCAGTTTCTTGCCTGCCATGCCCTTGACATCGGTGATCCCCGAGTCGGCATGGACCAGAAGGTTGAACGTGCCGACATTGTAGGGATTGGAGTAGTTGACCTTCTTCAGCCGGTCGGTCGTGATCGACATGGTCGAAATAACGGTGTCGAACTTGCCAGCCGTCAGCGCGGGCAGGATGCCGGACCAGTCGGTATCGACGAACTCCACTTTGACGCCCAACTTGTTCGCGATGTAGGTGGCCACATCGACATCATAGCCGACGATGGCATCGCCATCACGGTAGACGCCGGGCGGATTCTTCGCCTCGACCCCAACCAGCAGGGTGCCGCGTGCCTTGATGTCATCGACGCTTTGCGCACTGACCGACCCGGCGAGGCCAATGCCAACGGCAAGGGCGAATAAAGCTTTCTTGAACATGGTTATTTCCCTGTGTCTGGCGTCCATCCATGGGGTCCTGGACGCTGATTGCCTACCGCCCCACGCGGCTTTTGTGAACTTGGACTGCCGCCCGGATCAGCCGCGCGGCTTCGACTGGGCGCGCACTTCCGCGACATTGGCGAGGATGGTCTTGGACAGGATGGTGCTGGCCGCGCCCGCAATCAGTGACCCGTGGCCCGGCCGGATTTCCTTCCAGACCCGCGGTGTCAGGGTGTTGGTGTTGTGAACTTCCAGCACGTACTTTCCGGCCTTGACCGCCTTCGCAAAGGTTTCCTCTTCGATCTTGGCGACCTCTTCGCGGGACGGGAGGCCCATCGACAAGCGCAGATCGTTCGGCCCCACCTCAACCACGTCCAGAAGCGGATGGGCGAGAATCTCGTCTAGGTTCTCAATAGCCTTCTGTTCCTCGATGATGACGTGAACGTGCAGTTCCTTGTTGGACTGCGCGCACCAGGCGTCAAAATCGGTCCCGATGCCAAAATTCGCGGTGCGGCCGTGCGCCCAGGCCGTGCGTTTGCCCAGCGGATGATAGTAGATCATGTCGGTCAGAGCCGTGATGTCGGCAGCCGACTTGATCCGCGACAGGATGAAGCCCTGGACCCCGGCTGCCAGCAACGGGTCGATATAGTGCCCGTAATTCCGCCCCAGCCGCGCGATCGGGGTGATGCCATGGATGTTGGCGGCACGCACCAGGTTCAACGTGTCGGCGAGATTTACCGATTCATGCTCCTGGTCGAAAATCACGAAATCGACCCCCGCCGCGGCTGCAATCTCGACCGTCTGCACGTTGCCGTATTCGATGGCGATTCCGTAAAGTGTGTGCCCTTGGGCAAGCTTTGCCTTGGTGCGGTTTGGGCGGACATTGTTGTTGTTGGCTTGGGTGCCGGTCATTTTTCCCATCCTTGACTATCGCTGAAGATCCTACGTCGTTGAGGGCCAAAAGCGGGCCTTCACGTTGGACCCATCCCTACATGTATGCGACATTTCGTCAATAGTGGATTCTATCTTTGTATGCAATTTATCTTGGAATGGCATACGAACTGCGTAAACAAGCAGCATACCTCGCGCATTGCGCGGGTCCGCCGGAGCGCCAGAGCTCAGCTTTCGAGTAGCGTGTGCGGGTCTGTAGCGACGTCCTCCCACGACGACATGGATAGGCAAGCAAAAGGCCGTCACGGCCACCGCCCGCAAGATCGCCGTCCTTGTCTACAATACACTACGCTTTGGGATGACCTATCGTGACCCCGGTGCAGCCGCCTACGAAGAACGCCACCGCTCTCGCGTTCTGGCCAATCTCCACCGCCGCGCCAAATCACTCGGATTTACTCTTGCCCCAATGCCCGACGCAGAGGCTGTTTCTTAGGGAGGCGGCGATGTTCTTCGCGGCTCATGGTGGCCCGGAACGCCATTGGTCCGAGTAACGGGCCGACACGGTGAAGTTCGCGTTCCTTGATGACTATCGCGGTCTGCTTTCAAAAGAACATGCCTGCCAACTGATGGGGGTAACGGACCGGGGCCTTCGAGCTTGGAAGGACAGGCCGCCGTCGCCGCGGCAGCGGCGTGACATGGTGCTGTTGGCGCATATCCGGGACCAGCACAGGTCCAGTCTGGGCAGCTATGGCAGGCCTAGGATGACGGAAGAGCTGAACGAGTTGGGGGTGCGTGTCGGGCAC
>JANOBA010000392.1:0-5823 GCA_031411415.1 Novosphingobium sp.
CAGAAGCTGAGCATGGGCAGCGATCATCCCATCGCCTGGACCCGCTGCGTCGGGCCCAAAGGACGGGAGCGGGGCCGCTCGTTCTATTCTGCAATCGGCCACCGCCCGGAAACCTACACCGAACCGCACAATGCCGCCTTGCTGGAATCGGCGATCACCTGGGCGGCAGATCGCCGCCAGGGCTGCCCCGCCAACTGAGCGCCAACTGACCATTGCCTCGCCCGGGCAAGCGTGCAAGTGACCATGCCGAGGGAGCGATCGGCATGGCGAAACTGAACGGCAAGGTCGCAGTGGTCACCGGTGCGAGCCGGGGCGTCGGCAAGGGCACCGCGCTGGCGCTCGCGGCCGAGGGGATGACGGTCTATGTCACCGGCCGCACGGTCGATGCCGGCACTGCGCCGCTGCCCGGCACCGTGGGCGAGACGGCGGCGTTATGCGATGCGCGGGGCGAGTCCAACGGTGGTCGGGGCATTCCCGTGCAGGTCGACGTGACTGACGACGATCAGCTGGAGGCGCTTTTCGCCCGCGTGGCGGCCGAGCAGGGCCGGCTCGATGTGCTGGTCAACAATGTCCTCACGATCCCGCCGGAAATGACCGAACGGCTGCCTTATTGGGAAAAGCCGCTGTCGAACTGGGAGATCTTCGACACCGGCCTGCGCGCCGCCTTCGTTGCCAGCTATCACGCGGCGAAAATCATGGTGCCGCAGGGCTCCGGCCTGATCGTCGGCATCTCGGGGTTTGTTGGCGTGACCTATACCTATGACGTGATCTTCGGCACGACCAAGGCCGGCATGGACCGGATGATGCGCGATATGGCCATTGAACTGAAGCCGCATGGCGTGGCGGCGCTGTCGCTGTGGCAGGGCTTTACTTACACCGAGCGGGCAATCGAAAACCTCAAGAACGTGCCCGGCATGGCTGCGCAGCTCAACAGCGCGGCGGGCAGCTCGCCCGAATATCCCGGCCGGATCATCGCCGCGCTGGCCCAGGACGATGCCGTGATGCAGCGCAGCGGCGGCACCTGGATCAATGCTGAACTGGGCGCGGAATATGGCGTGAGTGACCTGGACGGGCGGATGATCCCCTCGAACCGGGCGGAACGCGGCTCGCCGATCTGGCAGCCGGTGTGAATGCAGGAGAAGTAGCATGAGCGAACTCAGATACGATGGCCGCGTGGCAGTCATCACCGGCGGCGGGCGCGGGCTGGGGCGCGCCTATGCGCTGCTGCTGGCATCGCGCGGCGCGCGGGTGCTGGTGAGTGATAACGGCAGCTCGCTCGACGGCAGCGGCGGCGATGCGGGGCCGGCGCAAGATGTCGTCTGCGAGATCGAGGCGATGGGCGGGGAGGCGGCAGCCTGCACCGATTCTGTCGCAACGCCAGAAGGCGGCAAGGCGATCATCGAGGCGGCAATGGACAGCTTCGGCAGCGTCGACATTCTGATCCACAGCGCCGGCAACAGCCGCTTCTGCCCGCTGGAAAGCCTCAGCCACGAGGAATTCCGTTCGGTGGTCGATGTTCACCTGCTGGGCGGCTTCAACGTGGTCCAGCCCAGTTTCCCGTTGATGCGCAAGGCCGGCTATGGTCGCGTTGTGCTGACGGGATCGATCGGCGGCATTTATACCATGCCGACCGTCGCGCCTTATGCGGTGTCGAAATCGGGCATGATTGGGCTCAATCAGGCGATTGCCATCGAAGGCGCGGATCGCGGCATCAAATCAAACATCATCCTGCCCGGCGCCGCCACTCGCATGGTCGAAGGCGTCGATACCACCGGCTTCCCGCCGATGGGCCCGGAAATGGTCGCGCCTGTTGTGGGCTGGCTGGCGCACGAAGCCTGTTCGATCAGCGGCGAAATGATCATTTCCGCCGCCGGCCGCGTCGCCCGCGCCTTCATCACCGAAAGCGAAGGCGTTTACGATGCCGACTGGACGGTGGAGAAAATCGGCGAACAGATCGGCGCGATCCGCGACCCTGCCCGGCAATGGACGTTCCATCCGGTGCCTGACGGCTTCAACCAGCATCTGGGCAAGAGTTTTGAGATGGCGGCGAAGGGCGCTTAGGCTTGCACGATATCCGTCTGGGCAAAGTCGTTGCCCTTGAACTGCAACGGCACGCTGCGCTGCTTGGCGAGCGCATAGCTGAACAGGTCGCCGAAATTGAGCTGTGCGGGATGCCCACTGCCTTTGCCAAAGCGGACGAAGGCGGCCTCGATATCTGCCATCACGACCGGAACGATCGCCATAGCGAGCGTTTCGATCAAGTCGTCGGCTTGCTTGACCAGTCCTAGCCCGCCCCGGCGATAACAGACGACCCGTGTCTCGATCAACGTCGCGGCGCTGATCGCCAGCGAACGCGCGCGATTGGCGAGGTTGAGGTATTGGGAACGTTCCGGCTCACGCAGCAGGATGGCCATGATCGCGGATGTATCGCCGCGATCACACCGGCAAACCGTTCTCGTCCCATTCGAGCGGATCAGGCCCTTCACGATCAATGTCCATGGCATCGACCCGGGCCAATATCTCGTTGATGCGCCGTCTGCGCTCCTCGCGGTCCATTTCCGGCGTCGCCGCAACCGGCATCAGCCGTACCTGCGGCTTGCCGTCATGATCAATCACCACCTCTTCCCCGCGCAAGGAGGCGGCGATCAGGCTGGAGAGCTGAGCCTTGGCTTTGCCGATGTTGACGTGGATGGTCATGAGTTGATTGTGCCGTGACCAAGGGGGGTGGTCAAGTTCAGCTCGCAGGCTGGCGCAGGAAAATGAAGCTCATCTTGTTGCCGTCAGGATCGCGCGCATAGCTGCCATAGAACGCCGGACCATACATTGGCCTGGGGCCGGGACTGCCCTCGTTCGATCCACCGTTGGCCATTGCTGCAGCATGTGCAGCATCGACCGCTGCCTCGCTGGCGCAGAGAAATCCTGGCATCATGCCATTGCCGGGCATTGCGGGCTGCTGGTTATGCGGCGCGGCAACCCAGACGCGGCCACCGCCGCTGATGGCAAAGCAGCAGGCATCCGCACCATACTCAATCTCGAGAGTTCCGCCAATGTGCGGCATCACGGCATCGTAATAGCGCCGCGAGCGTTCCATATCGTTAGTGCCGATCATGATGTAATTAAGCGACATTCCCTCATTCCCACTCGATTGTCCCCGGTGGCTTCGACGTATAGTCATACACCACCCGGTTGATGCCTTTGACCTCGTTGATGATCCGGGTGGAAACCCGGCTGAGGAAGGCGCTTTCGAACGGATAGATATCCGCCGTCATGCCATCGGTGCTGGTCACCGCACGCAGCGCGCAGACGTTGTCATAGGTCCGCCCGTCGCCCATCACGCCGACGGTGCGCACCGGCAACAACACGGCGAAGGCCTGCCAGATTTCGTCATAAAGCCCGGCCTTGCGGATCTCGTCGAGATAGACCGCGTCGGCGGCGCGCAGGATGTCGCAGCGTTCTTGCGTCACTTCGCCAGGGATGCGGATGGCCAGGCCCGGGCCGGGAAACGGATGCCTGCCGACGAAAAGATCATTAAGCCCAAGCTCGCGGCCGAGCGCGCGCACTTCGTCCTTGAACAGTTCGCGCAGCGGTTCGACCAGCTTCATGTTCATGCGCTCAGGCAGGCCGCCGACATTGTGGTGGCTCTTGATCGTCACGCTCGGCCCGCCGGTGAACGAAACCGATTCAATCACGTCCGGATAAAGCGTGCCTTGCGCGAGGAAATCCGCGCCGCCGATCTTCTTCGCTTCTTCTTCGAACACCGCGATGAATTCGCCGCCGATGAACTTGCGCTTCTTTTCTGGATCGGTGACGCCGGCGAGGCCCGCCATGAACCGCGCCTCGGCATCGACCACCACCAGCGGGATATTGTAATGGTCACGGAACAGGCTTTCGACTTGTTCGCGCTCGCCCAGTCGCAGCAGGCCGTGATCGACGAAGACACACGTTAGCTGTTCGCCCACCGCTTCGTGGATCAGGATTGCCGCGACCGACGAATCGACGCCGCCCGAAAGCCCGCAGATCACCCGTCCGGCGCCAACCTGCGCGCGGATTTCGGCGATCTTGGTGCTGCGGAATTCGGCCATGGTCCAGTCGCCGGCGAGGCCGCAGATCTTGTGGACGAAGTTTGACAGCAGCTTGGCCCCGTCGGGCGTGTGCACCACTTCGGGGTGGAACATGGTGGTGTAATAGCGCTTCGTTTCATTCACACATATGGCGAACGGAGCATTGGGTGAAGTGCCGATCACTTCGAAGCCCTCCGGCGCGATGGTCACCCGGTCACCGTGGCTCATCCACACGGGATATTGGCCGCCGACCTCCCAGAAGCCGGCGAACAGCGGGCTGGCTTTCAGGATTTCGACATCCGCACGGCCAAATTCGGCGGCATGCCCGCCTTCGACCGTGCCGCCCAGCTGGGTGCACAGCGTCTGCTGGCCATAGCAGATGGCCAGGATCGGCACGCCGCTGTCGAAGATGGCTTGCGGCGCGCGCGGGCTGCCCTCGTCAGTCACCGAGGCTGGCCCGCCCGAGAGGATCACGCCCTTGGGCTGCATCCGCTGGAATGCCGCCTCGGCGCTGTTGAATGGCGCGATCTCGCTATAGACCCCGGCTTCGCGCACGCGGCGCGCGATCAGCTGGGTCACCTGGCTGCCGAAATCGACGATGAGGATGGAGTCTGAGGGTTGGATGGTCATGCCCGGGCGATAGGGCTGCACTTTTTTTCTGTCCAGCCTGCGACCGCAACGATCCGCCGAAACCCGCGGTTTAGCGGGGCCTGGCAGGGCGAAGAAATCCTTAACAAGGTGACTATTGCAAAGACTGCAACCATACATGCATCCTTTGCACCCCTGCGCCTTAGCATTTTGGTTATATTGCATGTGCGAAGGGAATTCGCATCCTACCAACCAAACAGGAGAAATATCATGGCACGTTTGCTCCAAAATGCGTTCGACAATGCGCTCGGCTTCGTCATCGCGCTGGGCACCGGCAGTCTGATGGTCGCAGTGGCGCTCGTCTGAAGATGTCGGCGAAACTGGACAGGCCCCGCGCCTGATCTTGCGACACTTGCAGGATCAGGCCGGGGCCTCGTCGTATCTGGCGGATCGCTAAAAATAGGGACAGTCCCTATTTAATTGCTGCACGAACCAACGAATTCTGGCGCCGGACCTTTCGCGTTCCTGTGGACGGCCCCCAGCAAAGGTTCCCCTTTCCGCCGCAAATGCCTATGGGCACATTATGGCTGAAAACTACGATTCCCCCCCCGAAAATATCCCGAACGCCAATGCCTATGGCGCCGACCAGATCAAGGTGCTCAAGGGCCTTGATGCCGTGCGCAAACGCCCCGGCATGTATATCGGCGATACCGACGACGGTTCGGGCCTGCACCACATGGTGTTCGAGGTGTCGGACAATGCCATCGACGAGGCGCTGGCGGGGCATTGCGATCTGGTTCTGATTGAGCTGAACCCCGATGGCTCGGTCTCGGTTGAGGATAACGGTCGCGGCATTCCCACTGGCATCCACACCGAGGAAGGCGTTTCTGCCGCCGAGGTCATCATGACCCAGCTGCATGCCGGCGGCAAGTTCGAGAACACCAGCGACGACAACGCCTACAAAGTTTCCGGCGGCCTCCACGGTGTCGGCGTTTCGGTGGTCAATGCCCTGTCCGAATGGCTGGAGCTGACCATCTGGCGCGATGGCGAAGAGCACTGGATGAAATTTGCCCACGGCGATGCGGTTGCGCCGCTGAAAGTCACAGGTCCCGCGCCTGCCAACGGCAAGGGCGGCACCAAGAAGGGCACCCGCGTCACGTTCTTCGCCTCGAAC
>JANOBA010000393.1:0-10975 GCA_031411415.1 Novosphingobium sp.
TCCCTGGTGCCGCCATTGAATCAACCATCAGTGCATCATGCAAGAGTGCATCATGCAAGCAATTTAATAGGTCCTGACCCTAGATTCCCTATGGAGTGGCCTTACATTGTCCCCGATATAGGAATGCTGCATCAACAAGTGTGGCTATCTCAAGAATACCTCCATTTGGGAATAGTCGCGCAACGATTGCATTTGCTGGAAGCGTGAGATTCACAATCACACCGGAGCGACTAACGATCGGAGCGTATGAATCACAGCCTTTGCTATCGCATCTACGGTAGCTGCCAGTCGCTTCGTCCCATTCAACCCAGACCGCAGGAGTATGGCGCGCGCAGCCATTAGCAGTGCAATGATCAAAGCTGGAGAATGTGCATCGCATTGGTTGCGCACCGACAGGAGATGCCAAAGCCATCGCTGCTAACGATCCTAGAAAAAGCTTCATTTCCATCCCCCTAAACCTCATCCCCCACACGCGGCTTCTCCCCGCGCTTCCGGCTCATGATCTCCAGCGCGCTCCCCACATCGGCCCGTGCCCGGCGCTCTTCGAAAAAGTCTGCCGTGCGCAGCGCCGAGAGTTTTTCGGCCACCGCAGTGACGATGAACTGGTTGAGGCTGGTGCCATCGTCGCGCGCGACCTTTTCCAGTTCGCGCTTGAGCGAGGCGGGAAGGCGCAGTGCGTAGTTGCTGGCGACACTCATTTTAACGACTCCAGAAATTGCGCGGGCGTGGCAAGGGCTACATCGAAACGGTTTGCAGCGCCCGCGAAATCGCGGGTGTTGAAAGTGACAATCGTGCGGTTTTGCGCATTGATCGCCGCCTCGAACACCATCTCGTCATCAGCATCGCGCAGTTGGGGCCGCCAGCGGAAATGGATATTGACCGGCTGCGCTATCGCGGCAAGTGCATCAATGACCTGCAGCGCTTCGGCCACACTCAGACCTCCGGCAATCAGATGCTCTTCGCGCGTTGCCACCGCTTCATATTCCAGAACCACCGCCACCGATGCCTCGATAGTGAGCTCTCCGCGTAACGCCCGACGGACAATTTCCGCAGAGGCCCCCGTAGTGCTGCGGATCGCCGCGACAATCACATCGGTGTCCAAAATCATACGGCCTTATTTCATATTGCCAGCGATATGTCAATCCAGCCGAACCACCCACCCATGCGCATCAGTCGCCTCCCCGCGCTGGATCGCCACCAGCCGCGCTTTCAGCCGCCCCGTCAGTTGCCCCGGTCCGCCTGAGCCGACGGTGAACTCGCCGTCACGCCCGGCAACCTTGCCGACCGGCGTCACCACCGCCGCCGTGCCGCAGGCAAACGTCTCGACCAACCTGCCTGAGGCGGAATCTTCGCGCCATTGGTCGAGGCTGTATCGTTCCTCGCGGACTTCCAGTCCTTCCTCGCGGGCGAGATGCATGATCGAATCCCGGGTGATGCCGGGCAGGATTGTGCCGGTCAGTGGCGGGGTGATCAGGCTGCCGTCGGCGAACACGAAATAGAGGTTCATGCCGCCCAGTTCCTCGATCCACTTGCGCTCGGCGGCGTCGAGGAAGACGACCTGATCGTGGCCGCGCGCCAGCGCCTCGCCTTGGGGCACCAGGCTGGCGGCATAGTTGCCGCCGCATTTGGCGGCGCCGGTCCCGCCAGGGGCGGCACGGGTATAGTCGCTAACCCAGATCGAGACGGCGGGCGCGCCGGATTTGAAATAGTTGCCGGCGGGGCTGGCGATGACGAGGAATTTGTATTGCTTGGCCGGGCGCACGCCGAGGAAGGCCTCGGTGGCGATCATGAAGGGGCGCAAATAGAGCGAGCCGCCATCGACATCGGGGAACCAGTCGCGGTCGGCGGCGACTTGGCTGCGGATGGCTTCGAGAAACAGCGCCTCGGGGAGGGCGGGCATGGCGAGGCGCTCAGCGGAGTTATTGAAGCGCGCGGCGTTGGCTTCGGGGCGGAACAAGGCAATGCCGCCATCCTTTTGCCGGTAAGCCTTCAGGCCCTCAAAGATTTCCTGCGCATAATGCAGCACGGCGGCGGCGGGATCGAGCGGGATGGGCTGGCGCGGACCGATGGTGGCATTGTGCCAGCCTTGCGTTTCATCCCAGTCAATTGACACCATATGATCCGAAAAATGCGATCCGAAACCCGGATTGGCGAGCACCACCGCGCGCGCCTCGACCGAAGTCGGTGCGGGGTGGGGCAGGTGGGTGAAGTTCAGTCTGGAAGCGGCGTTGTTCGCCATGGCTCGGCATCCCTCATTGTGACCGTGGCCGATTGAACAAAAATTACGTCAACGGCAATTGAAAAGACATAAACGGCAAGTGCAGTTTCTGCATTCTCGAATAGGGGGAATTGCTTGGAGTGGAAAGGGGGCTTCGGCTGCCGCACAAATGAGAAGGGCCGCAGGGGTCAATCCCCTACGGCCCTTCGCATGGTCAGCGGCCGGAAGCGCCGCTCACGAAGCCTCTATTGCTGTATGGCCCCAATCACTTGAGGGAATGTCAGCGATAATGCTCCGGGCTGCGGAAAACCGACCTCTGTGCTGAACCATGAGACATCGGATCACCTCCTTTCGCGCTGTTGAGCCAAGTTCGCCGCGCCAAGTCTTAACCCGGGCGACTGGGTTGAATGTGAATCATTCTGGCCTGCACAACAAGTCTTGTGCAAAATTATTTTGCTGTCAGAATCAGAACTTCGCGCTGGAAAGCTGCGGGTTTTCCACAGCGGCTTCACATCAACGAACAGGCCCCTAGCGGCAATCCTCGATCACCCGGCTCACTTCCGTCCAGCTCGGCACATACAGCGTCGGCAGGCCGGCGGTCTCCACCGCAAAGCGCCCGCGGCTGAAGGCCATGGCATCGAGCAGGGCATCGCGCGCCGGCAGCGTCAGCGCGATCACCGGCGGCGGTCCGGCAACCGCCTGCGCGGTGAGCGTGCGATTGCCTGATGAGGCGAGGATGGTCATCGGCACGGCAGCCCCATTCTCATTGGCGGCATTGCCGGGGCGGATCAGCGTCACCGCGCCTGCCTCGCGGTTGCAGCTCAGCACCAGCGCATCATTTCCAAAGCGCGCGACCGAGCGATTGCCTTCCATCCGCCAGTGCCAGGTTCCGGGCGTCACCGGCATATCGCGCCAGTCGGCGCTGCGCGGCGGCAAGGGTGAGGGCGGCGTCACGCGCGGGCTTGCCTTGGGGGCGGGCACGGGCGTCGCCTCGCGCTTGGCCGAGCAAGCCGAAACGATGGCAAGCGAAGCCAGCAGCAGCGCCAGGCGCAAAGTCCGATTTGCCTTCATCGCCTCCCTATGGAATGAGGCGCCAGTTCCGGCAACCCCTGCAAGGCCATGGCCAACTCTCAGTCCAATCGCCCTGCCGCGAAAATGCGGCTCGACCAGTTGCTGGTCGCACGCGGCCTCGCCGAAAGCCGCGCCCGTGCGCAAGCGCTGGTGCTGGCGGGGCTGGTTTTTTCGGGCGAGACCAAACTGGCCAAGTCCGGCCAGACGCTGGCCGATGATGCGCCGCTTGAAGTGCGCGGGCGGGATCATCCCTGGGTTTCGCGCGGCGGCATCAAGCTTGCCCATGCGCTGGATCACTTCGGGCTGGATCCCGCAGGCGCAACCGCGATGGATATTGGCAGCTCGACCGGCGGCTTCACAGACGTGTTGCTGACGCACGGCGCGGAGCATGTTTTCGCAGTCGATTCGGGGACAAACCAGCTCGCCTGGAAGCTGCGGCAGGATCCGCGCGTCACGGTGCTCGAAAAAACCAGCGCCCGTGTGCTGACGCCGGGGCAGATTGACCGG
This sequence comes from Novosphingobium sp., assembly GCA_031411415.1. Classification (GTDB taxonomy): domain Bacteria; phylum Pseudomonadota; class Alphaproteobacteria; order Sphingomonadales; family Sphingomonadaceae; genus Novosphingobium. Next base: position 3,797 of record JANOBA010000393.1, read on the forward strand.
CCCTGCGGCTGGGTGGTTTGCGATGCCAGTTTCATCGGCTTGGCCAAAGTTCTGGATAACCCGCTGCGGCTCGCCGCTGCCACATGCCAGCTCGTCGCACTGATCAAGCCGCAATTCGAGGCTGGCAGAGCGGAAGTGGGCAAGGGCGGTGTCGTGCGCGATGCGGCTGTGCACGCACGGGTCTGCGATGATGTGCGGCAATGGCTGGAAGCTGCGGGCTGGCAGGTGCAGGGAATTGTCCCAAGCCCGATCACTGGGCCGGAAGGCAATGTGGAATTCCTGATTGCTGCGCAAAGGGGAGGCGGCCAATAGTGCCGCCATTAGAGCATTGCCACGGTCTGCGTGGCTCGCCAGAAGTTGTTGCTATAAATCAAACTCGATTCGAGGGTCGCCAGACATGATGACCGAGCTTGCCTCTGCCGGACAATTGCGCGCATCCTTTTTGCGCTGGGCGTTGGTGACTGTGCCGGGGATTGTGCTGCTCGGCTTTCTTTCGGGTGTGCTGGGCGGCTCGGCGGCGGAAAATCTCTGGTTCGCCGGGCTGGTCAAGCCGTCGCTCTATCCGGCGCCGCAGGCCTTCGGGATCGTTTGGACCATACTTTATGTCCTGATGGGAGTGGCCTTGGCGCTGGTGCTTTCGGCGCGCGGGGCCTGGTGGCGCGGGCGGGCGGCGATCGCATTTCTGCTTCAATTGCTGCTCAATCTCGCCTGGTCGCCAGTGTTTTTTGGTATGCACCAGATCACCGCAGCTTTGGCGCTGATCGTCGCGATCGATCTTGCAGTGCTGGTTACAGTCTGGCTGTTCTGGAAGGTGCGGCCAATTGCCGCCTGGCTGTTGCTGCCCTATCTGGCCTGGATATTGTTCGCAACGGCGCTGAACTGGCAATTCCTCGCCGCCAACCCGGGGGCGGACGGGCGGCAAGTTTCCGGCGCCAGCCAGCGCATCGAATTGTAGGAATATCTGAAATGCAGAGCGAAAATCCCCTGATCGCCGATTTCGTCAAGCTGGCCAATGCTGCTGCCGGCACATTGGCGGGCATGGGCCGCGAGGCGCGCGACGGCGCGCGTGAGCGCATGCGCGAGGCGGTGTCCGGGCTCGATTTCGTTTCCCGCGAGGAATTCGACGCGGTGAAGGCCATGGCGGCGAAAGCCCGCGAGGAGTGCGAGGCGCTGAAGGGGCGTATCGCGGCGCTGGAGCAAGCGCTGAAGCCGGCAAAGCCCAAGAAATAGCGCTGGCGTTGCGCTGAGGCTGCGGTCCGACTATCCGGCGTGGCGATGCAGACCGACAATCCACGCGAGCGCGATCCACTGATCTGGTGCGCTGTTATCGCGCTGGGTTTCCTCGCGCTGGCCTGCCACCGGCTGGGCATCCCCTCGAAGATATATTTCGACGAAGTGCACTATGTGCCCGCCGCGCGGCTGCTGTTGCAGATGCAATCAGCCAACCCGGAACATCCGCTGTTCGCCAAGGAAGTGATTGCCGGTTTCATCGCCATGTTTGGCGATAGGCCGTTGGTATGGCGGTTGCCTTCCGCGCTGTTCGGCACGCTGGGGCTGTTTGCGTTCGGACGGATGATCTGGTGGCTATCAGGCCGGCGTTTCGCGACGCTTGCGGGCATGGGCCTGCTTGTCACCAGCTTTGCCTGGTTCATCCAGAGCCGGATCGCGATGCTCGACATGATCATGGCGGGCCTGGCGATGGCGGCGCTGTGGCAGGTCGTGGTGGCTTTACATCGCCCGCTATCAAGGGCGCGCTGGCGTCTGGCGGCAGCGGGCGCACTGTTTGGCCTTGCGCTCGGCGCGAAGTGGAGCGTGGTGCCGGTCGCCGTGCTGCCGGGCCTCGCGTTTCTGGCGCTGCGCCTGCGCGATCACGGCCGGCGTTTTCTGGCGGAGCACGGCACGCGGCCCTTGCCGGGCATGTCGCTGTGGGAGGCTGGCCTGTGGCTCGGCCTCGTGCCGCTTGTGGTTTACTGGCTCACCTATCTTCCAGCCTTCCTCTATGCCTACAACCCCACCGATCCGCTATCGCCGCTGGCCTGGCACAAATATATGCTGGGCCTGCAGGACAGCGTCACCAAGCTGCATCCCTATCGCAGCACCTGGCCCGACTGGGTGGTGAACTGGCGGGCGGTCTGGTATCTCTACGAGCCGGTCGACGGTGCGCAGCGCGGTGTACTGCTGATCGGCAATCCGTTCACCATGCTTGCCGGATTGCCCGCGCTGGCGTGGTGCCTGTGGGCCGGGATCTGGCAGCGGCGCAATGATGCGCTGGCATTTGCCCTGCTCTATCTGGCGGCGATGGCGCTGTGGCTGGCATCGGGCAAACCGATCCAGTTCTATTATCACTACCTCTTGCCCGGCACATTCCTGATGGCCTGCCTGGCGCTCGCTCTCGATGCCTTGTGGCAGCGCGGCGGCCGGTGGCGCTGGCTGCCGTTGGGCGCGCTGGCGCTGGCGGCGGGGATGTTCGTCTGGTTCTACCCGATCATCTCGGCGGCAAAGCTGCACGGTGGACGCGACAGCTATGTGCAGTGGATGTGGCTGCGTAGTTGGCGCTGACTTACTGCGCCGTCTCGCCCAGCCCGGCCGCGCTCTGCGCCAGCGGCCAAAGCACTTCGTTGGCCAGCACGGTGCAGAAGTATTCGTTGACCAGCACAATCTTGCCTTCGCGCAGGGTGCAGACGAAAACATATTTGTTGTCATAGGTCGTGCCGGTGCTGGTGGTCGCATTGCCTTCGCATTCGACTGCCACTTTATCGCCATCGGCAATCGCGCTGATCACTTTGAGCTGGAGCCCGCCGGGGATCAGCGACTTGAACGCTTCGATCCCGTCGATCATCATCCGCGCCGACCGCGCACCCTTGAAATGGCTGTTGCCGGTGGCGACTGCCATCGCTTCGGGCGCGAGACATTCCGCCGCGCCGACTGGATCGTTCGTGCCCATCGCGGCGATAAATTTCAGGGCAATTGCCTTGTTCGCTTCACTCATTGCGCTCTCCCAAGCAGTTCATGCACCGCGCCGCCGGCATCGTACTTGTGCCAGAATTTCAGGAACACCGCATAGATATGCATCGAATTGCGCGCCGGGTCGAGCGCGACGGGTTCGAGCGCCGGGTCTTGCGGGCCGGACAGCTTTGCGCAGTCCGGCATGCGGAAGCGGATAGTCTCGGGAAAGGCCAGCACCCGCGCCACGCCCATTGTCGCCATATGCAGCCGCAAGTGGAACAGCAGCTCATCGACCGTAATCGCCGGGCCGCCATGCGCGCCGAATTCCGCGACGAACAGCGCCAGCAAGCCGTCCAGGTGCAAGTCCCAGATATCATGGTGCGCCGCCGACAGCCCACCCCATAGCGCCGCGCCGAGCGTGATCTGGCCGGTCCGGCCCCAGTCGATCAGGCCGCAGTGCAGCGCGCCTGCCGCGTCACGCCAGAACCAGCAATTGTCGATATGCGCGTTCCAGTGGCACAGCGCGATCATCCGCGCGTCGCCAGTCAGAAAGCGCTGGATGCGGGCCTCGTTCATGCGGATCAGCTGGGCATCGCGCGCCAGGCTTGCTTCGAACTCCGCCGTGCGCACTTGCGGCGGCAACAGTTGCGGGCAATCCCGCGCATAGGCGAAACAGCGCGCCAGTTCGGCATCGAGCGACGCGGCGTCGTAGCGGATTGGATCGGCCGAGCCATGTGCCGGATCGAATGGAAAGCGCGTGGAAATATCGCCAGCCAGCGCGCCAGACTTGTGCGCAGCGGCGAGCCGGGCCAGCGCGGCGATGACCTCGCGATAGTGCGGCAGTGGATCGGCCAAGGTCAGGTGGTCGAGGCATTTGCGCCGGTGCGGTTCTATCCCGCCCTCGCCATAGAGCACGCGCTCGGTGATGATCAGCCCGCTGCCGTCTGCCGCGCGGAAGTCGGCGAACATTGCCCGCGGCGTGGGAATCGGAAAGCCAGCCTCGCAGGTCAGCGCCGCAAAGCGCGCTTCGGAGGCCATTTCCCAGCGGCCCTGCTCGTCGCGGCGCTCGTCGGAAAAGTCGCGGCTGAACTTGGCGAACAGGTGCTCGGGCAGCTGAGCGCCGGGGTTGGCATAAGTGACCTTCAGGAAGGCCTTTGCGCCGGTGCTGCCGCCTGAGCATGGCCCCATTGCAGCAATTGACGCAACCGAATTGTCGGCGCCCAGCGCGCCGAATGCGCGGAAGGCGCGGGTGAGCCAAGCGGCGCCGTCGGTGCGTATGGCTTCTGGATGGGCAGGAATGGCAAGTCCGGTGGCATCGCCGGTAAAGTGGTCGAACATGCTTCTGCGCTAGCTGCGCAAGAGCAGCCCGGCAAGGCGCGTCAGCCGATGCGGAACCGTAGGCAGGCCGGCGCAGGCCCGCCCGCTGACAACGCCGCGAAACCGGGCGCGCCGGGGCCGCTCGCCTCGGTGCAGGCCGGTCCCTTGCGGGCAAGTGCGAAGTTGCCGGTCATCGCCAGCATCGAAAGCACCGCCAGCACGGCAAAGCCGAGCCAAATGCGCAGGTTCTTCAGGGTCTGTGCCATGCCACGCAATCTGGGCCCTAAGTGTTTCGGCGCAGTGATGGCTTGGCGTTGGCAAACATGGTTGACGCAGCAACCATGTTCTTGGCGGGCGTGACAGGCCCGGCCAGCGGCGCTAGGCTGCAAGAAACGAGGAGATCGCGCATGAACCCGGATATGCCCAAGGACCTCTCTGGCGTGCCCACTCCAGCACCCACTGCTTCGCCGTCCTCACAGCCGGCCAGCAGCTTCGATTTCAACCAGCCGACAATCATCAGCGCGCTGTATCTGTCTGGCTTCCTGCTCGGCTTCACCTGGATCGTCGGCGTAGTGCTGGCCTATGTCTGGAAAGACGACGCCAAGGCAGAGTGGGAAGCGAGCCACTACACCTACCTGATCCGCACGTTCTGGATCGGCTTCATCGGCACGGTGATCAGCATCATCCTGATGATCGTGCTGATCGGCTTCCTGCTGTGGGCCGCGGTCGCGGTGCTGATGGTGGTGCGCTGTGTGCTCAGCCTCATCAATGCCCAGAAACAGGAACCAATGCCAAACCCGGAAACCTGGCTGGCTTGAGGGGCTATCGATATTCGCCCCATGCCGGGCTGCGAACGGCCGTTTTCTGCGCTTCCGGTGCTCACGTACTGAAGTACGCTGCGCTCCGGTTCTCGAAATCAGCCGTTCTCGCTCCGGCCTGAGGCAAATCTCGACAGCCCCTCGGTTTCGAACTTTCGGTTCATCTCGGTGGACCGAAGTTAAAGCCGCGCGAACACTGCCAGCCCGACGTTGATCCACAGCGCCAGCATGGCCAGCATGCTGACCACGAACGCGCCGCCGCGGTGGCTGGTGTTGTTGCTGGTCATGTGGACCAGACTTTGCACCGCGCGCATAACGACAAAGGCCCAGGCGAAAATCAGCGTCCACTGGCTCACCGCGCCCAGAACATAAGCCGTAAGGCAGGCGGCGTAGAAGATAGTCGGCAGTTCGAGCAGATTGCCATAGTGGCGCACCGCGGCGACGGTCGCCTCGGGCTCCGGCGTGCCGATATGTGCCTTGTAATAGTTCGGATCATGCCCGCCTTTGACCGCCGCGCCGCGCGCTGCGGCCATTTTGGCAAAGGCAATGAACGTCAGCGCGACGACGACCAGCATCGGCACCAGGATGGACACATTGTTGGCGGCATTGAACATGGATTTCCCCTCTCTCCAGCATTTTGCCGGAGATTGCCGCCCCGACCACCGATGCGCAAGTCCAATTGCGGCTTGGCACGGAGGCGGCTAGCCTTGCCACCGCTAAGCGAAAGGCAGCAGTGATGGAGTTCACCGGCTCGGAATTGGGTATCGCAATTGCGGCAGGCGTGCTGATCGGCTTCGCCCTGCGCCGCGGCACCCCGCGCCAGGACCTTTCGGGAACGCCGCAGATGCCCTCTCCAAAGCCGGCCACGCATACCTTCGCCGCAGCACTCCCCCCGCTCGATCCCGCAATCGATCCAGCAGTGAGCGAAGCCATCGCCCAGGCCCTCGCACAGGGTCACAAAATCGAAGCAATCAAGCTGCTGCGCGAGGCGACCGGGCTGGGGCTCAAGGAATCGAAGGATGCGGTGGAGCGGATGGCCGGGGGGTGAGGGGATTGACAAAAATGTAGCTTATGGCTACACATCAGCCGTGAAAGAAGTCACCTACACGCGCGCCGCGATCAGGGTGCTTCGGCGGATGCCAGCCAATGTGGCCGCCCGGATCGAGGCGAAAGTGAGCGAATATGCCGCCGATCCTGCGGCGCTTGCCAACAATGTCACGGCGCTGAGAGGCAGCGAAGCAGTGCGGCTGCGGGTGGGTGACTGGCGGATTATAATGCACGACGACGTGGTGCTGGCGGTTCTGGAAATTGGCCCGCGCGGCGGCATTTATGATTGATGGAGGCAAGAGATGGGCGAAATGATTACCATCCCGCTGGATGACTTCAGGCGGATGCAGGCTGCGGTGGAGGACCTAGCCGATTTGCAGGCGCACGACCGCGTGGCTGCCGATCTCGCCGCCGGGCGCGAGGAGCGGGTACCGGCTGAATATGTCCGCCGGATGATCGCCGGGGAAAGCCCGCTTCGCGTCTGGCGCGACTTGCGCGGCCAAACCCAATCCGCCCTCGCCCGCGCATCCGGCGTCAACCGAGTGCAGATCGCCGATATCGAAGCGGGGCGGAAGAATGGCTCGCTGGAGACAGTGCGGAAGCTGGCGGAGGCGCTGGGGGTGGCGGTGGACGATTTGGTTTAGGGAGTTTGCGAAATTGTCTCAGATATGCGGAACCGATTGGGCGGCCACAGGCTCAATGCTCCAGGGCCTTGGAGCGGTTGGTGGAGCAATTGCAGTTTATGCCGCCGCCCGCTTTGGCTTCTCAACTTGGCGGAAGCAAAAACTAGCCGAGCGAAACCGAGATCAAGCAGAAGCCATTTTGCACGCTGCTTACAAGGCAAGGCGGGCGTTGCGCTACATTCGTTCACCTTCGATGACTGGCTATGAGCAAACCACAGCTGAGGAGAAACTAGGGTCAGGACCTATTAAATTGCTTGCATGATGCACTCTTGCATGATGCACTGATGGTTGATTCAATGGCGGCACCAGGGAGGTGCTGCTTGTGGATGACCTGTTTATGCTGAGCGAGGCGCAGATGCGCCGGATTG
>JANOBA010000394.1:0-6459 GCA_031411415.1 Novosphingobium sp.
GCATAGAGCAGGTTCACCTGCATCAGGCTGCCCATGGCGTCGATCCCGGCGTTGGTGCGGAAGCTGTCGCCCGTTTCGGTGAGGTCGATTTCGGGCGAGCCCAGGACGACTGCGGCCGGCAGCGGCAGGCCTTCGTCGCGAGCTCGCAGCATCAGCGCGGCGGCCAGATTGGCCCCTGCCGATCCGCCGCCGACGATGATCTCGGACGGCGCATGATCGCGCAGCAGCGCCTTGTAAAAGGCCATGCAATCGTCAAGCCCGGCGGGATAGGGATGATCGGGTGGCATCCGGTAGTCCACTGCGACGACTCGTGCGCCAAGCCGACAGGCGGACCCGGTGGCCATTGCCTTGCAGACCCCGCCCGCACCCATGATCAACGCGCCGCCGTGGATGTCGAGATAGACGCGGCGGTCGTCGGCAGCGACGCCTTCGGGAATGATTTCATAGCCCCGCGCCGCGCCTTCGCTCAGATCACGGATGGCGCAGGGCACGGCCGGGGGACGGTGCATATACATTTGCATGATCATCGCATCGCTGGCCGCAACGTAGGCTCGCCAGCCCTCGGTATCGTCTAGCGCCGGATAGCCCGCGCCGCCCGCAGGGCGCGGCATGGCCAGCCAGGCCCGCGCCTCGGGGCTGAGATGGGCGGGCACGGGGATGTCGCGCGCGGGAATATGCAGTGCGGGATTGTCAGTCATGCCATTGCTTTCATTTCAGGATCAAGTTCCAGCCACACCGAGTGCACGGTCAACCCGGACATTGGCGCCGCCACCCGCCGGACGCAGGATGCGCTCAGAGCCCGGTCCGATCTGCAGCCCGTGCGGGTAAGGCGCGGCCTGCGCGCTGACTTCGTCGAGCCGGGCGATCTGGTCGCCGCTCAGGCTGGCGGCGATGGCGTCAAGATTGCTCTCCAGCTGTTCCGCACTGCTCGCGCCAACCAGAACGCTGGCCACCGTCGGGCGTTGAAGCAACCAGGCGAGCGCGACTTGCGACTGCGTGAGGCGCCTCTCGCGCCCGACTTCGGCAAGGCAATCGGCGATGTGCTGTAATTGTTCGTCGCCGGTCAGACCGAGCGCCATTTCTGCGTAACGCGCGCGGGAGAACGGCTCGCCGCCCCGGCCGAAGCGTCCGGTCAGCGCGCCACCAGCCAGCGGCCCCCAGACCAGCGAGGCGACGTTCTGGTCGGCGCCCAGCGGCACCAGATCCCACTCGGCATCGCGCATGGCCAGCGACCAGGCGATCTGGTGCGCGCAATAGCGCGGCAAGCCGTACTGATCTGATGCACCAAGCGCTTTCATCAGTTGCCAGCCGGCGTGGTTCGAGCAGCCGATCGCGCGCACTTTGCCTGCGCGCACCAGCGTTTCAAGCGCCGACAATGTTTCCTCGGCAGGAGTGCGGCTATCGAAGCTGTGGAGCAGGAAGAGATCGATATAGTCGGTGCCCAGCCGTCTCAGGCTCGCCTCACAGCTGGCGATGAGGTGGTGACGGGTGGCGCCGGTATCGTTTGGTCCGGGTCCTGAGCGCAGGCCAGCTTTCGTGGCGATCATCGCACTGCTGCGGCGCTTGCCCAATGCCCGGCCAAGCACTTCCTCGGCTGCGCCATAAATATCGGCGGTATCAAAAAAGGCGGCGTCGCGTTCGAGCGCGAGATCGACCAGCCGGGCGGCGGCCTTATCGCCCAGGCCTGTCGCAGGGCTGTTGCCGCCGCGAAAATTGGCCGTACCGAGGCCTATGACCGGCACATTGAGCCCCGATCCGCCCAGAGTCCTGTAATCCATTACCCGAAGCATCCTTACCGCTGGATGCGCCGTTGTGCCAAAGCCTCGCCAGGAAGCAAGGCTGACTTGGGATCAACCGGCCCTAATCGAGATTTGGCCGCAGCCAGCGTTCCGCAATGGCCAGATCGATCCCGCGCCGCTGGGCATAGTCCTCCAGTTGATCGCGGCCAATCCGTGCAACGCCGAAATACTCAGCCTGCGGATGCGCAAAATAGAAGCCCGAAACAGCGGCGGTGGGCAGCATCGCCTGGCTTTCTGTGAGCGTGATGCCGACATTTTCGGTGGCATTCAACAGCTCGAACAGGATCGGCTTGAGGCTGTGATCGGGGCAGGCCGGATAGCCGGGCGCGGGGCGGATGCCGCGATATTGTTCCTTGATCAGCGCTTCGTTGGTCAGCTGCTCGCCCGGCGCATAACCCCACAGGGTGGTGCGAACATGTTGGTGGAGCCGTTCGGCGAAGGCCTCGGCGAAGCGATCGGCGAGGGCCTTCAGCAGGATATCGTTGTAATCGTCGTGGGCTGCCTTGAAGCGGGCGAGGTGCGGCTCGATGCCGTGAATGCTGACAGCAAAACCGCCGATCCAGTCGCCATCGTGGCTGATGAAATCGGCGAGGCAATAGTTGGCCCGCCCCTGTCCATCCTTGCCCCGGCTTTTCTTCACCTGCTGGCGCAGGAAGGGCACGCGCAAATGGCGCTCCTCATCGGTCAGATATATCTCAACGTCATCGCCGTGGCGGGCGCAGGGCCAGAAGCCAGCTACGCCTTTCGCCGTGAGCCAGTTCTCTTCGACGATCCGATCAAGCATTTCCTGGGCATCATCGAAGAGGCCGCGCGCGCTTTCGCCGACGACCTCGTCCTTGAGGATCGCTGGATAATTGCCTGCCAGCTCCCAGGCGCGGAAGAATGGGGTCCAGTCGATGACCTGGCGCAGGTCGGCGAGGTCCCAGCTTTCGAACACGTGCACTCCCGGCTGGTCCGGCGGCGCGGCCATGTCGCTCATATCAGCAGGGAACATATTGGCGCGCGCGTCTTCAAGGCTGAGCAACGGGCTCTGCCCCTTACCGGCGCGGACGAGGCGAACGTGTTCGTATTCGTCGGCAGTGGCCTTGATGAATGGCTCCGCTTGCGTATCCGACAGCAATTGCGAAGCAACGCCCACCGCGCGGCTGGCGTCGAGCACATGGATCACCGGGCCATCATAGGCCGGATCAATCCGCAGCGCGGTGTGGACCTTACTGGTGGTCGCGCCGCCGATCAGCAGCGGAATGGTGAAGCCCGCGCGCTGCATTTCCTCGGCCACCGTCACCATTTCGTCCAAAGAGGGCGTGATCAGCCCGGACAGGCCGATGATGTCGATGTCTTCCGCTTTTGCCAGCTCGAGAATGCTCGGCCAGGGCACCATCACGCCCATGTCGAGCACTTCATAGCCATTGCATTGCAGCACCACGCCAACGATGTTCTTGCCGATATCGTGCACATCACCCTTGACCGTGGCCATGATGATGCGGCCCTTGGCCTTGGCACCGGGTTCCTTTGCCGCTTCGATGAACGGGATCAGGTGGGCCACTGCCTTCTTCATCACGCGCGCCGATTTGACCACTTGCGGCAGGAACATCTTGCCGCTGCCGAACAGGTCGCCGACGACATTCATGCCGTCCATCAGCGGGCCTTCGATGACCTCGATGGGCCGGGCAAAAGCAAGGCGGCATTCCTCGGTATCGTCGACGACATACATGTCGATGCCGCGCACCAGCGCATGTTCGAGCCGCTTGGCGACGTCCCAGCCGCGCCATTCCTCGGCGGCCTTTTCCTGCGCCACATCGGTGCCGCGGAATTTCTCGGCGAGGGTGACCAGCCGCTCGGTCGGGGTTTCTTCGGCACTGCGCGCCGGACGGTTGAGGATCACATCCTCGCATGCCTCACGCAGGTCCGGGTCGATCTGGTCGTAAACATCAAGCTGCCCGGCGTTGACGATGGCCATGTCGAGCCCGGCGGGGATGGCATGGTAGAGGAAGATCGAATGCATCGCCCGGCGCACCGGCTCGTTGCCGCGAAAGCTGAAGGAGAGGTTGGAGAGGCCACCCGAAAAATGCACATGCGGGCAGCGCTGCCGGATTTCCTTCACCGCTTCGATGAAGTCGACCCCGTAATTGTTGTGTTCCTCAATCCCGGTCGCCACCGCGAACACATTGGGATCGAAGATGATGTCTTCGGGCGGGAAGCCGATGCCGGTGAGGAGCTTGTAGGCGCGCTCGCAAATCTCGATCTTGCGTTGCTTGGTATCGGCCTGACCCGTCTCGTCAAAAGCCATGACGACCACTGCCGCGCCATAATCCATGCATTTTTGCGCGGCTTCGAGGAACGGCGCTTCGCCTTCCTTCATCGAGATCGAATTGACGATGGGCTTGCCCGAAACGCATTTCAGCCCGGCCTCGATCACGCTCCATTTCGAGCTGTCGATCATCACCGGCACCCGCGCAATATCAGGCTCGGCGGCGATCAGCTTGAGGAACGTGGTCATGGCGTGGACCGCATCGAGCAGCCCCTCGTCCATGTTGACGTCGATCACTTGCGCGCCGTTCTCAACCTGCTGTCGCGCGACTTCGACCGCCTTCGCGTAATCATCCGCAAGGATCAGCTTCTTGAACGCGGCGCTGCCGGTGACATTGGTGCGCTCGCCGATGTTGACGAAGCGGGCGGAGGAGGCAGTTTGAGCTTCGATATTCATTTCAATAACAATCAATTGATCAATTTTGAATGCAGATAAACAAGCGCTTCAGCTTCAGAATTGAATTTTCTAGTTCCATGAGCTCCACCGCGCTCCACCCAAAAAACAGACCACTTGTCGTCAAAATAAGTAACGCAAAAGCTGTCTTCTTTGAACGGCGAATCAAAACTGACGATATTCTCGTCAATTCCAAACGATTTTATGGAATCAATGAATTCTTTTCTGGTCATGCCGCCATCACGAACGGTTCCAGCCCCGCCAGCCGCGTTATCGGCTCCAGCACCGGCAGTTTGCGCGGGCTCAACCCAGCAACGGCCTTGGCCATCGCGGCAATATGCGCCGGGGTCGAGCCGCAGCAACCGCCCAGAATGTTGACCTGCCCAGCCTCGGCCCATTCGCCGACCAGCCCCGCCGTAGTATCCGGCATTTCGTCATACTCGCCCAGCTCGTTGGGCAGCCCGGCGTTGGGATAGACCATGATCAGCGTGTCGGCGATCTCGCTGAGCACTTTGACATGCGGGCGCAATTGCGTGGCGCCGAAGCTGCAATTGAGACCGATGGTGACCGGCTTGGCATGGCGCACCGCGTGCCAGAAGGCCTCGACGGTGTGGCCGGAAAGATTGCGACCGGACAAATCGGTTAGCGTCATCGACAGCATGATCGGCACTTCGCGGCCCAAGTCCGCTTCAAGCTGCTTGATCGCCATGACTCCGGCCTTGGCATTGAGTGTATCGAACACGGTTTCGATCAGGATGAAGTCCGCGCCGCCTTCCATGAGGGCTGCGGCCTGTTCCTTGTAGACATCGACCAGTGTGTCCCAGTCGATTTCGCGATAGCCCGGATCGTTCACGTCGGGCGAAAGTGACAGCGTTTTGTTGGTCGGGCCGATTGCGCCGGCAACAAAGCGCGGCTTGCCGTCCTTCGGCTGAAATTCATCGGCCACCCGCCGCGCGAGCTGGGCCGATTTGAGATTGATCTCGCGTACCAGATGCTCGGCGGCGTAATCCGCCTGGCTGATGCGGTTGGCCGAGAATGTGTTGGTCTCGGCAATATCAGCCCCGGCCGCGAAATAGGCACGGTGGATCGCTTCGGGAATTTCAGGCTTGGTGAGCGCCAGAATGTCGTTGTTGCCCTTCTGGTCCTTGGTCAGGCCCAGATTGCCGGCATAGTCAGCTTCCGACAGCTTGTAATTCTGGATCTCGGTGCCGAAAGCGCCGTCCGTGATCAGGATGCGCTTGGCAGATTCGGCCAACAGGGTTTCGCGGGCAGTTGTCATTTCGGCCTCAATCCCAAAAGCTGGCAGATGGCATAGGCCTGATCTGCCCGGTTCAGCGTGTAGAAGTGGAAATCGCGCACCCCGCCTGCATAGAGCCGGCGGCACAGGTCAGCGGCGACCACTGCCGAGACCAGCGAGCGTGGCCCCGGGCGATCGTCCAGCCCCTCGAACATCGCCTCCATCCAGCCGGGGATTTCAGTGTTGCCAGACATCCGTCGGATCGCGGCGAAGCTGGTCACCGGCATGATTCCGGGCAGGATCGGCGCGGTGATTCCGGCGGCAAGCGCCTTGTCGAGAAAGCGGAACCAGGCGTCGGTCGAATAGAAAAACTGAGTGATCGCGCGATCCGCACCGGCATCGAGCTTGCGCTTGAGGTTGTCGAGATCGGCTTCGGCGCTGGCGGCTTCGGGGTGGACCTCGGGATAGGCGGCGACCGAGATTTCGAAATCGTGCCGCGCCTTGAGGCCGGAAACCAGCTTGGAGGCGCTGGCATAGCCGTCGGGATGGGGGACGAAGCCCGCGCCGCTGGCGGGCGGATCGCCGCGCAGGGCGACGATGTGGCGTACGCCGGCATTCCAGTATTGCCCGGCGACCTCGGCGATTTCGCGCTTGCTGGCGGCGACGCAGGTGAGGTGGGCGGCGGGGACCAGATCGGTTTCGCGGATGATCCGCTCGAC
>JANOBA010000395.1:0-3532 GCA_031411415.1 Novosphingobium sp.
CCGGCAACATATAGTCGCCGACCAGCCCCGCCGTGCTGCCGACATTGACGATGGCGCCGGTCTTCCGCGCGATCATGCCCGGCAAGGCGGCATGGGTCATGCGCAAAACAGTGCCGAAATTGAGGTCGATGTCGCCCAGCCACTTGGCGGGGTCGGAATCGACGAAGAAGCCTTGATCGACATTGCCGCCGACATTGTTGACCAGAATTTCGAGCGGCCCGAGCGCCTCGGCGGCGGCGAGGATCTTCTCCGGGGCGCCATGATCGAGCATGTCGGCCTGAACGAACACTGCGTCCTGCGCGCCGGCCTGCTTCGCGGCGGCGACAACTCTTGTACCGGCCTCGGCATCGCGGCCGACAGCGACCAGTTTGACGCCGTTCGCCGCCAGTTCCAGCGCGATGCCGCGTCCGATATTGGCCGTAGCGCCGGTAACAACCGCGACCTTTCCTTCAAGCCCGAGTTCCAATTCCACTCTCCCGATTTGCCCTCCCGTTTTCGGGAGCAGCGTTATTCCGCAGCCTTATAGGCCTCCACTTCTTCCACCACCACCTTGATCAGGTGGCGGCAGAGCACTTCCTTTTCCATGAAATGGATGTGCTCCAGCGCGCCGCTGGCGAGGCCACGCTGGCCCGCCTGGATCACCGCGACGTCCTCGGCATGGACGTCGCGCGTCGTCGCCATGGTGAATTCGCGGGCGACGCGCACGCCGGGGGTCTCGTCCTCCCCGATCCAGTAAAGCCGGATCACCCCGCGCGATTTTTCCGGGCCGATCGGATAGACATTGTGGAGGAAGTGGTTGCCCGGGCTGCCCAGCAGGAAGAACGCGGGGAACAGCGCGAGGTATTCGCGGCCCATTGGATGATCAAGTATCCCGTCCGCCGCCAGCCGTCTGGCTCCCTTGGTGAAGGCCGCCAGCATCGAGGGGGGAACCTGCCCCTCGGGATTGACCCAGATCGACTGGGTGCGGTGCTTGCCTTTGAGGCTGAAGCTGCTGGGATAGCCGAAGGGGTTTTCCGGCCCCACGCCCGGCCCCACCGTGTTGGGATGGATGAAGCGCAAGTGATAGTTTTCCTGGAAATTATCGTAAGTCAGCTTCCAGTTGGCGTCGATGTCATAGACATATTCGTGGAACGTGGTGGCGCGGGCGACTGGCAGCTGCTCAAGCATCGGCGCCATATCGCCGAGGAATTCGCGCAAGCTCTGCTGCGGATCGAAATTGACGAAAATCAGCCCGCCGTAGACTTCGAGCGCGACCTGTTTAAGCGAAACCGATTCCTTGGTGGTGTAGAACCGCTCGAAATCGGGGGCGGAAATCAGCGCGCCGTCGCTGCCGAAAGTCCACATGTGATAAGGGCAGCTGAAGGTGTTCTTCTTACCGCAAGCCTCGCCGGTTAACTGGGTACCGCGGTGGGTGCAGGCGTTGTGGAAAGCGCGGATCTCGCCATCCCTGGCGCGGGTGATCAGCAGTGAGGCGCGGGCAAATTCCAGCTCGCGGCGGATGAAACTGCCCGTCTCGGGGAGTTCGCAGACATGACCGATGTTGATCCAGCTGCGCAGCCAGATCGCCTTGCGCTCCAGCTCGTACCAGTCAGGATCATAGTAATATTTCGCCGGGATGGGATCGGTGCCCAGCACCAGCGGATCATCGCGCGACTCAATTTGGCCGTAGTGGACGTTC
The DNA here is from genome assembly GCA_031411415.1 of Novosphingobium sp. Lineage (GTDB taxonomy): Bacteria > Pseudomonadota > Alphaproteobacteria > Sphingomonadales > Sphingomonadaceae > Novosphingobium. The sequence goes on from JANOBA010000395.1 coordinate 1,679, forward strand.
ACCAGCGCTCTCCCATGGGCACTAGCCCTTTCAGGCTGTCTGCACAAGATACTAGGCCGGTTTTGATAAATTACAACACATCTGTCGTAAAAAGGACTAGGCCACAGTTGCGATCCAGCAATCGAGCAGGGCCTTGGCGAGGCCTTTGTCGAGCGCTTCGGCAGCTTCTTCGACCCCATCCTGCCAGTCCCGCGCCTCGCCTGCGACGATCAGCGCGCCGGCTGCGTTGAGCAAAACGGCGTCGCGATAGGCGCCCGTCTCGCCCATGAGCAAGCGGCGCAGCGCGGCGGCATTGAACGCAGCGTCGCCGCCGCGAATGGCCTCGAGGCTGTGGTGTGTCAGACCGGCGTCTTCGGGCGTGATGCTCGCCGCGATGCCGCCCAGACCGATGGTCGCAACCCGGCTGGGCCCGGCGATGGAAAGCTCGTCCAAGCCTTCCTCGCCCGAGACGATCATCGCGCGTTCGGTGCCGAGCAAGCGCATGGCGTTATGATAGAGCGCGACAAAATCGGGATGCGGCACGCCGACCAGCTGGCGGGTGACGCCAGCGGGGTTGGCCAGCGGACCGATCAGGTTGAAAATCGTGCGGCGGCCGAGCGCCTTGCGGATCGGCGCGATGCGGCCAAGCGCCGGGTGGTGTGCCTGGGCGAAATAGAAGGCGATGCCGATTTCCGACAACGTAAGCCCTGCCATTTCGCTGGCGCGCGCCAGGTCCAGACCGAGCGCTTCCAGTGTGTCGGCGGTGCCTGCCTTGCTGGAGGCAGCGCGATTGCCATGCTTGGCCACCGGCACCCCGCAGGCCGCGACGACCAGTGCGACAGTGGTGGAAATGTTGAGGCTGTGCTGCCCGTCGCCGCCCGTGCCGCAGACATCGATGGCCTGGGAGAGTATGGCCTCGGGGACGGAAATGCGCCGCATCCTCACGCGCATGGCGAGCACCGCGCCGGCCACATCCTCTGCCGTCTCGCCCCTGTCCGCAAGGTCGATCAGCGTTGCGGCAATCTCGGCATCGTCCATGCCGCCGTCGAGCATCCGGCCGAACAGCGCTTCGGCTTCGGCGACACTCATGCCCCAATACTCATGCGAGCGCCTTTGCCGCTATCCCGCAAATCTTGAGGAAATTGGCGAGCATCGCATGGCCATGTTCGGTGGCGATGCTTTCGGGATGAAACTGCACGCCGTGGATCGGCAGGCTGGTGTGGCGAAAGCCCATCACGTGGCCGTCATCGCTCGTTGCGTTCACAGCCAGCACGTCCGGAATATCCTCAACGATCAGCGAGTGATAGCGCGTCGCGGTGAAGGGCGAGGGGATCCCGGCAAATACGCCGCTGCCGTCATGCGTCACGGGCGAGGTCTTGCCATGCATCAGCCCGCCGCGAACAACGCTGCCGCCGAAATACTGCCCGATCGACTGGTGGCCGAGGCACACGCCCAGCAAGGGCAGCTTAGCATCGGCGCAGGCGCCTACGAGATCAAGGCTGATCCCCGCCTCATTCGGCGTGCAGGGGCCGGGCGAGATGAGAAAGCCCTGCGCGCCCGATGCGACTGCCTGTGCGGCGGACAGCGCATCGTTGCGCACCACTTCCACCTCGGCGCCCAGTTCCATCAGATAGTGGACCAGGTTCCAAGTGAAGCTGTCGTAGTTGTCGATGACGAGTATCATAGCCGACCTATTGCCCGAAACCGGCTTCGCCCGCCACCCGAACGGCTTCGCGCGCGGCGGCGAACAGGGCGCGGGCTTTGTTCTCGCACTCGGACTGTTCGGAATCGGGGTCGCTGTCGGCGACTATGCCCGCGCCCGCCTGAACATGCAGCACGCCGTCCTTGACCACGCCGGTGCGCAGCACGATGCAG
>JANOBA010000396.1:0-3139 GCA_031411415.1 Novosphingobium sp.
GATCAGCGCGCCAAGGTTGCTGCCGTCTGCCGGGATGCGAAACACCGCCTTGCCGCCGTTGCCGTGCAAGGGCTTGACCACCAGATCGCCGGGATACCGCGCGTGGAATTCGCGCACATCCTCGATGCGGCGCGCCACAAGCGTTGGCGGCATGAAGCGGGCGTAATCCAGTACCATCACTTTTTCGGGCGCATTGCGCACGCTGGCGGGATCGTTGACCACCAAAGTCTGGCCCGCCAGCCGCTCGAGCAGATGCGTCGCAGTGATATAGGCGAGATCGAAGGGCGGATCTTGCCGCATGAGGACAACATCGATGTCGGCCACCAGATCGATTTTGGCATATTCCCCGCGCGCGAAATGATCCCCCGGAGTCCTTGTTGAGGATTCTGGGCGCTGCACGCTCAACGGCGCGGCCCATGCGGTCAGCCGGCCCTCATCCAGTGCCAATGTGCCCACGTCATAATGCCACAGCGCATAGCCCCGCGCCTGCGCGCTGAGCATCAGGTAGAAGCTGGAATCGCCATTGAAATTGATGCTTTCCAGCGGGTCCATCTGGACGGCGACACGAAGACTCATTGACGTTCCATTTCCTCAAGGCATCCAGACATTCGCCAGATGGCGCGGGAAGCGCCCCGGCGCAAGCAGCAGCACGTCGATACGCATGTCATCGCCCGGCCTGACATAGCGCGAGGCCAGCACTTCAGCCGCTGCCGCAACCCGCCGCAAGCGATATTCATCGACCGCCAGTTCAAGTCCTTCCCGGCTGGAACGCCATTTGACTTCGACGAAAGCCACCAGCCGCCCCCGGCGCGCCACAATGTCCACTTCGCCGCGCGGGGTTTTCATCCGCTGCGCCAGAATGCGCCAGCCAGTGAGCCGAAGATACCATGCCGCGAGCCATTCGCCGCGCCTGCCCTTGGCTTCACGCTCAGCACGATTGCTCACTTCAATTCGAGCGCCCGCGCATAAAGCACCTTGCGATCCTGCCCGGTCAGCTTCGCCACGGACCCGGCCGCTTGCGACGGCTTCGCTTTGGCCAGCTCGGCGCGGAGCAGCGCGTCGATATCCCAATCCTGAGCCGCCGCTTCGCCCGGGGGCCCGGCCAACACGACAATCTCACCCCTGGGCGGATGCGCGGTATAGTGCGCGATCAGCTCTGCCGCAGTGCCGCCCCGGCATTCCTCGTGCAACTTGGTCAACTCGCGCGCCACGACCAGTTCGCGGGCAGGCAGCAGCTCGCCCATGTCGGCCAACATGGCGGCAAGTCGCGGCGCCGTCTCATAGAACACCAAAGTTGCGCGCAGCCCCGCCAGCTCGGCCAATGCGTCGCGGCGTGCTTTGGTCTTGGGCGGCAGGAAACCGGCGAACAGGAACCGGTCAGTCGGCAACCCCGCCATGCTCAGCGCGACAATCGCCGCACTTGGCCCCGGCAGGCTGGTCACCGCGATGCCGGCAAGCCGCGCGGCGCGCACCAGCCGATAGCCGGGATCGGAAATCAGCGGCGTTCCTGCATCGCACACCAGCGCCACCGGCTCGCGCGCGGCCAGCGCCAGCAGCCCGTCGCGCTCCCCATCGCTGGCATGATCGTCGTGGCGGATCAGCCGCTGTTTGATGCCGATATGGTGGAGCAGCTTGCCAGTGACCCGCGTATCCTCGCAGGCCACCGCAGAAACGGCGCGCAGCACCTCGGTGGCGCGCACCGTAATATCACCGAGATTGCCAATCGGCGTGGCGACAATGTAGAGACCGGGTACAAGGCGCTGATCCATATGGGGAAGCATGGACGGCATATTGGAGAGCGACAAGTGATGTTCACACAGATGATCGACCGGCGCCATCTGGTGACCTTGGCAAGCGTCACGCTGCTCGCCGCGTGCAAGACCGTCGCTCCGCCCCCGCCGCCGCCGCCGCCACCGCCGCCGCCCGAAGCGCCCAGTGCCAGCGTGCTGCCCACCGATGCCGTGCGCCACCGCGTCGCGCTGCTGGTGCCGCTCTCCGGGCCGAATGCCCCCGCTGGCCAGTCGATCGCCAACGCCACGACCATGGCGCTGCTCGACACCAATTCGCAGAACCTGCGCATCACAACTTACGACACCGCCACCGGCGCCGCTTCCGCCGCCGCAAGGGCGATTGCCGAGGGCAACAAACTGATCCTGGGCCCGCTGCTGTCCGACGATATTCCCGCGATCACCACTGCGGCGCGCGCGGCGCGGGTGCCGGTAATCTCCTATTCGAACGACGAGGCGCGGGCCACGCGCGATACGCTGATCATGGGCAGCCTGCCCAGCCAGTCGGTCAGCCGCACGGTCGCCTGGGCACGCGCGCAAGGCAATGCCGCCTTTGCCGCGCTGATCCCGGCCGGCGAATATGGCCAGCGCGCAAGCGCCGCGCTGGTTGCCGCGGTGCGCGATCAGGGCGGCAGCGTGGTGGGCATGGAAAGCTATGATCGCAGCCCTGCCAGCCTCGCCGCCGCCGCCAAGCGGCTGCGTGACCGGGGCGGCTATGATCCCGTGCTGATCGCCGATGGCGGGCGCATGTCGGCGCAGGCCGGGCCGCTGGTCAAGGCCGGCAATGGCTCTATCGCGCAGATTATGGGCACCGAACTGTGGAGTGGGGAAAGCGCCGTCTCAGCCACGCCGGCGCTCGCCGGGGCCTGGTATGCCGCCGTTTCCGACCAGCGCTGGCGCCAGTTCACGGACAGCTATCGCAACCGTTTCGGCGCCGCGCCCTATCGGATCGCCACGCTGGGCTACGATTCGGTGCTGCTCACTTTGCGGGTCGCGCGCGATTGGCGGCCCGGCACGACCTTTCCCACCGCACGGCTGTTCGACAAGGACGGCTTCCTCGGCCTCGACGGCGCCTTCCGCTTCCGCAGCAATGGCGCGATCGAGCGCGCGCTTGAAGTGCGGCAGGTGCGCAGTGGGGGCGTCGATGTGGTCAGCGCAGCCCCGGCACGGTTTGCGGACTGATCGGGTCCTTCGAGACGGGCCTTCGACTACGCTCTGCGGGCTTCGCTCAGTCCCTCCTCAGGATGAACGTGAATTCATGAATCTTCGCTCATCCTGAGGAGGGACTGAGCTTGTCGAAGGCCCGTCTCGAAGGACGCGGCCTGTCGATAACCCAAACCCCCGCTTGCCGC
>JANOBA010000397.1:0-2528 GCA_031411415.1 Novosphingobium sp.
TGCGCTGGAGGCCGCGTGGGCACTGGCGGCGCAGATCATCGAATGCGCGCCACTGGCAGTCGGGTTGACCAAGGCGCTGGCAATGTGGGGGCTCGATCAACCCAGCCTCGCCGATGCCATCACCGGGCAAAGCGGACACCCGCTGTTCGCCGGGTGGCTGGCGGCAGAGGACACGGCGGAAGGGCCAAAGGCCTTTGCCGGCAAGCGCAAACCGGAGTGGAAGGGGCGGTAAGCTAAGCCGGCCCTTTGCCACCCAGCTTGCGGTGATCCCAGCTGATCGTCTTATCGGCATGGACCACGACGACGATGCGTTTTTCCGCCATCTTTGCAGACATGGCGGCAAGCTGCTCAGGCGTCTGCCCGGGAAAATGGTGGCCAATTACCACCTGCATCAGCTCCTGCAACCGCTCGCCATCCTCGACCAGCTCGGCCCGGCCCTGAATCGAAATACCGCGCAATTCGGCATATTCCGTACCCGCCTCGCACAGCACCGCGATGCGCGGATCGCGGCGCAGGTTTACCACTTTCTGGCTCTTGCCATAAGTCTCGAACAGGATGTTGCCCTCATGCAGTGAGTACCACAGCGTGGTCAGATGGGGCTCGCCGGCTGAGCCGAGCGTCGCCACTTGCAGGCTCTTGCACTCGGCATAGAGCGCAGCCTGCTCCGCCTCATTCAACCGGATTGCGTCACGCGATTTTGCCATCAGTTTATTGCTTTCAGATAGTCGAGCCGGCCTTCGCGGGCCTCGGTTTTCAACGAAACCAGATCGAGCTGGAATTCAATTTCCTCCATCGGCGTCTGCACCCGGGAGTTGCCGGTCCAGAATACCACACGGCAGGTGCGTTTGATGATGCGCCAACCGTCTGCCCCGCGCACCCAGGTGTCGTCGTAAGCGCCGGTGCCATCCCACACCGGCGGATCGCCGGCGGCATGGCGGATCAGCCGCCACATGCCATAGGTGTGCGAGTGGGCCTGATCCCCATCGACCGTCACCAAATGGTTGGTCATGACATGCTGGGTCGCGTCGAACAATTCGTGGAAGCTGCCGAAATCGCGCTTAAAGCTTGTCCGGTCGGTCCAATGCGACGTCGCACCATAATCGGCGTCGACATCGGCGGTGAAGATGCGGTCAAACAGATCCCAACGCTGGGTGTCCATGGCCAGGCCATAGAGGTTGATCAGCTGGATAATCTCTTCGCGATTCGACAAGCAATTGCTCCCTATTCTGCAATGGCCCAGGCGAAGCGGGCGCTGACTGCGTTCCAGTTGATGATGGCCATGAAGGCATCGACATAGGCCGCCGCTTTCGAGCCATAATCCATCGCATAGGCATGTTCATACATATCGAGCACCAGTAGCGGCGTACCCCCGGCCAGCGCCATGGTGTGATCGTTGGCCCACTGCACCGTCAACCGCTTGTCGCGGTGCTGGTATTGCAGCACCGCCCAGCCCGATCCGCCGCCGAGCGCCTTGCCGATGCCGGCAAATTCCGCCTGCCAGCGCGCCATGCTGCCAAAATCCCGCTCGATCATCGCGGCAAGGCCCGTGCTTGCTGCGCCCGATGAGCCAAGGTTGGCGAAATACAGCTCGTGCAGGATCATCGAATTGGTGGCGATCAGTTCCTCGCGCTTGAGGCCGCTGAGCTGGAAGCCCGGCGCTGTGGCGGGATCGAGCGCGGCGAGCTGCGCGCCAATTGCCGCGATCCGCTTTACCGCGCCGGTGTAATTGTTGGTGTGATGGCTGGTCAGCAGCTTTTCTGACAAACCGGGCATTGCTTTGACATCGAACGGCAGCGGCACCGGCTGCGGCGTATAGACAGCGCGCGCCGGGCCGGTGGCCCCGGCTGGGGCAGGTGCTGCCGCGGCAGTCACTGAAATTGCGCTGCCCGCGGCAAGCATGACACCGCCTGCCAGCAGCCCGCGCCGATCGGTTGGCAAGTCCTGCATCCGCTCTCTCCCGTTTACATCGGCAGAGAAACTTCCGCCGTGCCTTTCAGGATAACATCTCCCGTCTGGGTCGTCATGCTCGTTTGCACCCGCACAACCGGCATGCCCCATTCGCTCTGGTCGATCTTCTCCACCACCGTGCCATCGATATAGGCGACATCGCCCTCAAATGTCGGGCTGCGGAACTGGGTTTTGGAATGCCAGATATAGCCCTGATGCCCGGCCCAATAGGCAATAGTGTCCATGTGCCAGGCGTTCATCGAAGAACCATAGCCATAGACCCCGCCCATGCCGACATTCTCGGCCTTTTCGGCATTGATATGGCCTGAACTTGGCCCGTGGAACAGCCCGTCGGCGTGGCGCGGATCGATCTTCTGGGCTTCGAAATCATAGGTCATGTCGCTGGCGAAACCGGCGTCTTCCTTGGCCGGATCATGGACGCCCTCAGGCGCATTCCAGTGATACGAGCCCCAGATGTTCTGCCGGTGGGCGCGGCATTCCAGCGCAAAAGTCACCCGGCTGTGCGGCCCGACCGGGCGGCGCGGCAGAATGTCACCAACTTTGACATCCTCATAGCGCGG
>JANOBA010000398.1:0-3424 GCA_031411415.1 Novosphingobium sp.
GCAAGCCCGAGGAAATCGAGGTGCTCGACCGGCGCATCGTCCTGCTCAAGATCGAGGAAATGGCACTGACCCGCGAGACCGATCAGGCCTCGAAAGATCGCCTCGACAATTTGCGCGAAGAGCTGGCCAATCTCGAACAACAAAGCGCCGAGGTGACCACCCGCTGGCAGAACGAGCGCGACAAGATTGCCGCCGAGGGCGACATCAAGGCGGCGCTCGATATGGCGCGCGTCGAGTTGGAGCAGGCGCAGCGCCAAGGCGACTACGAGAAAGCCGGACAGCTGACTTATGGCCGCATTCCCGAGCTGGAAAAGCAGCTGGCCGAAGCAGGCGGACAGGCGGAAAACGCCCTGCTGCGCGAGGAAGTGACTTCCGAGGACATCGCCGCCGTGGTTGCCAAGTGGACTGGCATTCCTGTCGAGCGGATGATGGAAGGCGAACGCGACAAGCTGCTCAAGATGGAAGAGACAATCGGCAAGCGGGTGATCGGCCAGACCGATGCGGTGCTGGCGGTTTCCAAGGCTGTGCGCCGCGCGCGGGCTGGTTTGCAGGATCCCAATCGCCCGCTGGGTTCATTCCTGTTCCTCGGCCCCACGGGCGTCGGCAAAACCGAGCTGACCAAGGCCTTGGCGGGATTTCTGTTCGATGACGACAACGCGATGGTGCGCATCGACATGTCGGAATTCATGGAAAAGCACGCGGTCAGCCGCCTGCTCGGCGCGCCTCCGGGCTATGTCGGCTATGATGAGGGCGGCGTGCTGACCGAAGCCGTGCGGCGCCGGCCCTATCAGGTGGTGCTGTTTGACGAGGTCGAGAAAGCGCATCCCGATGTGTTCAACGTGCTGCTGCAAGTGCTTGACGATGGCCGGCTGACTGACGGGCAGGGACGAGTGGTCGATTTCACCAACACGCTGATCATCCTGACCTCAAACCTGGGCAGCCAGTTCCTTGCCGGGCTGGCCGAGGGCGAGGACGTGGAGAAAGTCGAGCCGCAGGTTATGGAAGTGGTGCGCGGGCATTTCCGGCCTGAATTCCTCAACCGGCTGGACGAGATCGTGCTGTTTCACCGGCTGGGGGTCGAACATATGGCCCCGATTGTCGAGATCCAGGTGGCGCGGGTGGCCAGGCTGCTCAAGGACCGCAAGATCACGCTCGAACTCACCGAGGCGGCCAAGCGCTGGCTCGGGCGGGTGGGCTATGATCCGGTCTATGGCGCACGGCCGCTGAAGCGCGCGGTGCAGCGCCATGTGCAGGACCCGCTCGCCGAAAAGTTGCTGGCGGGCGAGATTCCCGATGGCTCCGCCGTGCGGATCGACGAGGGCGACGGGGCGCTGGAAATCGTGGTGAGCTAAAACGGTCTTCCCGGAGGCCCGGACAGATCGAGCGGTTTTTCGCGAATCCACTTCGAGAGCAGCAGCTTTCGCCCCGCCGTTACCGGCAGTCCGGCGTGCCACATGGCCGGGTCTGGCCTTCCTTGGCCATCGGTGTTGGCGAAAAACAACGCGTCGCCTGCCTTGCCGGTCCATTCCAGACCCAGCCGGGGGAAGCTGGTCGTTCCGCTGGAAAACCCGTCCGATAGCGTAACGAGGACTGTAGCAATGCGCTGGTTGTCGCCGCCGGGCAGCGCGTCGGAGTGCAGCTTGTATTCCTGCCCCGGAACATAGCTCAGCACTTGGGCCGGCTCGCCCTGATCATAGCTGGTCGCCGTGGCCGCGGCGATGCGGCGGTTTATGGCGTGCAGCACTGGGTCTTCGAGGACGAAGGGAAAGCCCGTGCTTGTCGCATTGCGCACCGGGTCTTGCAACTGCCGCCCAGTGCGCGGATCGACGACGACCGATGGCGCGAGGCGGGGCAGGGCAATGTCGGCGAGGTAGCGGCATTCGTCTGCGCTGAGGAAGCCCGGCAGGCGTTCGATCCGGGGCGCATCATGGAGCACTTCGCGTGCTGTCTGCTCCAGCGGATCGCCTTGGGCATCGAGCGCCATCGCCGCGATCAGTGCTGCCTGCGGCGAGTCCAGCATGGCCAGCGCCTCTGCCCAGTGCCGCCCCGATCCGCCCGCGCCGTTGGCCAGCATCGCGATGTGTACCGGCGCAGCCTCGGCGATGCCTTGGGCGGCAGCGAGACCATAGAGCCGCCGCGCCTCGCCCAGATCGCGCCGGATCAGCGCGCCGGACATGCGCCAGTCGGCGAGCGTCAGCGCGGCGAGGCCGTCGCTGGCGGCAACTGCGCTGGTGAGCAGCTGGAAGGCCTCGGCAATGCGGCCTTGCTGGGCAAGTGCTTCGGCGCGGTCGGCTGTGTTCATTGGACCTGCTTACCAAAGCAAAAGGGGCCGGACCAGTGGTCCGACCCCCGTTTGCAGTGTTACTTCGTGTCAGGTTCAGAACTTCGCCCGGACACCGGCATAGATCTGGCGGCCGCGAACCGAATAGATCGGGCTGCCGTTGCCGCCACCGGCAACGCGCTCGCCAGTGCCGGTCGAGCCGAGCGGCGGGGTCAGGTTGAAGACGTTGTCGACGCCGGCATAGAGCTTCAAGTTCTTGGCAACGCCCGACTTCTCCATATCCCACTCGAACCGAACGTCGTGGTAGAACACGCCGCTGTACTGCTGGATGTCGGCATAGTCCGAATCCTGCGGTGGGCGGTCCTGCAGGGCATTGAAGTCCTCATAGGCATTGAGCCACATCGGGCCGATGTAGTGCACTTCGTAGCCGAAGGTGAACGGACCCTTCGACACATCGACGCCAATGCGGAATTCGTTGTTCGGATCGCCCAACTCGCCGAGAACACGGTTTTCGAAGTCTGGCAGCGCCGGGTTCTCATAGTTGCTGATCTGGAACGAGTGAGTGTAGATCAGGTTGGCCTTGATGCTGACATCATTGCCCAGATTGCGGCTGTAATCGAGCTGGAAGTCGATGCCGCGGCGCACCCGCTTGGCGAAGTTGAATGGCGCGCTGACCAGGGTGTTGCCTTGGATGTTGCCAGGGACTTCGCCGAACGGACCCGTGCCCGAACGAACGCGCGAGAACAGCCCGCAGAACGGATTGGCCAGTGTGGGCTGATCGTAGCACGAGTTGGCGATGGCCTGTGCGGTGAGCGACACGATCACACCATTGACCGTGATGTTGTAGTAATCGACCGCAATGTTCAGCCCCGGAATGAACTTGGGCTGGGCAACCATGCCAATGGTCAGCGACTTGCTCTTCTCAGCCGCCAGGTTCGGGTTCACGCCACTGAGGATTGGCAGCGAGTAGGCGTTGGTCGTAACGTTCTGCAACAGAGCGCCAAGGTCCGAAGCGCAGTTGGCGCCGCGGAATTGCGTGCCGGAGCCGATCCGGTTGCTGGCGCAGGGATCAACAAAACCCGGTGCGAAGTTGGGGATCAGTTCACCGAAGGTTTCCGACAGGTTTGGTGCGCGCACCGAACG
>JANOBA010000399.1:0-18624 GCA_031411415.1 Novosphingobium sp.
CACCAAGTGGGAAGGCATGCTGGAAGAGACCGAACCCGAATTCGTCGAACACCCGCATGCCCCGGCGCATACGGCGGCAGCCGGCAAGGCCGGGCTGGAACTTGATCCGGCGAATTTCGAGTAGGTTCTGGTTCGCGCAGAGGCGCAGAGAGCGCGGAGGGTTTTGCGGCGAAGCCGCTATGAATTTGATTGACGGACCCGGCCGATTTGATTGCCTGCGGCGCGGTTTCATTCTCTGCGCCTTCTGCGTCCCTGCGCGAAATCCCTTACTTCTCCACTTTCGGCTTGAACGAACACAAGTCCGCCACCGCACAGCGCCAGCACTCGGGCTTGCGCGCTTTGCACACATAGCGGCCGTGCAGGATCAACCAATGATGCGCACCCACCCGGAAGGGCTGGGGCACGCCCTTTTCCAGCTTCTTCTCGACCGCCAGCGGGGTTTTGCCTTTTGCCATGCCAGTGCGGTTGCCCAGCCGAAAAATATGCGTGTCGACTGCAAATGTCTCTGCCCCGAAGGCGCAATTCATCACGACATTGGCGGTTTTGCGCCCGACACCCGGCAGCGTGGTCAGCACATCGCGGTCCGCCGGAACCTCGCCGCCAAAATCGCGTATGAGGATTTCGGACAGCGCGATGACGTTCTTCGCCTTGCCATTGAACAGGCCGATGGTCTTGATGTGCCCGCGCAGCGCCTCCTCGCCCAGCGCGACCATTTGCGCCGGGGTTTTCACCTCGCGAAACAGCGCGCGGGTCGCCTTGTTGACGCCCACATCGGTTGCCTGCGCGGACAGCACCACCGCGACGAGCAGCTGGTAGGTGTTGCCGAATTCTAGCTCAGTTTCGGGCGAAGGATTGAGCTCGGCGAGGCGGCGGAAGAATTCGAAAATCTGGTCGCGCTTCAAATCCCAAGCACCTCGGGCATCGTATACCGCCCTGCCTGCTTGCCGATCAGCCACTGCGCCGCGCGGATTGCGCCCTTGGCGAATAACGCACGGTTCTCGGCCAGATGGGTGAAAGTGAGCCGCTCGTTGTCGGCGAGGAAATGCACGGTGTGATCGCCCGCGACACTGCCGCCGCGCAAGGCAGAAAAGCCGATGTTGCCAATGCTGCGCTTGCCGGTGATCCCGTCGCGACCGCGTTCGCTATGATCGCCAAGCGCGATCCCCCGCCCGTCAGCGGCCGCTTCGCCCAGCAGCAGCGCGGTTCCCGATGGCGCATCGACTTTCATGCGGTGGTGCGTTTCGACCACTTCAATATCCCAGTCCTCGCCAAGCCGGTTCGCGGCCTCGCGCACCAGATGGGCGAGCAAGGTCACACCGAGCGACGTGTTGCCGGTCTGCAGCACGGCGATGTGCTGCGCGGCATTGTCGCAGAGGAAATGGTGGCGCTCTTCAAGGCCGGTGGTTCCGACGATTATCGGCACGCTTGCCGCGATGGCCGCATCAAGATTGGCTTCCAGAGCGCGCGGGCTGGAAAAATCGACCAGCACGTCGCTTGTCCGGGCCAAGGCCAGCGGATCGCCGCCTACGTCGATGCCGCCGGCATGGTTCTCGCCGGCGGCGGCAATCGCCTCCACCAGCACGCGCCCCATGCGCCCCTCGCTGCCGATAATACCTATGCGTGCCATTGAAACATCCCTGTGAGCCGTGCTTCATGGGGGACATGGGCATTTTTCGCAATATCGTCATCCTCACCGGCGCCGGGATCAGCGCCGAAAGCGGCATTGACACCTTTCGTTCCGAAGGCGGACTCTGGGAGCAGCACCGTGTGGAGGATGTCGCAACGCCTGAGGCTTTCGCGCGCGATTCCGATCTGGTGCTGCGCTTCTATGACATGCGGCGAGAGGCGATCCAGACCAAGCTGCCCAATCTGGCGCCTCAGGCATTGGCCCGGCTCGATGCGGCGTGGAAAGGCGAACTCCTGATCGTCACCCAGAATGTCGACGACCTGCACGAGCGGGCAGGGGCTTCACGCGTGCTTCACATGCACGGCGAACACTTGCTGGCCTGGTGCACGGCCTGTGACCAGCGTTCGCGCTGGCGCGGTGCCATGATCGGCCGCCCGCCCTGCCCGGCCTGCGGCGCGCGAGCTTTGCGCCCCGATGTCGTCTGGTTTGGCGAGGTGCCTTACCGGATGGACGAAATCCATGAGGCCCTGCGCGGCTGCGACCTGTTCGTTTCGATCGGCACCTCGGGCGCAGTCTATCCCGCCGCCGGTTTCGTGCGTCAGGCGCGCGATCTGGGCGCGCAGACACTGGAGCTCAATCTGGAACGCTCGCAAGGGTCGGCCTGGTTCCACGAAACCCGGCTGGGCCCGGCGAGCGAGGTGGTGCCCGCCTGGGTGGATCAATTGCTTTTGGGCTGAGAGCGGCGGATGGTGGGCGTAGCAAGGATTGAACTTGCGACCCCTACGATGTCAACATAGTGCTCTACCACTGAGCTATACGCCCGCACCATCCGGTCAACGCCTAGGCAATCGCCCGGGCAGGGGTGGGCCTTTAGCTGCGCTTACTGCGCTATGCAAGTTTAGATCGAAGCTTGCGCCGATTGGCCGAACACGCGCTGCACTTCGAGCACGAGATCGCGCAAATGGAAGGGCTTTGAGAGCACTTTGGCATCGGGCATTTCGCGCGTCGCCTTCAGCGAAACCGCGGCAAAGCCGGTGATGAACATGACTTTGGTATCGGGCGACAATTCAGAGCAGCGCTGAGCGAGCTCGATTCCGTCCATTTCAGGCATGACGATGTCAGTCAGCAGCAGGTCGAAATAGGCTGTCTCGATCCACGGCAGCGCGGCCACGCCGCTATCGACCGCGATCACCTCGTAGCCCGCGTTTTCCAGCGCACGGCTGAGGTAGGTGCGCATCGATGCATCATCTTCGGCAAGCAATATGCGAATCATCGTTCCCACAGTTCCATCAGCGGCAGTTTTCCACGGACTTCCCGCGGGCCGCTTTATACCGCCGAACCGGTTAAGATTCTCGCCTGTTCTTGGCGGCGGCCTACTTTGACACAGATTGGCTTACAGTCCAGCAAGGTGGGATGCGGGATGATCCCATCACTACAGGTGATTCGCCGCCCGTTCAGGGCGGGACGATACCCGGTTCAGGCGGGGGGAGCGCGTTCAGCCTGGCTGGGGCCGATCCTTCGCCGATCCCGGTGCTGATCGCAGTGCCCCATGCGGGCCGCGCATACCCCGGATCGCTGCTCGAACGCATGCGCAATCCCGGCTTCGCGTCCTTGCGGCTCGAGGATCGCTATGTCGACAAGCTGGCAGAGCAGGTCGCCCGCGCGACCGGGGCGATGCTGCTGACGGCGCAGGCCCCGCGCGCCATGATCGATCTCAACCGCGCCTGTGACGATGTTGACTGGGACATGTTCGGACGCGCCGCGCCGGACCTTGTCGGCAGCTATACGCCGGGCCGCGCGCGCAGCGGCCTGGGGCTTATCCCGCGCCGATTGCCGGGGCTGGGCGAATTGTGGAAGCGCCGCCACGACGAGGCCGAGCTGGCTGCACGGATCGCCGGGATTCATCAGCCTTATCACGAAACGCTGGCGCGCGCGCTGTCAGGCCTGCGTGAGCGCTGGGGCGCGGCCCTGCTGCTCGATCTCCATTCGATGCCCCCGCTTACCTTGCGTGGCGGGCAGATGCCGCCCGAATTCGTCCTGGGTGACCGTTTCGGCGCAACTTGCGATGGGCGCCTTGTCGGTTCGGCGTTCAGTTATTTTGCCACGATGCGGCGCGGCGCGGCACACAACCGGCCCTATGCCGGCGGCTATGTGCTGGAGCGGCACGGCGCGCCCGGCGAAGGCCTGCACGCGCTTCAGCTCGAAATTGACCGATCGAGCTATCTCGATTCGCGACTCGCCGAGCCGGGCCGGGGTTTCGCCGCGATGGCAGGCCTGCTGACCGGACTGGTGCGCCATCTGGCTGGCGAGGTGGCCACGCTGGGCCAGGCCAATGGCGCGATGCGCTGGCAGGACGCAGCCGAATAAGGTGGGATTGCTGCGGCTTTTGCCGCGTGAACGCAGCCCATAAAAAACCACCTCGCGCAAATGCGCGAGGTGGCCAAGGTTCAGGGAGGAGGTGCACAAAGTGCACCATGCTCTACCGGGCCATGAGGGTAGCACCAGCAGAACACTGACAAATTTAGTGGCACTGCGCCAAATTGCAAGGGGTAAAGACCCTGTCTGCACGCAAGCGGGCTTCGACCCCATGGAAAAGGGGTCCGGACATTGTCCGGACCCCTTCAAACTTCCAGCAATAAGCCCGGCGATTACTTCGCCTGCGGCGGAACCTGGGGAACCGGGCCCTTACCGAGCTGCACCTGACGGCCGAAAATATCCGACATCAGGCTCAGCGAGAACAAGTGGGCATAGACCAGCGCGAGCAGGCCGCTTTGGTTCCACTGGCGCAGCACATTGCCGGGCAGTTCCTGCAGCTTCTTCTCGTCGACCATCTGGAAGCCGCTATAGATAAAGGGCTGTTCGGTGCCGTCCTGCTGGATGGCAACTTCGCCTTCCATCAGCAGCTTGTGCTTGGTCAGCTCTTCGATGAAAGCCTGGGTCTTCTGCCCGGCCACTTCGAATTGCTCGCAGAAGCTGAGCGTCGCCTTGCAGGCGTCGGTCGGCGCTTCGCCGTCAAACAGTTCGGCGCCTTCATCGAATTCGCCGATCAGGTCGGTGGTCGGATCGAAGCACAGCGAGAGATCCTGCGCTTCGGGGGTCAGCTTGGCGAGCATGAAGGGATAGCGCCGCGCATAGGCAGGCACATAGGTCTGCTCGTTCACTTTGCCTTCTTCGTCGACGAACACGTTGACGCCCTCGTTGAGCCCCATCAGCGCCAGCGGCACCGGGCTTTCGCCCGAAGAAAAGATGATCGGCAGGAAGCGCTGGGCCATCGGGAATTCTTCGACCGTCAGCGGCACCGCATGCTGCCCGGCGAGCCACTTGGCCTTGTCGGTGGTGCGGCTGCGCCATTTGCCGTGGTCACGGCTGTTGAGCGGCATCAGGTCATTGTAAAACAACGGCAACGTTGCAGTCTGCGGCGCGCTGGCCATGAATATCACTCCGGAATGGCTAGAAATGGAAGCGCGAGCCTTTAAGCGTTGCTTGGCTGCTGCGCAAGCAGCTTGCCGGGATTCAGTAATCCGGCGGGATCAAGCGCCCGTTTTACGCGGACAAGCAGGTCAAGCGCGACCGGATCGCCCAGCCGCGCAAGCTCGTCGCGCTTGGCCTGGCCAATGCCATGCTCGGCCGAGATCGAGCCGCCCCATGCGGTCACCAGATCATAAACCTGCGCGCTGATCGCCTTGCCGTCGCTAGCTTCCCAACTTTGCCGCTCCACACCCGGCGGGGCGATGACATGGAAATGCACGTTGCCATCGCCGAGATGACCGAAAGCCACCGCTTGTGTACCGGGCCAGGCGGCCTCGATGGCCGGCACCGCCGCTTCGACGAATGCGGGCATTGCGGCGACCGGCACGGAAATATCGTGCTGGACGGCAAATCCGTGCGCGCGTTCTGAGGGTGCAACAGCTTCGCGCAGCGCCCAAAAGGCCTCGGCCTGGGCCTCGCTGGCCGAAATCGTCGCGTCCTCGACCAGCCCGGCGTCGAAGGCCTCGGCCAGCATGGCCTCGGCGCGCGCACGCAGCGAATCGGCATTGGCGCGGTCGGCCACCACTTCGGCCAGCACATGCCATGTATGCTCGCCCGCCAGCGGCGCGCGCGATCCGGGCAGATAATCGATCACCCGGGCCAGTGAAGGCGCGGGGATCACTTCAAAGCCCTCCAGCGCGTCGCCCGCCGCGCTTTCGCAGTGGAGCAGCAGCGCGCGCGCCTCATGCAGGCTGGCGACCCCGGCCCAGATCACCAGCCGGTCGGCCAGAGCGGGCACCAGCCGAAGCGTTGCCGCCGTGACGATGCCCAGAGTGCCTTCAGAGCCGATCAGCAATTGCTTGAGATCGAAGCCGCGGTTGTCCTTTTTTAGCGGGGTGAGTGCCGAAAAGATGCTGCCATCGGCAAGCACTGCTTCCAGCCCCAGCACCAGCGCGCGCATCGTGCCGTGGCGCAGCACCTGATTGCCGCCGGCATTGGTTGAAACCAGTCCGCCGATGGTCGCCGATCCCTTGCCGCCCAGCGTCAGCGGAAAGCGCAGGTCCACATTCGCTGCCGCCTCGTGCAGGTCCTGCAGGATCACGCCGGCCTCGCACGTTATCTGCCGCGCCTCGGGATCGATCGCGCGGATCTGATTCATCCGCCGCAGCGAGAGCAGCAGAGCTTCGCCGCTGGCATCGGGGGTTGCCCCGCCCGACATGCCGCTGTTGCCGCCTTGCGGCACCACTGCGACGCCGTGGCTCGCGCACAGGCGCACCAGCGCAGACAGTTCGGCAGTGTCCGCTGGCGAGGCCATGGCAAGTGCGCGGCCCGTGAAGCGGCCGCGCCAGTCAGTGAGCCAGGGCGTGATTTGCTCGGCATCGCCGGTGAGGCCTTTTGGGCCGACCAGCTCGGCGGCCTGGGCAAGAAAGGTGCTCTTGGTCTGCATAGCGCCCCCATGCCACAGAGCGAGGCAGCTTGCATCAGGATCGTGCCGGGTTAAGGGGTCGTTCAAGCTGGCGGGCTATGGCAGGAAACGTCGCCATGCCAGTTATTAGGCATTCCCAAGAGTTTGATGCATGAGTTTCGTTGCCGCCCTGCTTGCCCCGCTGGTCATGCTGATGCCGATATCCGCATCGCTGCCGGCTGAGCGCGAGCACGCCGCGATCCACGCGCCGGCAAGCGGCTTGGCCTTGCCGGCGGATGCGGTTTTTCCGGCCTTCGATGCCTTCGATGCCACCATTTTCCAACAAATCGCCCAGAGCTTTCAGGCGCAGGGACAGAACCAGGTGCGCATCGAGCAGCGCCTGACGATCCGGATAACGCCGCAACCCGCCGCGCCGCCACAGGCCAACATGATGATGGACCTGCCACAGCGCCCCTTGCCACCGCGCATGACCGAGCGATCGATGGGCCGCTGCGTGGCCGTGACCGGGATTGCCGGGGTGCAGGTGGGGCAGGGCAACCGGCTGATCCTGTTCATGCGCGACCGCCGCGTGATCAGCGCCGCGCTGGAGCGGGCCTGCAGCGCGCGCGATTATTATTCGGGCTTTTATGTCGAGCGCAATTCCGATGGGCAGATCTGCGTGGCGCGTGACAGCCTGCTTTCGCGCAGCGGTGCCAATTGCAAGCTGACCCAGTTGCGCCAATTGGTTGACGCCGGCAATTGAGCCGGGGTTCCCCGCCCGCATTTCCTTGACTTTAGCGCTGCATTGCGCCTAGGGCGCAGCGGTTCCTTCGGCCTTCTCGGGCGCAGGCACCAGGCTGGGCCGCAAGGCGCTGCCCCCCATTTCTCTTCCGGAAACACGCGCAAGCCTATGAAATTTGCCGACCTCGGCCTGTCCGATGAATTGCTCCAATCGGTGCTCGCCGCCGGCTATGATGAGCCGACGCCGATCCAGGCGCAGGCGATCCCTCCGGTGCTGATGATGAAGGACATCATCGGCATTGCCCAGACCGGCACCGGCAAGACTGCCAGTTTCGTGCTGCCGATGATCGATATTCTTGCCCACGGCCGTCGCCGCGCGCTGATGCCGCGCAGCCTGATTCTCGAGCCGACCCGCGAACTCGCCGCCCAGGTTGCCGAGAATTTCGAGAAATACGGCAAGAACCACGATCTCAAGATGGCGCTGCTTATCGGCGGCGTGCAGATGGGCGATCAGGTCAAGGCGTTGAAGGACGGCGTCGATGTGCTGATCGCCACGCCAGGCCGGTTGATGGACCTGTTTGAGCGCGGCAAGATTCTGCTGACGGGCTGCGATCTGCTGGTGATCGACGAAGCCGACCGGATGCTCGATATGGGCTTTATCCCGGACATCGAGACGATTTGCTCCAAGCTGCCGGCCAACCGCCAGACCCTGCTGTTTTCCGCGACCATGCCGCCGCCGATCAAGAAGCTGGCCGACAAGTTCCTGACCAATCCCAAATATATCGAAGTCTCGCGGCCTGCGAGCTCGAACCTCAATATCGCCCAGCACAAGGTGGCAGTGTCGAGCCGGAACAAGAAGGACGTGCTCAAGACCCTTCTGCGCACTGACAACGTTTCCACCGCGATGGTCTTCTGCAACCGCAAGACGACTGTGCGCGAATTGGCCAAGAGCCTGTCGCAAAGCGGCTTTTCCGCCGGCGAGATCCACGGCGACATGGACCAGTCCAGCCGCATTGCCGAGCTGGACCGCTTCAAGGACGGCAAAATCAACATTCTCGTGTGCAGCGACGTCGCCGCGCGCGGGCTCGATATCAAGGGCGTGAGCCACGTGTTCAATTATGACACGCCGTGGCACCCGGATGACTATGTCCACCGCATCGGCCGCACGGGCCGCGCCGGGGCGACCGGCCGCGCGTTCACGTTCGTTGCGCCCGAAGATGCCGAAGCGATTGCCAATGTCGAAAAGCTGACCGGGCTGGTGATCCCGGTCTATGATCTGGGCGGCGCAAGCGACGCATCCGGCGAGGATCGCCCGGCGCGCGAGGCCCCGGCGCGCGAGGCAAAGCCCCGCCGCGAGGATGCGCCGCGCGGCAAGTCCAAACGCGAACAGGTTCCCCGCGACGAAGCCCCTCGCATCGCAGAGCAGCGCGAAGAAGCGCCGCGCAAGTCCCGCCGCGTGAGACCGCGCGTGGAAGCTTCCCGTGAGGCACCCGCCCGCGAAAGGCCGGCTCACGAAAGACCGGCCCGCGAAGAATCAGCCCGTGAAAAGCCGGTCCGCGAAGCACCAGCCAGCGCCAAGCGCGCTGCCCCGGCGGCCAAAGCGGCTGATGACGAAGCATGGAACGGTCCGGTGCCCGGTTTCCTCGGGGTCTCTGCGCTGGACTGACCGGCACTGGCTTTGGACATATGACCGAGTTCGAAACCTTCACTGTCAACGCCGATGTCATCGAAGACCGGGTGCGTCTCGATGCCGTGGCGGTGGGCGGTGCCGCGCTGTCGATCCTGCTGACCCGCCGCCTGTGTGACCGCTTCCTGCCGCTGTTCGTCGGTGCAATCGAACAGGCCATGCGGCCCGGCATCCCGCGCGAGATCGAGCTGTTGATGGCCCAGCAGCAATTGCGCCAGGAGCGCGCAGAAAATCCGCTGCCTGATGTTGTGCTGCCTGAAGCGGTCGAGCCTTGGCTATGCCGAACGATCCACCTCGAAAACCGCGATGATGGCCTGCTGTGGTCCCTGACCGATGAAAGCGAGCAAACCGCCGGAATGATGCTGCATGGCGAAAGCCCGCGCGGCGTGCTTGAGGTGTTCCTGCAGATGTATCGTCACCTCGAATGGGACGAACAGGTCTTTCCGCTCTGGCTGCGCGATGGGCTTCAGGACGAGGCCGCGCCGCGCACGTTGAACTGATCGTCGCTGCGATGCTCCTGGAGCGCAAGCGGGCAAGCAGGCCATTGCCAGCGGCTCGGCCCGATGTAGAACTCGTCGGCGAAACAGCCTCAATCGATTCAAAAAGGTATGCCTGATGCTCAAATCCGCCGACGGCGCGCTGCGCGACGTGCCTTTCCCGATCAATGATCCCGAGCGGATTCCGGTCCAGCGCTATTTCGACGAAGCGTTCTACAAGGCGGAGCTAGACCATGTCTGGCCGTATGTCTGGCAGATGGCCTGCCGGCTTGAGCAGATTCCGGATGTGGGCGATTGGGTGGAATATTCCAACGTCGGTCACTCGGTGCTGATCGTGCGCACGGCCAGCGGCGTCAAGGCGTTCCACAACGCCTGCCGCCACCGCGGCGTGCCGATTGCCGGCGGATATGGCAATGATGAGGGCAAGGTCGCCTCGGGCAATTGCTCGAAGTCGGGCTTCGTCTGCCCGTTCCACGGCTGGCGCTGGAACATGGATGGCGAGAACACGCTGGTTTACGGCAAGCACCTGTTTTCCGAACGCCAGCTGGAAGGCGATGACATCAATCTCGTGCCTTGCCGGGTTGAGGTGTTCGGCGGCTGCGCCTGGATCAACCATGACGACGACGCGCCTTCGGTGCGCGAGACGTTCGGTCTGTTAGCGGGCCGTCTGGACGCGCACGGCATGGCCGATCTCAAGATGGAATGGTGGTATGGCACGGTGCTGCCGGCCAACTGGAAGGTCGCGATGGAGGCCTTCATGGAAGGCTACCACGTGATGCAGACGCATCCCCAACTGGCCAATAGGCCGGGCGATGTGTTTGGCGATTCCTATTTGATCCCGGTCGATCTGGCCGGCGACGCCAAGCAAAAGGCGCGGGCGAACCTCCGCGAGGGCGCGACCACGCGCGAGGCGATCGCGGCGCAATACCATCATATGAAGCTGCTCAGCGAAGGCATGGCGGGCATGGTCCATGAAAAGGAAGTGGAGGTGATGCGCGACCTGCTGGATGCCGACCTGCCAGAGGATCCGTTGCTGGGCGTGGGCCAGTGGTTTGGCATGGTTCAGGCCGAGATTACCCGGCGGCTGCGTGAGAAGGGCGAGCCGGTCCCCGATCTCAACGCAGTGGCCATGTCACACCCCCTGAACGCGGTCGAATTCCTCTTCCCGCACTACTTCTTGCTGCCGATCTTCACCTCGATGTCCGCCTACCGTATCCGCCCACTGGGGCCGGAAAGCTGCCTGTTCGAGATATGGTCGCTGACCATGTATCCCGAAGGCGCGGACTATTCGCCGCCGCTGGAGCCGACCATGCTGCCGTTCGACAGTCCAGAATTCCCGCCCATCCCGAAGCAGGACTATTCGAACATTCCGATCCAGCAGAAGGGCATGCATGCCAAGGGCTTCGATTTCATGCGCCTGTCAAAAACCAACGAAGGCATGATCAGCAATTATGAGCGGATCATCGACGGCTATATTGCCGGGGTGCCGCAGGCAAAGCTGACGCGGGCGGTGAACCAGCTCGGTGGCAATTTCGACGGACCGATCCTCGATCTGGACCTTTAGCCTTCACCAATAGGGCCGCTCCATCAGCGCGCGGCGGCGTTCGCGGATGATGGTCTGGCGCTGTTCGGGGCTTACGTGCGGCGTATCTTTCGGCAGCAACCGGGCGACATCGGCGAGTTTCACTTTGCGGACTTCGGGGATCGGCTGGCTGTCGCAGCCGGTCCAGCGGCCCTGGATGATGCCGCTGGGATGCCCGGCAGTGTCCATCCAGTTGGCAATGCCGGGATCGCGCGCCGAGACAACTATGCGCAGCTTGCCGTCGGCATCGGGCTTGGCCTGCGTGTCGTTCAGGGCGGAATGGTTGTTCACCCAGTCGGTCGTCTCGTAAATCTCGTTGGTCAGGATCAGCGAGCGATAGTCGCATTTTGCCGGCACTGGCGATTCGATGATTAGCGCCTCGTCGTCTGCCAGCGCATAGACGCCCTCATAATAGAACTGCCCGGCGAGCGCACCCAGCGGCACGTCGAAGACCTTGAGCCGGTTGACGAAGCCTTGCGTGCGCAATTGCTCGACATGATCCACAAACATCAGCGCAATGAAATCGACCGCGCGGGGCAGGGCGCGCAGCTTTGCCTCAAGTGTTGTCGCCGAAGGGCGCGTCCGGCCGGCGGGCTTGTCGGTGCGCTCGATGGCGAAAGTCGGCTCGGCCTCGTTGCCCCAGTCGGCACTGACCATGCGCAGCATCAGCCGCGCGGCACGCGGATCAAGCTGCCACCAGTCGCCGGTGTAGCCTGCAGGCCGCGCCGCGCTGATCAACACGTCATAGCGGCCCTGGGCATCGACCTTCAACTCCTTCAGGTTGAGGTGCGCGCGCGGCGGCGGCGAGCCCCCGGCCTGCGGCACGACCTGTGCGATCACCGCAAGGCGCAGCGATCCCCGCAGCCCGCGCAAACGATAGCTCCCGCCTGGCGTGATGCTTGCGGCGCGGTAGATCGTATCGGCGTTGGGCTGGCCGACATTGAGCACTTGACCGATTGAGGGAAGGAACTGCGGCGCATCACCGTCGCCGCCGATTGCCTCCAGCGCCGAAGTGGTCAGCGCTTCAAGCGCAAGCCGTGCCACTTCCTGCTGAACTTGGCGGTCGGCGCGCATCGCCACGGGCAGCTTGGCGAGCATGCGATCGGGCAGGGTGCGCAAGGCTTCGGTGAAATCTCCCCAGCCCGCGACGCTGGAAACGGGCGCCGTCTGCTGCGCGCGCGCCGCGAAGGGCAGCGCTGCGAGCGCCATGACAGCGAGACTTGCGGGCCAGAAACGGCGGATCGACATAGGGGCACCTCCCGGATGGATTGGGTTTTGCCGCAGGCTGTCGCGTTTCCCTCGCAAAGGCAATTCAGAAAGACATGGTTTGCGGTTCAGGCCGCCACCATTTCCGCGCGCGCCTTGACCACCTGATCCGACTCTTTGCCGGAAAGCTCGGCGAGATGATCGAAGCCTGCGGTAAAGCTCGCCAGACCCTGGCTCAATGAACGCAGCTCGGCATCAAGGCCATGGAGCGCCGATTCGGGGAGCATCGCTTCGACGCGTTCCCAGCGATCCCACTCAGGGTGGGGGCTGAGGCCAAGGATCTGCCCGCGCCGCGCCGAAAGCACCGATCCGGCTTTCGATGCCGTTCCGCCCGGCGTGTCGACGCTGATTTTGGCGACCGGCTCGAGCAGATAGGGCGATCCCTGCGCCAGCGCGTCGCCCATCGCCATGCGTCCGGCAATGCGGAAGGCGAGTTCGGACGAATCGACTGCATGGAACGAGCCATCGACCAGCGTCACTGCGACATCGACCACCGGGAAGCCCAGCGGGCCTTTTTCCATCGCATCCTTGATCCCCGCTTCCACCGCCGGAATATATTGCCGGGGAATTGCTCCGCCGGTGATCTTGTCCTCGAACTGGAAGCCTTCACCGCGCCCCAGCGGCCGGATCTCGATCACACAGTCGCCATATTGCCCATGTCCGCCCGATTGTTTCTTGTGCCGTCCGCGCATCGAGGCCGGTTTGCGGATCGATTCGCGATAGGCGATGCTCGGTGCATGCGTGTCGACGGCAACGCCATAGCGGCGCTGGAGCCGGCCCAGCACGACGGCCAGATGCTCATCATTGATGCCAAGCAGCACGGTTTCGTGGGTGGCCTCGTCCTGCATCCAGGCAAGCGCCGGGTCTTCTTCGCAGAGCCGGTGGAGCGCAGTGGACAGCTTCACATCGTCCTTGCGGTCACGCGTGACGATGGCCAGCGCGGCATTGCGCGCCGGATAACTGACTGCCAACTCGGTGCTGGCTGAGCCCTTCTTGCCCAGAATGAGGCCGCTTTTCGCCTCATCGACTTTGGCAACGGCGATCACGTCGCCGGGCCGGGCCGTGCCCTGCTTGGCGGTCTTGTCGCCTTGCATGAAAAAGATTGAGCCGGTCCGCGCGCTGTCGTCGCCGACGATCAGTTCCTCGCCTTCGCTGAGCGGCGCACCGAGCATCCGGCCCAGCGCCAGCCGGCCCATGGCGCCGCCATTGGCGATCTTGAACACATGCAGTGCACCTGATCCATTGACCCCAACCCGCGCGGCGGCCCGCTCCGGATCAGGCGTTTCGTGGCGCAGTAGCTTGAGCAGGCGGTGGACCCCGCCACCAGTCAGCGCCGAGCCGAGAATTACCGGCACGACCTTGTTGTCCGCCGTATCGAGCGCGAGATCGCTCATCACTGCCTCGCGCTCCGGTGCTTCGTCCATCAACAGCGCTTCCATCAGCGCATCGTCAAAATCGGCGAGCGTTTCCAGCAGCCGGGTGCGGTCCGCCTTTTCGCGGATTGCCACTGTCTCAGGGATGGCGATCAGCTCGGACTCCGCGCCAGGCCGATAGCGATAGGCGCGCTCCAGCGCGAGATCGACATAGCCGGTGACCGCATCGCCCTCGCGAATCGGGATTTGCCGCAAGGCCAGCGGCTCGCGGCTCATCGGCTGCACCATGGCGATCAAATCACGCACCGCGCCGGCGCGGGCCTGTTCGATCTTGTTGACGAATATGACATGCGGCACGCCCAGATCATCGAGCCGGCGCAAGCTGGGCTCGGCGAGGAGCGCGCGGGCGGGATCGGGATCGATGACGACAATCGCCAGATCGGCGCTGGCCAGCGCGCCCAGACCATCGGCGGCAAAGCCCGCGCCGCCGGGCATGTCGATCAGCGCGAAATGGTCGCCCATAAAGCTGAAATGCATCAGGTTGATTTCGGTCGAACCCCGCCGTGCGCGTGCCTCAGGGCTGGCGTCGCCCACAGATGTTCCCGCCTCGACGCTGCCCTGCCGTGTGATCGCGCCGCTGGCAAACAGCAGTGCTTCGGCAAGGCTGGTCTTGCCCGTGCTCGCCGGGCCGACGATGGCAACCGCACGGGTGGAGCGTTCTCCAGACTTGGCGCCCGAATTGCTACCTTTGGGTGTGATGCTTCCCATTGCCGCCTCCTCTCAATGTAGGGGCGCGCCGGGCGCTTGTCTCTCGCACGACGCGCGATGGACTGGAATTGGATGCTGCGACTCTCTTTGCCGAGTCGCAAGCGGAATCTTGAAGTGCTTGCCGCTTGCGCCAGCCTGCCTTATCGGCGCGACGTATGACATCGACCAACGACATCCGCCGGTCCTTTCTCGACTACTTCGGCCGCGAAGGCCACGAAGTGATCCAGTCTGCGCCACTCGTGCCCTATAACGATCCGACGTTGATGTTCGTCAATGCGGGCATGGTCCCGTTCAAGAACGTATTCACCGGACTTGAGACCCGCGCGATCCCCCGCGCAACGTCCAGCCAGAAGAGCGTGCGCGCCGGCGGCAAGCACAATGATCTGGACAACGTCGGCTATACCGCGCGGCACCATACCTTCTTTGAAATGCTGGGGAACTTCTCCTTCGGTGACTATTTCAAGGAACAGGCGATCACCCACGCCTGGACCCTGCTGACCAGAGAATGGGGCCTTGCTGCCGACAAGCTGACCGTGACCGTCTATCACACCGACGACGAGGCTGCTGCCCTGTGGCGCAAGATTGCGGACCTTCCGGAGGAACGCATCATCCGCATCGCGACCAACGACAACTTCTGGTCGATGGGCGACACCGGGCCTTGCGGGCCGTGTAGCGAGATTTTCTACGATCACGGCGCACACATTCCCGGCGGCCCTCCGGGATCGCCGGATGAAGATGGCGACCGCTTCATCGAAATCTGGAACCTCGTGTTCATGCAGTTCGAACAGGCCGCTGATGGCAGCCGCACCGCGCTGCCCAAGCCGAGTATAGACACCGGCATGGGGCTGGAGCGCATCGCCGCGGTGATGCAGGGTGTCCACGACAATTATGACACGGACACCTTCCGCGCGCTGATCGAGGCCTCTGAAAGTCTGACCGGGATCGCGGCGCAAGGCGACAACCGCGCCAGCCACCGGGTCATCGCCGATCACTTGCGCTCGACCTCGTTCCTGCTCGCCGATGGCGTGCTGCCAAGCAACGAAGGGCGCGGCTATGTGCTGCGGCGGATCATGCGCCGGGCGATGCGCCATGCCCACCTGCTGGGGGCAAAGCAGCCGTTGATGCACCGGCTGGTGGGCGCGCTGGTCACCGAGATGGGTGCGGCCTACCCAGAGCTGGCACGCGGGCGGGCGCTGATCGAAGAGACGCTGGAGCGCGAGGAAGTGCAGTTCCGCCGCACGCTGACCAATGGGCTGAAGCTGCTCGATGAAACCACAGCAGGCCTGGGCGAGGGCGGCGAACTGCCCGGCGAGACGGCGTTCAAGCTCTATGACACTTTCTGCTTCCCCTATGACCTCACCGAAGACGCCCTGCGCGCGCGGGGCATCGGCGTCGACAAGGCAGGCTTTGATGCCGCTATGGCGCGCCAGAAGGCAGCGGCGCGGGCGGCATGGAAGGGCTCGGGCCAGGCGGCGGACAGCGAAGTGTGGTTCGACATCGCCGAGCGCGAGGGCGCCAGCGAGTTCACCGGCTATTCTTCGACCAGCGGCGAGGGACAGGTCGTGGCGCTGGTGGTGGACGGCAAGGAAGTCCAGTCCGCCAGCGCGGGGCAGAGTGTCGCGGTGTTGACCAATCAGACGCCGTTTTATGGCGAAAGTGGCGGGCAGGCGGGTGATAGCGGCGTGATCACTGGCGGCGATGGCTTGCTGCTGAGCGTGGCGGACACCGCCAAGCCGCTTGGGCGACTTCACGCCCATTTGGCAAAAGTTGACACTGGAACCATCCAGATCGGCGATTCAATCCGTCTCGCGGTCGATACGGCGCGGCGCGATGCCATCCGCGCCAACCATTCCGCCACGCACTTGCTCCACGCTGCGCTGCGCGGTCGGCTCGGCGCACATGTTACGCAGAAGGGTTCAGCTGTCGCGGCGGACCGCCTGCGCTTCGATTTCTCCCAGCCGGTCGCCCTGACAGCCGAAGACATTGCTACCATCGAGGCCGAAGTGAACGCAGAGATTCGCGCCAATGAGGCGGTTGTCACCCGGCTGATGAGCCCGGATGAAGCGATTGAGGCGGGTGCGATGGCGCTGTTCGGCGAGAAGTATGGCGATGAGGTTCGCGTGCTCAGCATGGGCACTGCATCCGACAAGCCTTACTCGGTCGAGCTGTGCGGCGGCACCCATGTGCGGGCGCTGGGCGATATCGGTGTGTTCCGGATTGTTTCGGAAGGCGCGGTCAGCTCTGGCGTTCGGCGCATCGAGGCGCTGACTGGCGAAGGCGCGCGCCAGTGGTTTGTCGCCCGCGAAGAGGCGCTGAAGGGCACTGCCAGCCTGCTGCGCACCACGCCGGATGAAGTCGAGGCGCGCGTTGCTGCGCTGCTCGATGAGCGCAAGAAGCTGGAGCGTGAGCTGGCCGAGGCGAAGAAGGCCCTGGCCCTGGGCGGGGGCGGTGCGCAGCCCGCCAGCGCGGACGAAGACATCGGCGGCACCAAATTCACCGGTCAGGTCATAGACGGCCTCGACGCCAAAGACCTGCGCGGGCTTCTGGATCAGGCCAAGCAGCGCATGGGCTCAGGCGTCGCCGCGATCATTGCGGTAAACGACGGCAAGGCTTCGATCGCTGCTGCGGTCACCGATGATCTGACGGCGCGGTTCAGCGCGGTCGACCTCGTCAAGATCGGCGTCGAAACGTTGGGCGGCAAGGGCGGCGGCGGGCGGCCCGATATGGCGCAAGGCGGTGGTCCGGATGGCGGCAAGGCAGCCGACGCCATCGCCGCAATCAGGGCGGCGCTGGCGGGCTGAAATTCAAAAAAGCTCAGCCGGCGGGACTCAGCCGGCTGGGAGTTCCGAGACCATTTCGCTCGCGGCTGCGGGCAATTCAGCCGGGGCGGGCATTTCTGCAGCAGGGGCTTCGATGGCACTTGCGGCTGACGGTGCTTCAACCGGGCTGGCTTCTGACGTGCTCACCGCGATGTCTTCGGCTGGGGCCTCCGCTGCGCTGGCGGCCGTCAGTTCAGGGTGGATGTCGCTGAGACTGGAAGCTTCTGACGAGCCGTCATAGGGCGCGAGTGCGGAATAGTTCGGCGTGAAGGCCGAATCGAAACCGCGATCGATTTGCCGCGTCTGGCGGGCGGGGTGGAAGCGGGCTGCGGCGCGGGATTCGCCTAAGCTGAACCGGGCGGCGCGGGCGGGAACGCTGGGGATCACCGGCACGGCTTCCACTTTCAGCGGCGGAAGCGGGGCGATCTCGGGCAGTCCGTCGTTCAAGGCGAGCGCGGACGGCGGCGGACCGGCATCGATGCCCAGGCTCGGCGCGGCGTCTTCCGGCGCGCGCGCGGTCATCATGTCGGCGGCGCTGACGAACTTGACCGATGCTTCAGACCTTCCGGCTCCGGGCCCCGCATAGGGCCGGTTCAGCCGGTCATGCGCGAGATAGATGCCCGCGCAATTGGCCACGGCCATGACGATCACGGCATATTTCACCGCATGGGTCTGAAATCCTGCGCGCCAGTCACTCATAGCGAATCTCCCTGTCTGCGCCGCAACCTATCATGGCGTCATGGCGCCAACAATGACGAATTGGGGCCACGAATAGGGGCCTGAATCGAGGAAGGCGCGGCTCAGAAATGCTTGACCCATTCGGTGCGCAGCCGGGTCAGCTGGGTGCTGCGGATGCGCCAGCCCTCGGCCAGCTTCACATATCGCTCGCGGTAGTGGCCCCAGCCGTGGACATGGGCATATTCGCCGTTGAGCGGATGCTCTTTTGAGCGCCAGATCAGGTCCTCCATCGCCCATATGCCCATCGCCTCAGTGTCGGACAGGATCTCGATATCGGGCATGTGGCCGTGGTGCACCGAAACCTGATCCGCCGACTGCGCCGCCACCCAGTCAATCAGCATATCGCGCCCGGCAATTGACTGCCCCATTTCGCCGACAATCAGCTCGGCATCCGGCGCCCAGACCTCGCGCCGCCACAGCTCCCAGTCCTTGTTGTCGATGCCATAGAAATAGCGGGCCTTGAGGCGCTTGATGTCCTCGATGGCGATGAGGCGTTCGATATTTTTGGCAAGGTCGTTCATGGTCTCACTCCTCCCCGGCTGGCCTTTGAGGTTGCCGCAGTTGCAGTGTGCATCGGAATGGACGGTGCAGGGAAGTGCGAATGCGCTCTGCGGCGGCAGGCAATTGCGGTGTATTGGTGTTAGGTTGGACCA
>JANOBA010000400.1:0-6441 GCA_031411415.1 Novosphingobium sp.
TGATCTTGAGCACGGCGAGGTCTGAGGCGGCATCGCGGCCAACCAGCCGGGCGGTGTATTCGGTGCCATCGGGCATGGTGACGGTGATCGATTCAACCTGGCCTTGTCCCTCGGCCATGATCACGTGGTTGTTGGTCACCACAAAGCCGTCAGCCGAGATGATGAAGCCCGAACCCAGCGACTGCGCTTCGCGGGTCTGCGGGCCTTGCGGCTGGCCCTGCTGGCCACCACCGAACATGTCCTCGAAAGGCGTGCCGGCGAAAGGATTGTTGGTCGCGGCAACGCGCACGCGCTGGCGGGTCGAGATGTTGACCACGGCAGGGGCGAGCTGTTCGGTCAGGTCGGCAAAGCTGGTTGGCGCACCGGCGCGCGGGACCACGGTCTGCATTTGCTGGCTGTCATTCTGGGCGACCTGCGCCCCGGCGGGAAAGCCGGTCGCAAGGGTCAGCGTGGCTCCGCCCATCAGCAGGGCCGCAGTTACTCCATAAGCATATCGCACAGTGATCGTTTCCTTCGGTTTCCATTCACCAGCCGCCGGGGCCGGTGCGCCGATACAAGCCGAAAAGGCTTAACCGGAATTGAATGGCGTGTTCGGCCCCCGCTCACTTACCCCGGAACTGGCGCAGATAATCGTTGTCGGGCGACAGGATAAGCGTTGAGGTGGACTTGTTTTCGGGATCAGCAAAAGTTGCATCATAGCTCTTCATCGCGCGGTAGAAATCATAGAACGAGGCGTCCTTGTTGAACGCTTCGGCATAGATGCGCGCGGCGTTGGCTTCGGCCTCGGCGCGGATGATCTGGGCGTTTTTCTGCCCTTCCGCACGGATCGTGGTCGCTTCCTGTTCGCGTGCGGCCTGCATGCGAGCAAACGTGCTTTCCAGCGCGCCTTCGGGCAGGTCTGCCCGCTTGATCCGCACATCGAGCACTTGCGCGCCGTATTCGCGCGCCTGCTGGTCAAGTCCTTCGCGGATCTTGATCATCGCTGCGCCGCGATCCGCGGTCAGCAGCGACTGGAACGTGCGCTTGCCCAGTTCCTGGCGCAGCACCGAGGTGAGGATCGGCTGGAGCTGTTCCTCGACCTTTGCGGACGTGCCGGCGGTGCGCACCATGCGCACCGGATCGATGATGCGGAAGCGCGCATAGGCATCGACCTGAAGGCGCAGCTGATCAGTGGAGAGCACTTCCTGGCTTTCCATCGACACCGTGAGGATCCGGCGGTCGATTCGCACGACGCTCTCGATGAACGGGATGCGCCAGGTCAGCCCGGCGCCGGTCTGGCCGAAATCGACTCCCGGCCGGAAGCGGTTGATCACTCGGTTGGGCTCGCCGAGGCGCACGACCACGGCCTGTTCGGTTTCGGGCACGACGATGATCGTCGATACCAGCGCCAGCGCCAGCGCGGCAATCGCGATGATCGCGGCACGCTGGGTTTCCCAGAGTTCGCGCAGCATCACTGGCCTCCCGTCACGGTGGCAGCCGGCGGATTTTCCACCGGAACGGCCCTGCGGCGCACTTCGGGCAAGGGTAGATATGATGTCACCCCGCCCGATTCGACTACGACCTTGTCATTGTTGCGCAAGACCCGCTCCATGGTTTCATAGTACAGCCGCCGCCGGGTGACTTCGGGGGCCAGCTTGTATTGGGCATAGACCTTGTCGAACGAGGTTGCTTCGCCTTGCGCGATCGAGAGCACCTGATTGGCCCAGGCGCGCGCCTGCGACTGGTCACGTTCGGCCTGTTGTTGGGCGACGTTGACGTTCTGGAAGGCCGCGACGACTTTGGTCGGCGGGTCGGTCTTCTTGAGTTCGACGCCCTGGATCAACACGCCCGCCTTATAGGCATCGAGCACTTTCTGCATGCGGTTGCGCACGTTCTGTTCGATCCGCCCGCGCCCGGCGCCGCCGATGACATCGCCCAGCGGCACTTCGGCGACCGTGGCGCGCATCGCTGCCTCAGCCACTTCCTTCACTGTGCCTTCGGGATCATCGAGCCGGAAGCGGAATTGCTTCAGGTCCTTGATCTGCCAGCGCACCAGATAGGACAAGTCAACGAGGTTGCGGTCACTGGTGAGCATCAGCTTTTCGGCTTCGTCATCCGGCATCGAATCGCGCCGGATCGAGGTTACGTCAGCCACGTCGACCGACTGGATCGGCCAGGGCAGGGTGAGCGAGACGCCCGGCCCGATGGTGCGGCTGTATTTGCCGAAAGTGGTGACGATGCCCTGATCCTTGGGGCCCAGCATGTGGCCGACGCTGAAGAACAGCCAGACCAGCACCAGACCGCCGGCAATCAGCGGGACCCAGCTCTTGCCATCAGGACGCGGCGGCAGGCCGGAAAAGCCGCCGCCGAAGCCGCCGCCACCACCGCCACCGGGGCGCTTGCCGCCGCCTTTGGGGCGAAACAGGTCTTCAAGGTTGGCCGAACGGCGCGGCGGCGCGGATTCAGGCGGCAACCAGGGATTGCGGGGACCGCGTGGTTTTTCTTCCGGCGGGTCGCTCTCGCCGCCGCCGGCGGAATCGCTTTCGCCGTCAGCGCCCTCGGGGCTTTGTTTGTCGCCGCCTCCCCACGGGCTCTTGCGGCCTGCCATGGCCAAGCCCAATTTCGAAAGCACTGTGCGCGCAATTGTTCCGCCGATTGTTTTCATGAGTTCTCTTATAGGAACGCGAGTTCAACAAAAACAGTGCCTGCTTCCGGTTTTTGCAGCTAGTGGGGGCAAAATCGTATTCGGGGCACCAATGGACGGTCAGTCAGAAGACAATTCTCTCAAATCGGCCTTGCCGCCGCTGGCGCAAAGCCGGTTGCAATCACTGCGGCTGGCAGACGGCACGGCAACGCTGGTGCTCGATGTCGCGGGCATGGACAAGCTTGAGCGCGAGCGGCTGGAAGAGGCAGTGCGTGCCGCGCTGCTGGGCCAGCCGGGCGTGAACGAAGTGCGCGTGGCGATGACTGCGGAGCGGGGCGGGCCTTCTGGGAAACCGCGCATCATCGCAGTCGCTTCCGGCAAGGGCGGCGTGGGCAAATCGACGCTCTCGGCCAATCTCGCGGTCGCGCTGGCGCGCATGGGCCGCAAGGTCGGCCTCGTTGATGCCGATATCTATGGCCCCTCGCAGCCGCGCCTGCTGGCCACCGAAGGCATGAAGCCCGAGGCCCACGACAAGAAGCTGATCCCGGTGCAAAGCGCTTATGGCGTGCCGATGCTATCTATGGGCCACCTGATCGAGCCGGGCCGGGCAATCGCCTGGCGCGGGCCGATGGCGGGTAATGCGCTCTCGCAGCTGATCGACGCACACTGGGGCGATACCGAAATGCTGGTGGTCGACCTGCCGCCGGGCACGGGCGATGTGCAGCTGACCATGGTCCAGCGCTTCAAGCCCGATGGCGCGGTGATCGTTTCGACCCCGCAGGACCTGGCGCTGATGGACGCCACCCGCGCGATGCAGCTGTTCGAGCAGACGCAGGTTCCGGTGATTGGCCTCGTTGAAAACATGGCGGGCTACATCTGCCCGCATTGCGGCGAGGCGAGCGATCCTTTCGGCCACGGCGGAGCGGAAAGCGCGGCGAAGGACATGGGCCAAGCCTTCCTCGGGCGCATCCCGCTCGATATGGCGATCCGCGTGGCCAGCGATGCCGGCGAGCCACCGGCAGCAGGCGATGGCCCGCAGGCCGAAGCTTTTGCGGCGATTGCCCGGCGGGTGCTGACCTGGCTGGATAATCAGTAAGAGCGCCATGGAACTCACCCGCCGCCAGATCGTCATCGGCGCGCTTGCCACCGGCGGCCTCGCGGTGGGTTATGCCTTGCGCCCGCGCAATTATCCGCTGCCGCTGGTGGCGGGGCGCGATGAGCATGTGTTCGATGCCTGGATCAAGCTGGCGCGCGATGGGGTGATCACCGTTGCGGTGCCGCAGCTGGAAATGGGGCAGGGGATCACCACCCTGATCCCCCAGATCGTCGCAGTGGAGCTGGGCGCGGACTGGCGGCAGATCGCAGTCGAGCCCGGAGCGCTGAGCGCGCACTATGCCAACCTGCCGCTCGCCGCGCGCTGGTCGGCACTGTGGCTGCCCAGCTTCCCAGCGCTGGGATCAACCCCCGGCGCGCCGATGACCGGGCACTGGGCGAAGGCCGAGCGCTTCATGGCGACCGCCGATGGCATGTCGCTCGCCGCATACGAGGCCCCCGCGCGCCACGCCGCCGCCGCTTTGCGCACTTTGTTGGCTATGGCGGCGGCGGAACGCTGGGATACCGACTGGCGGACTTGCGAAGCGCGCGACGGCTTTATCGTCAAGGACGGCAAACGCCTCTCGTTTGGCGAACTGGCCGACGCGGCGGCGGGATTGACTCCGCCCGATGAACCCGAGCTGCGCGAGACGCCCGCACGCGAAAAGCCCGGCGCCACCCAAGTCGGCACGGCGGGCAAGTTCCAGCGGCTCGACCTGCCAAGCAAAGTCGATGGCAGTTTCCTGTTTGGCGGCGATGTGCGGCTGCCGGGCATGCTCTTTGCCGCGATCCGCCACGGACCGATCGGGGTGAGCGAGTTGGCGAGCTTCGAGAAGGCCAAGGCAGCAGGCATTGCCGGACTGGTCTCGCTGGTCAAGGGCGAGCGCTGGCTGGCCGCCGTGGCAACCGACTGGTGGGCCGCCGAACGCGCGCTCGCCGCCATCGCGCCCACCTTCCGCGCCTCGCAGCGGGCGGACAGCAACCGCATCGAGGCGCAGCTGGATGAGGCCTTGTTGAAGGGCGAGGGTGAGCTGCTTTATGAGGCCGGCGACGCCGACAACCTTGCGCACAAGCCCTATGCGCTGGCGCTACGCTATGATGCCGCGCCCGCTCTCCACGCCACGCTGGAGACCGCCACCGCCACCGTGCGGCTCTCGGAAGACCGGCTCGAGCTGTGGCTCGCCAGCCAGGCGCCTGCGGAGGCCGTGCGCGCGGCAGCCGAGGCGGCGGGGCTGAAAGAGAGTCAGGTGGTGCTATATCCCATGCCCGCCGGCGGCAGCTTTGATCGGCGGCTGGAACATGACCACGCGATCGAGGCGGTCGCCATCGCCAAAGCCGTCGGCAAGCCGGTGCAGCTTACGTGGTCGCGCTGGCAGGAGCATCTGGCGGGCTGGCCGCGCGCGCCGGTTTCCGCAGTCATGGCGGCGAAAGTCTCTGCGAACGGAGCGCCAACCAGCTGGAAAGCGCGGCTTGCCACCCCGGCCAGCGGACGCGAGTTTGGCCAGCGCCTATTCGGCGGCCTGAATGCCCAAGCTGCGATTGCTGGTTCCGGGGAGGCGGGTGATCCACTCGCGCTGGAAGGCGCGGTGCCGCCTTATGCCATCGCCGATGTCGCCATCGAGCATGTGCCGGTGCGCATTGCTTTGCCCAGCGCCCGGCTGCGCGGCAATGCCCACGGCTATACCGCCTTTTTCACCGAAAGCTTCGTCGACGAACTGGCGCACCGCGCGGCGCGCGAGCCATTGTCCTACCGCGTTGCCATGCTGGGCCACGATCCGCGCCTCGTCGCCTGCCTGCTGCGCGTCGCTTCGCTGGCCAATTGGGACGCAGGCGCCGATGCCAGCGGGCAGGGGCTGGCCTGCCACATCATCGGAAGCGGCAGAATTGCCGTGATCGCCACGGCGCGGCGCGACGAGGCAGGCGTGCGGGTCGACCGCATAGCGGCGGTCGCCGACATTGGCCGCATCGTCAATCTCGACATTGCCCGCCAGCAGATCGAAGGCGGGCTGGTGTTCGGCTCCGGCCTGGCGCTGGGATCGAGCACGGCCTATGTTGATGGCCTTCCCGAGATCGGCCGCATCGGCGGACTGGGGCTGCCGCTGCTTGGCGATTGCCCCGAGATCGCGGTCGAATTCATCGACAGCGACGCCGATCCTGCTGATCCGGGCGAACTGGGCGTGGCTGCCGTTGCCCCGGCCATCGCCAACGCACTGTTTTCCGCCACCGGGCTGCGCTTCCGCAAGCTGCCACTGCTTTCCGAGGACATATGATGAGGCCAGCAGACCACCCACCGGTCGCGCCGGACAGCATCGGCGTGCTGCTGGTCAACCTCGGCACGCCTGATGCACCCACTGCGCCGGCCGTGCGGCGCTATCTCAAGGAATTTCTCTCCGATCGGCGGGTGGTCGAACTGCCGCCGCTGCTGTGGCAGCCGATCCTGCGCGGGATCATCCTCAACACCAGGCCAAAGAAATCGGCCCATGCCTATGCGCAGGTCTGGTCCGAGGCAGGCTCGCCGCTCGCTGCGGTCACCGCCGCACAGGCGAAAGCGTTGCAGGCGCTGCTGGGCGAGGAGGCCCAGGTTGCCTGGGCGATGCGCTATGGCAACCCCGCGATGGGCGCGGAATTGGCGCGGCTGAAGGCTTCGGGCTGCACCCGCATTCTCAGTGCGCCGCTCTATCCGCAGTATTCGGGCGCAACCACCGCCAGCGCCATCGATGCGCTGG
>JANOBA010000401.1:0-1589 GCA_031411415.1 Novosphingobium sp.
CCCCCAAGCCGCTGGTCAACCCCCGACCGACCGCAGCAATTCCCGGCTGATGATATGCCGCTGAATCTCGCTGGTCCCCTCCCAGATCCGCT
Source organism: Novosphingobium sp. (assembly GCA_031411415.1). Classification (GTDB taxonomy): domain Bacteria; phylum Pseudomonadota; class Alphaproteobacteria; order Sphingomonadales; family Sphingomonadaceae; genus Novosphingobium. The sequence continues at coordinate 93 of JANOBA010000401.1, forward strand.
CCACCCGCGCATCCCGCCAAATCCGCTCCAACGGCAGCTCCTCCATCAACCCCATCCCACCATGGATCTGGATCGCCTCATCTGCCACCATCGCCAGCACTTCGGTCGCTTTCAGCTTGGCCATCGACATATCAGCCTCGGTCACCGTGCCCTGATCGTATTTCCAGGCCGCCTCCCGCGTCAGCAATTCCGCCGCCTTCAACTCCATCGCCATATCGGCCAGCTTGAACGACACCCCCTGAAACTTGCCAATCTGCTGACCAAACTGCTTGCGCTCCGCCGCATAGGACACCGCAAGTCCCAAGGCCCGCTCCGCCCGCCCCAAACAGGTCGAGGCCACCTGCAACCGGGTCGCCCCCAGCCAGGAATTCGCCACCTCAAACCCCTGATGCACCTCGCCCAGGATCTGCCGCTTGTTCAGTCGACAGTCATCAAACTCCAGCACCGCATTGGTGTAACCCCGGTGGGAAACGTTGCGATATCCATCCCGCACCGTAAAACCCGGCGTCCCCTTGTCCACGAAAAACGCCGTGATCAGCTTCTTGGGCCCCCGTGGCGTGGCTTCTTCCCCGGTCGCCACAAACACAATCGCAAACCCCGCCAGATCGGCATGGCTGATGAAATGCTTCGTCCCATTCAGCACCCAATCATCGCCATCCTGCTTCGCCGAGGCCTTCATCCCCCGCAAATCCGACCCCGCACCGGGTTCCGTCATCGCCAGACAATCCCAGGTTTCCCCGCGAATGCACGGCATCAAATACTGCTCCCGCTGCTCCGCATTCCCCGCCAGCAAGATGTTCGACGGCCGCGCCACGCAGGTCCAGTGCAGCGCATAATTCGCCCGTCCCAACTCCTTTTCATACAGCAGCCACGACAAATTATCCAACCCCGCGCCACCAACCTCCGCAGGCATATTCGCCGCATAAAGCCCCGCCGCCATGGCCTTTTTCTGTATCTCGCGGATCAGCTCCAGCGGCAAAACCCCCGTCCGCTCCACCGTGGCCTCATGCGGATACAACTCCGCCTCAACAAAGGCGCGCGTCGTCTCAACGATCATCGCCTGTTCTTCTGACAGCCCAAAATCCATCATGCCCTCGCTTGCCCAATGGCCCGGCCCGCGCCCTCGGGCATCGGCAATCCCGCCTGCGCCTCGGCAATCGCGCGCAACTTCCCCCAAACCTCCGCCGAAGCAGGCACGGTCTTGCCCGCCGCCATATCGACATGCAGGCACAGTTGTTCCACGGTCGCCACGCAGGTATCCCCCTTCATGATCCGCACAAAGGACCGGAACCTTTTCTCATCGGCGCTCAAAATCTGCACCGTCCCGACCAGCCGATCCCCCAGCTTCGCCTCACCCAGATGCCGGATATGCGTCTCGGCCGAGTAATACGAATGCCCCGCCGCCACATAGTCCATCCCCGCCCCGATCAGCCGCAGAAACGCATCCACCGTCTCGGAGTTGCAAAAGTAATACCGGCTCTCGGTCATATGCCCGTT
>JANOBA010000402.1:0-5416 GCA_031411415.1 Novosphingobium sp.
CCGCCGATTGCGCCAGCGCGTCGGCGGTGGTCGGATCCGCAGGGGTCTCGATGAAATGAACCCGCGCGGCATAGCCGGGATCGGCCTCCACCTGGGTGGCGATGCGGTCCATGATCGTCACCGCCTCGACCGGCCACTGTCCCGCCGCGGTCTCGGCCGAGAGCATCACCGCGTCGGCCCCGTCGTACACCGCGTTGGCGACATCGGAGACTTCGGCGCGGGTCGGCGAAGGGCTGCTGATCATCGATTCGAGCATCTGCGTTGCCACTACCACCGGCTTGCCCGATTGGCGCGTGGCCGAAACGATGCGCTTTTGCAGCGGCGGCACTTCCCAGGCATTGAGCTCAACCCCCAGATCGCCGCGCGCAACCATGATGCCGTCGGCCAGCTCGATAATCTCTTCCAGCCGCTCGACCGCTGCGGGCTTTTCGATCTTGGCCATCAGCGCCGTGTTCACATGGCCGGGGCCGCCCATCAGCCGCCGTGCCTCGGCGACATCCTCGGGCCGCTGGACAAAGGACAGCGCGATCCAGTCTGCCCCTTGCGCCAGCGCGAACGCCAGATCGCGGCGGTCTTTCTCGGTCAGCGCGGGAACCGGCACCACGGCATCGGGAATGTTGACCCCCTTGCGGTCCATGATCACGCCGCCAACCTCAGCCGAGCAGCGGATCACATCGGCGTTCGCTTCCATCACCTTGAGCCGCAACTTGCCATCGTCGATCAGCAAGCGCTGGCCCTTGTGGAGCACCCCGAACAGCTCGGGATGTGGCAGGCAGACGCGGGTTTCATCACCGGGCGCGGGATCGCGGTCGAAAGTGAAATGGCTGCCGTGGCGGATCAGCGCCTGCCCGTCCTTGAACTGGCCGACGCGCAGCTTGGGGCCTTGCAGGTCGCAAAGCACGGCAATCGGCCGGCCAATCGCCTTCTCCGCCGCGCGGATTGCCGCGATGGTCCGGGCATGGGTTTCGTGATCGCCGTGACTCATGTTGACCCGGAAGGCATCGGCCCCGGCGGCAAGCAGCCTGGCGATCATCTCAGGCGAGCAACTCGCCGGGCCGAGCGTCGCCAGGATCTTGACCCGCCGCCCATGGTTGAGCGTTTCGTCGGGCTTAGCGCTGGTCACGAGAATTGTCCTTCCATGGGGGGGCTTCCCTATGGCAAAGCCGCGCCCAAAGACCAAGGATGATTGCCATGAATATGATCGATGATCTCGACGACGTAATAGCCGCCGCCGCTTTCCGCCGGCTGGTAAAGCATTTGCAGCAACGCAACGATGCCGAGAACATCGACCTGATGGGGCTGGCAGGCTTTTGTCGCAATTGCCTGGCAGACTGGATCATGGAAGCCAGCAATGGGGCCGGAGCCCCGCTGGACAAGGCCGGGGCGCGGGCGCTGATCCACGGCATGCCGGCGGATGAGTGGAAGGCGAAATATCAAGGCGAGGCCACGCCCGAGCAGCTTGCCCGGATGGCGGGGAGTGTGAAACTGAACGGCGGAAGCCACTGAGGATTTCCACAGGCATCGTTTTGCCCGAATCACTCCACCCCGCTAACCGCCGGCCCGAGCACATCCCCACACTGGAGCTTCGCTGAAAATGGCCACCACCACTGACGACCGCCTGCGCCTGCTGATCGAGCGCGTTGAACGCCTCGAAGAAGAGAAGAAAGGCATCGCTGACGACATCCGCGACACCTATGCCGAGGCCAAGGCCGTTGGTTATGACGTGAAGATCATGCGCCAGATCGTGCGTCTGCGCAAAATGAACCAAGACGACCGCGCCGAGATGGAAATGCTGCTCGATACCTATAAGGCGGCACTCGGCCTGGGGTAATGACGCTTGCTTGACCTGTGCAGGCGCCTCGTTCAGCATCCCTTCCGGGACGACAGGGATCGGGGCGCAACAGCATGGATGACCGTTCGACAGGCTCGCCATTTGGCGACACCATTGCCCTGCTGGCCCAGCCCGCTGCATTGCTTGCCGGGGTAGTGTTCGCAGCCGTGCAATTTGGCCGCATCTTTGCCATGAACTCGCTGATCGCGCGCGCACAGGCAAGTGGCAACTACAGTCTGGTCAGCATGGCCGGGATGGGTGCCGGAGTTTTCATTTTCTTGGTTTTCGCGATTGTCCATTTCCTGCTGTCACGCAAATTGGGCGGCCCGGAAGATTCAGAAGGCGAGCCCGGCATCGCCGCATGGTTCGGGCTGATGTTTGTGTATTTCATGATCAACCAGCTGGTCACATTCCTCATGCCCATAGTTATCAGCCAGAGCGGTCTTGGTTTTTCGAGCTATCCAATCATCATGGGCGGCGTCTCGTTCGTCCTGCGCCTGGTATTTTTTCCGGTCATGGTCTTCCTTGCCGCACTGGCGCATGACGGCGAGCAGTGCACCTTTGGGGACATCTGGTCATTCCTGACCGCGCGCGCGATTGGCTGGTTTGGTGGCTATGTTTTGCTGGCTCTCGCCGTCACGTTCATCCCCAGCGGCATCATGAGCGCACTGGATCTGCGCCCCGGCAACAGTGAGAGCAGCGGCATGCTGGTGTCAGCGCTGCTCATCGCGATTGGGCAGCTCTTGCCGATCCTCTATGCGATTGCTGCCTATCGCGCGGCGCGGGCAAGCAAGGATCAAGGCGGACAGATGCTGTTCTGAACCGGGAACGACAGTTGTCTCGCTGGCGCCACTCCGCTAGGGGCCACCGCAACTCACCCTAAGCGGCAAGACAGATCCATGGCAGGCCATTCCAAATACAAGAACATCATGCACCGCAAGGGTGCGCAGGATAAGAAGCGCTCGGCGAGCTTTTCCAAGCTTTCCCGCGAAATCACCGTCGCGGCAAAAATGGGCATGCCCGATCCGGACATGAACCCGCGCCTGCGCGCAGCGGTCAACGCCGCCAAGGCGCAATCGGTGCCCAAGGACAATATCCAGCGGGCGATCGACAAGGCCGTCAAGGGCGAAGGCGAGAACTACGAGGAAGTGCGCTATGAGGGCTATGGCCCGGGCGGCGTGGCCCTCATCGTCGAGGCCTTGACCGACAACCGCAACCGCACCGCCACCAACGTGCGCACCGCCTTTGCCAAGAACGGCGGCAATCTGGGCGCCAGCGGCGCGGTGAGCCACGGTTTCGAACGGCTGGGCCTGATCGAATACCCGGCCAGCGTAGGCGACGAGGACAAGGTTCTGGAAGCCGCAATCGAAGCCGGCGCTGATGATGTCGAGAGCGACGATGAAGGCCATGCGATCTGGACCAGCATCGAGACCTTGCACCCGGTCGCCCGCGAACTCGAAAAGACGCTGGGCGAGGCTGCGGCAGTCAAGCTGGCATGGAAGCCCGGTCTGAAAGTCGATGTCGGCGAGAGCGAGGCGGCAACGCTGTTCAAGCTGATCGACGTGCTCGACGATGACGACGATGTGCAGACCGTCTGGGGCAATTACGAAGTGTCCGACGCGGTGATGGAAAAGCTCGGCTGATGGCCGGGGCAGTGACCTGATGTGGCAACTGGTCGCGAAGGCGCTGCTCTCAGGCGCGCTGATCGTGGCCATCGCCGAAATCGGCAAGCGCCTGCCCACTTTAGGCGCGCTGGTTGCCTCGCTGCCGCTGGTTTCCGTGCTGGGCATGATGCTGTTGTGGCAACAACGCCCGGATGCGGAAAACATGGCAATCCATGCCGAAGCGACCTTCTGGTATGTCCTGCCCTCGCTGCCGATGTTCCTGCTGATCCCGGCGCTGCTGCGCCAAGGGGTATCGTTCTGGATCGCCCTGCTTGGCGGTTGCGCGCTGACCGTGACGCTCTATCTGCTGATGGCACTAATCGGCCCCCGCTTCGGGATCAAACTCTGACATGCTGATCATCGGCCTCGATCCGGGCCTGGGCACCACCGGCTGGGGCGTGATCGCCAAAAGTGGCAACCGGCTCAGCCATATCGCCAATGGCCAGGTGAAGACCGATCCCAAGGCCAGCCTCGCCGAGCGGCTGGTGACGCTTGACCGTGAGCTTGCCGACGTAATCCTCACCCACATGCCCGATGCGGGCGCGGTGGAGGAAGTGTTCGTCAACACCAATCCGCAATCGACGCTGAAACTGGGGCAGGCGCGCGGGGTCTGCCTGCTGGCGCTGGCGCGCGCGGGCATGCCGGTGGCGGAATATGCCACGCGGCTGGTCAAGAAGGCGATTGTCGGCACCGGCGGGGCAGACAAAGCGCAGGTTCAGGCGATGCTGAAGGTGCTGCTGCCGGGGGTCAAACTGGCAGGACCGGACGCGGCTGACGCGCTGGCGGTCGCCATTACCCATGCGCATATCGCGCGCGGTTAGTAGTTGGCGCTTTGACAGTCGGTAAAATTACGACAACAATGTCGAATAAAGACTCAGACTAGGCGAGGAAACTACGATGAACGTCATGCGGCGCGAGCCCCACCCGCTGACCGGCACGGTCTATGAGGACCTTGGCGACGGCAAAGTGAAGGTGCAGAAATCAGGCAGCAATGCCTATGGCATCTTCACCTGGCAGGGCGAATGGCTGGAAGGCGAGGTCACCCAGGCCGATCCGCAGATGCTGCTTTATATTTCCGGGCCGGACCTGCCGCGCGACCACGAAGTGCTGTGGATGAGCGCGCCGTCCAAGACCTTCGACGGCACGATCCCGATAGAAGCCTTCCCCGGCACCCATATGGACGATCTAGGCCGCCTTATCGCGGGCTACCGGCCCGACAATGGTATGGAGACTGTAGATGGCTGGCGCTCGATCGGCTATTTTGATCCGCAGTTCTTCCTCGACAATGACCGCAAGCCCGAATTCATCCCCGATGCGATGAAGCTGACCAATACGATCACCGGGGAACCGATCCGGATCAACACTGATCGCTACTGGAAGCAGGAATACCACGACCTCGAGGTCGATAAGATCTGGAAGAAGACCTGGCAGATGGCCTGCCGCGAGGACGAAATCCCCAATGTGGGCGACTATTATGTCTATGAGATCGCCCACCTCTCCTATCTGGTAGTGCGCACCGAGGACGGGGTGAAAGCACACCAGAACATCTGCCTGCATCGCGGGCGCTTGCTCAAGGATTGCAGCGGCAAGGGCGCCGACGAATTCATGTGCCCCTATCACGGCTGGGCGTGGAACCTCGATGGCAGCCTCAAGCGCATCACCAACGAGTGGGATTTCCCCGGCGTGCGCGAGGATGCAGCGCAATTGCCGCCGGTGCAGGTAACCTGCTGGGAGGGCTTCGTCTTCATCAACCCCGATCCTGATGCCGGACCGCTAGAGGAGTTCCTCGGCCCGGTGATGATGGGCCACTACAAGAAGTACGGCTTCGGGCACCGCTATATTCAGGCCAACGTCACCAAGCTGATCCGCGCCAACTGGAAGGTGGTGATGGAGGCCTTCATGGAGGCCTACCATGTCATCG
>JANOBA010000403.1:0-1791 GCA_031411415.1 Novosphingobium sp.
CGTCATGGCGAGCGGAGCGAAGCAATCCAGGGCCGCGCAAACCGCACTGGATTGCTTCGCTCCGCTCGCAATGACGATTCGATTATTTTCAGCCCAACGCAGCCTTCAAATCCGCCACCAGATCAGTCCGCTCCCACGGGAAGAAATCGCCTTCCGGCTTGCGGCCAAAGTGGCCATAGGTGGCGCTCTTGCGGTAGATCGGCTTGTTGAGGCCGAGATGCGTGCGGATCGCGCGCGGGGTCAGCCCGCCGAGCTTTTCCAGCCCCATGATCGCCGCTTCGATCTTGTCGTCGCCGACTGTGCCGGTCTCATGCGTATCGACATAGAGCGACAGCGGCTTTGACACGCCAATGGCATAAGCCAACTGGATGGTGCAGCGTGTGGCAAGGCCCGCCGCAACGATGTTCTTGGCGAGATAGCGCGTGATATAGGCCGCCGAACGGTCAACCTTGGTCGGGTCTTTGCCCGAAAACGCGCCGCCGCCATGCGGGGCCGCGCCGCCGTAGGTATCGACGATGATCTTGCGGCCGGTGAGTCCCGCGTCGCCGTCAGGCCCGCCGATCTCGAAGCTGCCGGTGGGGTTGATGTGATACTCGGTCTCGCGCAGCAGAACCGGCGGGATCACATCGGCGATCACTTTCTTCACATAGGCGTGTAGCTCGGCTTCCTTGTCGCCCTCGTCATAGCCCTTGGCGTGCTGGGTCGAGACGACCACGGCGGTGGCGGCAACCGGCAAGCTGCCTTCATAGCGCAAGGTCACCTGGCTCTTGGCGTCAGGCTCAAGGAAAGGCGCCGCGCCCGAGTGACGGTCGGCAGCCATGCGCTCCAGGATCTTGTGGCTGTAATAGAGCGTCGCCGGCATCAGGTCGGGAGTTTCGTCGGTAGCATAACCGAACATGATGCCTTGATCACCCGCGCCTTCGTCCTTGTTGGAGCTGGCATCGACGCCTTGCGCAATGTGAGCAGATTGGCCGTGCAGATTGTTCATGAAAGTCAGCGTCTGCCAGTGGAAGCCTGACTGTTCATAGCCGATGTCCTTCACCGTCTGACGGACCGTGGCCTCGATCTCTTCCTTGGCACCGGGCGCCCATGCGCCGTTCTCATAGACGCCTTTGCAGCGGATTTCGCCGGCGAGCACGACCAGCTGGGTGGTAGTCAGCGTCTCGCAGGCAATGCGCGCTTCGGGGTCTTTGCCGAGGAACAGATCGACGATCGAGTCGCTGATCTGATCCGCAACCTTGTCCGGATGGCCTTCGGAAACGCTTTCCGAGGTGAAGAGATAGTCGCTGCGCATATGAGGTCCATATCGTGAGAGATATAAAGAAAGCTTTATGTGACTCTCGCTTTAGCCCCGGCGGCGGCGCGATGCAACACGGCTGAGCACGAGAAGAACTATCGCCCAGCCAAGCGGAAGCATGTTTCCAGCGCGCGCGAATAGCGTGGCCGGATGCGCCGACGGGACCATGCCATCGAGCCGGCCCGCCGCCCCGCCGGGCAGGAACTGGCGAACCACGCCATCGGCATCGATCACCGCGCTGATCCCGGTGGTGGTGGCGCGCAGCACCGGCAGGCCTTCCTCCACCGCGCGCATTCGTGCCTGCGCCAGATGCTGCGGCGGGCCGATTGTGCCAAACCAGCCGTCGTTGGAAGGGTTGAACAGATAATCAGGGCGGTGATTGCGGTCGACCACTTCGCCCGAGAAGATGATCTCGTAGCAGATCTGCATCCCCGCCTTGCCGAGGCGGCCAAGGTCGAGCGTCTGCGGCCCCGGCCCGGGCAGAAAATCGATGG
>JANOBA010000404.1:0-5833 GCA_031411415.1 Novosphingobium sp.
ATGTCGAGCACTTGTTCCATCATGTTGACCTTGTGGCCCACGCGATCAATGAACGGGATGATGATATGCAGCCCCGGCTGCGCCGCCAGCGTGTATTTGCCCAGTCGTTCAATGGTATAGACAAATCCCTGCCGGACGACGCGAACGCCCATCAGCAAGAACAGGAAGACCACCAACAACAGAAAGAACAGTGTCTCGAACATGGCGTTGCCCCTTTGAAAGCTGGAAGCATCCTAGCGCTGCGGGCGCGGGGCGCAAAGGGGATTATCCCGGCGAGCTGGCCGGCTGCGGGCGCGGCGCCGTCAGCCACCGGGCAAGGCGGTGCGCCGGGCGCTCCACCAGATAGTAAAACGCCGCTGTGACAAGCACGACACCCGCCAGAATCCCGAGCAACTGCCCGGCATGCTTGGTCGGACCGGTCAGGTCGATCGAATAGCCGATGACGATATTGTGCATCAGATAGAGCGAATAGGTAAACTGCCCCAGATAGCTCAGATCGCCTAGCCGGCTGCGCCCGGCAGCCAGCTCTCTGGAAATCCAGAAAAACGACACCGCCGCAAAGAGATACATCGAAACGGGATAGCCAATTTTGATCGGCGAATGGAACACCAGCATCAAGGCGGCAACGCTGATCAGCCAGATACCCGCGCGCCAGACCGCTGGCTTGCCCGGCAGACGAGGCAAATGCCCCTGCCGAAATTTCTGCGCCATTGCCGCCCCGGCGATCCATATCGGCAGGCCCCAGACCCAGGCCAGCCAGCCGAATTCCCAGATGCGCAGCGCGTCGGCCTGCGCCAGCGTTACGCCCAGTGACAACACCGAGCTGCCCAGCAGCAGCGGACCAAATCCCCATTTGCGCTGCAGGACGAAAATGAACGGATAGAGCGTGTAATAGACCAACTCGGCATAGACGCTCCACAGGACGCTTTCCCCGCCGAAATACGCTTTGCCGCCAAGCAGGTGCATCACGATCAGACAGGCGGCTAGCGGCAGGCCGATCCTGACATAGCGGCGCAGGAAATACCGCCAGACATGGAAGCCCGCCCGATCCGCATTGGGCAGATGAATGCAGAAGCCGGAGATGATGAAGAACAGCACGACAGCCGAAACACCATCGAATCCGGCACCCAGCAGGCGCGAAGCGATGCCATCGCTGTAGCTGCGGATTTCGCCGGTAAAGTGGCTGAAAAACACCCAGAGCGCGGCGAGGAAACGGATAGAATCGATCACGGGAACATAATTGCCCGGCGCAGGGCCATTCGCCGCTGGTTCATTCTGCATGCGCGGCGCCCTTTTGGCCGGAACTGTTCAGCAAACCGGGCGCGTTTCGCCGGAGGCCAGGCATCATCCTATAGCGCCGCGTAGAGCCCCAGCAACTGTTCCCAGGCAAGATCGGCCTGCGCCGCATCGTAAACCGGGGAATCGGGCACGCACCAGCCATGATCGGCGGGATAGACAACGGCTTCCGCTGTCCGCCCCGCCGCCGTTGCCGCGGCGGTGAAGCGATCTTTCTCGCCGGCATCGCGCGCGTCATCGTTGCGCGCGACCGCGATGAGGAATGTTGCCTGGGTGCGGGCCAGCAGCAAATGCGGGCTGTCGGGCTTGTCTGTGGCTATGCCGGCCCCGTGGAAGCTCGCCACCGCGCCGATCCGTGCGGGGGCGGCAGCGGCGGTGCGGATTGCATGCGGCCCGCCCATGCAATAGCCTTGAGTGCCGATCTTCCGGCGACTGTCGACACGCGGCTGGGCATCAAGGAAAGCGGCGAAGGCAGCCGCATCGCGCATCGTTGCCTCTTGCGTGAGCTGCGCGATCATCGGCGCAAGCTTGGCGCGCCCAGCAGGCGTGCGCCATTCGGCAAAGCTCGAAAGCACCGGCGAAGGGGCCGAGCGGTAGAACTGGTTGACCGCCAGCACCGCATAGCCCGAAGCCGCAAGCTGCCGCGCCATCACTTTGAACGCATCGCGCAGACCGCCGATATCGGGCCACATGATGACGCCGGGATGCTTGCCGCGCGCCGGATGGACGAAAAAGCAGTCGGCATAGCCATCGGGGGTGTTGACCCGCACCATCGCCTCGCGCAGCGGCGAGGCCTTGCCGTTGCCCGGCTGAGCGCAGGCCGCGATGGCCAATGCCCCGCCGATGGCGGCAAAATCGCGCCGTGACAGCCCGCGCCGCGTCAGCGCGGCATCGTCTGCTGCTTCGGTCCATTCGTCGCACATCGCCTAAACTCCCACCTTGCCTCGACTGGCGCGGAGATTACCATGAAGCGGCACCGTGGAGAAGCAGATGACTGAGGACCCCGATACCATTTTCAACTGGCAGCGGCTCGGGCCCAATCTCACCACTTCGGGCAGGCTGTTGGCAGACGACATCGGCAAGCTGGCAGAGGCCGGGGTGCGCCATGTCATCAACCTCGCGCCTGACCTCGAAGGCAACGGCTCGCTGCCCGGCGAGGCAGCCTTGCTGGCCGGGCGCGGCATTCGTTACACTTACATTCCCGTGCCATTCCTTGCGCCGGAAGAAGCCCAATATGAGGCCTTCCGCCAGGCTTACGAGGCTGAGAAGGAACCCGTCCACGTTCACTGCATCGCCAACTGGCGGGTTTCGGCGTTCTTCTATCGCTACAATCGCGATGTGCTGGGGATGGACGAGCCTGAGGCACGCGCACTCATGGAGCAGCAGTGGTCGCCCGAATCCACGGATTACGCCGAGGTCTGGGGCCCCTTCATCGCACAGAGGATCTGACATGGATTTCACCGGCAGGCACATCGTCATCACCGGCGGATCGAGCGGCATCGGGCTGGCGACCGCGAAAATCATTGCGGCGGCGGGCGGCAAAGTCTCGCTGCTGGCGCGGCGCGCGGATGTGCTCGCAGCAGCAGCAGCCGAAATCGGCCCGGCGGCCTTTGCCATGCCCTGCGATGTCGGCCTCAAAAGCGAACTGCTCACCGCGCTCGATGCGGCGGGGCGGCATGGCGGGCCGATTGACGGACTGTTCCTCAATGCCGCCGCACCGGGCGCCTATGCCCTGACCAGCAACTATAGCGACGAGGCGTTCGAGGAATGCCTGCGGGTCAATGTCTGGTCACCGTTCTGGGCGCTGCGCCATGTGCTGCCGGCGATGACTGCGCGTGGGCGCGGCGCGATCCTGCTGACAGGAACGCTGGGCGCGGTGCGCGGCATGGCGGGCAACATGGGCTATTGCGTTTCAAAGCACGCCACGCTGGGCCTGGCGCGCACCGTGGCGATGGAAGTGGCGGCAAGCGGCTTGCGCTGCAATTGCCTGCACCCCGGCTTTATCGACACGCCAATGATGAACGGCGCGCCGGCCGATGCGGTTGCCGCGATGGTGGCGACCACGCCGCAAGGGCGGATCGGACGGCCAGAGGAAGCGGGAGCGGTGGCAGCATTCCTGCTATCGGATCTGGCGAGCCACGTGACAGGCCAGGAGCTGGCCGTGGATGGCGGCGTTCTGGGGACTTTGGCGATCCGTTAGAAGCCCGCTCAATCACCCGAAAAATTCAGCTCCAGAACCACGCCATTGGGATCGTTTACGAAGATCTGGCGCAAATTGGCGACCCGGCCGTCGTTTACTTTGAATTCGATGCCCAGCTCGGTGCAGCGCTTCTGGGTGTCCGCAAAGCCGGAGCAAGTCAGCGAAACATGGTCCAGCGCGCCATTGAGGCCGGTTTTCAGCTCGCCGTGGCGATCGGGGTTGAACACCTGGACATGGACGATGGCATTGTCAGCCGCGTCGCAAATCCAGCGCCCCTCAAAGCCTGCCATGGTGAACGGATTCGGCTTTGCCTTCATGCCGAACAGGTCGTCATAAAAGCGCACCGTCGCATCAAGATCGCCGGTGACAATGTTGATATGGTTCAGGCCCTGGACCTGCATCCCGCTTCTCCCGATTTCTAGCGCCGCGCCAGTGCAGTTTCGCACTCTTCCATCAGGCTGGCAATGATCTCGGCCACCGGCTCTTCGCGGGTGACCATACCGACCGACTGCCCGGCCATCAGCGAACCATTCTCTACATCACCGTCAATCACCGCGCGGCGCAGCGCGCCGGCCCAGAACTGCTCGATGCGCAATTGCGCCTCGCCCATCTCGATGGAGCCCTGATTGAGCAATTGCCCGACCTCGACCTGCTTGGCGGTGAATTCCTCGGTGCCCTTGTTTTTCAGCGCGCGCACCGGGATCACCGGCAAGCGCGGATCAACCTGCACCGATGCGGTCGCATCGCGGGCATTGGCGCGGAAGAAGGCTTTCTTGAAATCGGCATGGGCGATCGATTCAGCCGCGCAGGCAAAGCGCGTGCCCAGTTGCACCCCGCAGGCGCCCATTTCCAGATAGGCCGCAATCATCGCGCCATTGCCGATGCCGCCGGCCACGAACACCAGATTGTCCGCCGCCAGTTCGGGCAGGATTTCCTGCGCCAGCACGCTGGTCGCCACCGGGCCGATATGGCCGCCGGCCTCGTTGCCCTCGATCACCAGCGCATCGGCGCCCGATCGCAGCAGCTTTTTGCCGAGCGCCACAGTCGGCGCGAAACAGATGACTTTGGCGCCGCACGCTTTGATCGCCTCGACGCTGCCTTTGGGCGGAATGCCGCCGGCCAGCACCACGTGGCTGACTTTGTGCCGCGCGCAAACCTCGATCAGATCGAACAAGGCCGGGTGCATGGTGATCAGGTTGACGCCGAAAGGCTTTGTCGCCAGCGCTTTGGTTGCCGCGATTTCGCCGTCGAGCAGTTCGGGCGTCATCGCCCCGCAGGCGATCACTCCGAATCCGCCGGCATTGCTGATCGCCGAAACGAGATGGCGTTCGGACACCCACGACATCGCCCCGCACAGGATTGCGTGTTCGCTGCCGAGGAAATCGATGCCGCGCTGCATCAACCTATTGGTCATGGTATGGGTCGTCATGGCGAGGACGCTTAGGCAAGGGTATTGCATAGGGCAAGCCTGCGCCGGATTCCCGCAAGGCACGATTAAAACAAACTAATCGTTTTTTTCGTAAATAGTATCCGGGTTTGATCGCTTATTTCGTTTGAATTATGATCGTAACCTTCAGCAATCGAATCAATTGTTCGAGAGGAGAAAGACCATGAACGCTCAATCCGGACCAATCTCGGGCGGCTGCCCATTCCAAGGTGATGGCGGCGTCCGCGCGCTGCTGGGCCGCACCAACCGCGACTGGTGGCCTGACGCGCTCGCAGTGGATATTCTCGCACCCAATGGCTCCGCTGATCCGATGGGCCTCGGCTTCGACTATGCTGCGGCATTTGGCAAAATCGAATATCAGGCACTCAAGGCCGATCTCACCGCACTAATGACCGACAGCCAACCCTGGTGGCCGGCGGACTATGGTCACTATGGCCCGTTTTTCATCCGCATGGCCTGGCATGCAGCCGGCACCTATCGCACTGCCGACGGGCGCGGCGGGGCCAATTCAGGCCAGCAGCGCTTCGCCCCGCTCAATTCATGGCCAGACAACGGCAACCTCGACAAAGCGCGCCGCCTGCTTTGGCCGATCAAGCAGAAGTATGGTCAATCAATCAGTTGGGCCGATCTATTCATCCTCACCGGCAATGTCGCGATTGAATCGATGGGAGGCCCCGTTTTCGGCTTCGGCGGCGGCCGCGCCGATGTCTACCAGCCTGAAAAGGACATCTACTGGGGCAAGGAAGCCAACTGGGTGCAAGGCGACGAGACGCGGATCCAGCCGGACAAGGGCATGGACCTCGAAAACCCCCTCGCCGCGATCCAGATGGGGCTGATCTACGTCAACCCCGAGGGCCGTGGCGGCAATATGGACCCACTGCAATCGGCGC
>JANOBA010000405.1:0-3509 GCA_031411415.1 Novosphingobium sp.
CGGCCTGCGGCGAAGACAACATCATGGGCCGGTGGCTTTCCTACGCGCGCACCTGTCATGGCGGCAATGTCGACCTGCGAGGCAGTGAGCCGGCAGACCTCAGGTTCAGCATCCTGCAGCGCACTTCGCCCGATCTTGAACCTGCCGATGTTATCGCGCTCGAAGGGAGCTGGAAGGAGCGGCTGCATACCCGGGAGTTCGGCTTGAACCGGAACTGACAAGATAGTGACCGGTAAAAGCCTTGGCGACCGCCTGGTTATTCCGCCCCCGGCACAGGTGAAAATCACGTGTTTGCCCGCAAGGTCGCCTGCCATCACTCCTTTCCGTTTTCTGTTCTTCTATAGGGCTTGCCAGCAGTATGGAGCGAAGGCAAACACTCGGCCCAAACACAACGAGAGAGAGGACTGCCATGCCGTTTACCGGCCCGCTGGAAGAGCGCATAGCAATTCGCGAGATGTATGACAGCTATGCCGATGGCGCGAACCGCATGGACCGGGAGGCGTGGCTGGCACCCTGGGCGGAAGACGGTGTGTGGAAGACGCATTACTTCGAGCAGAGCGGGCGCGCGGCGATTGCCGCCAAATACGACGAGTTGATGGCCCGGGTAACCGCTACTACATTTTTCACCCAGCTCTGCTCGGTCGAGATCGATGGTGATACCGCCACAGCCCGCGCCGTCTGCCAGGAACGGCTGATGATGCCCGGCGGATCCTATCGCCTGACCGGGCGCAACGAGGACCAGTTGGTCCGCCGCGATGGCCGCTGGCAAATCACGCACCGCACCTATCATGTGATGACTGAAGAACTGCCGGGTATGGGCGAATGACTTCAAAAAGCTCAGCTTCCTCAATGAGATGGGCTGGTTTCAGGTCAAGGGCAACAAGGCGCGCGCGATTATACGTCTCAAGGATGGAAACCTTTCCAAGCTGATCGGCCTTTATGACGAATGTCTGGTGCGCGATGACGACCGTTGACTGTTTTCCGCCGGAACTACCCGCCACTGGTGGCGGAAGACCCGGGGGGCTGAACCGTGGCCAGCGCAGCATTCAGCCCTCGAGGGTGAAGCCGACTTTCAGCGTTACCTGATACATCACCTTGCCATCGGCCTCAATATAGCCACGCGATCCGACCACTTCGTACCAGCGGATGTTGCGGATCGATTGTTGCGCGCGTTCCAACGCCGCCTTGATCGCGGCATCATTGCCGTCGTGCGAAGTGCCAACGATTTCGGAGAGCTTGTAGACATGGTCTGTCATGGATTCCTCCATCCCAACGTGACCACATTACTCTTGTTTGACGGGAAATCGCAGACATTAATTGAATATATTGACTCAAAAGTGCCCAGCAGTCCGGGGCAGCTGCCGTGCGGCCTGGAAGAAGTCCAGCTCAGGAGAGTTGACTGGATTAACACAGCAGCGACAGGTGTTCTGCTGGCTCTGGTGAGCCTGCGATCATCGCGGTCGAGGCCTGGCTCAGAATATGGGCCTTGTCGACGCCGCAGCCTTACAATGTCGAGGGGCGCAACGGCGTCCTCAACCTAAAGCTGGCGCCTAAGTCCGTGACCGTCCTCAGGCTGAAGTGATGGGGGTCGGAAGCGCCATGAACACGCGTAGAGCCAGGACACGTTGATCATAGCCAGAAGATGACGGTTGCGGCCAAGGCGAGCGCGGTGACGAAAGTCTGCGGACATCGGTCGTAGCGCGTTGCGACACGGCGCCAATCCTTGAGGCGGCCGAACATGGACTCGATGCGATTGCGGCGCTTGTATCGACGTTTGTCGTATTTGACGGGCAAGGTTCGGGATTTGCGGCCGAAATGCAGGGCTTTATACCCTTTTGCTCCAAGGCGTCCCTGAACCATTCGGCGTCATAGCCTAGGTCTGCCAGCATCCACTGCGCTTTGGGCAGGTCATCGAGCAAGGCGGCAGCGCCGTTTCGGGGCCTGTAGATGTAGATATCGCTTGCGCCCACTGAGCGAGGGAGGTCCGTTTCACTGAATTCGCGAGGCACTCTTGAATGCAGTTTTGTCGGCGGTTCAACCCATTCGGGACACGTCTTCCAAGCGCCGCCTACCCATGCAGGTTTAGTGCTGCGTAGCGACCGCAACGAGCTTCCCGAACGCGCTGTCGGCGGGCTTATGGTCGGAACCGACAGTGCTGTGGGCTCTGTCATATCCAGTTCAATCCAGCGATGATGCAGCGTGTTGCGTTCGACATTGTCCTTCGGTGCACTGGATCGATGACAAGCCGCCTTTCAGTTCAACTTTCCCGCCATGCCAGGAAAAGTCCGCAGGAACACCAGTCGGTAGCTCGATGGTAGCTAAAAGCTTGCCGGCTCTCAGTCTGTAGGAGACTTTGATCTCACCACGCGAATGAGGAATCTTTCCTGACGCGCGTTTCAGGGTCCCCAAAAATGGAGCGATCGCCACGCGCGCGAAGCCCGGCGCAGCAGGCCGTATTCCGAGCACGGTCGCCAAGAGTTGATAATTTGGATGCGCTGCCCAAGCATGGGAATCCGAACGCGTCGGCTCAGGCGTCTCCGCCGTTGTTGTCATCCCGTTGCGAATCATATCTTGCCAGGGGCCCAGCCGATCAAGATACCTGTCCCCAAGTCCCGTGCGCTGAAGCGCTTCGTCAACGTAGAAGCGAAAATAGAAGGTCGCAGGCTCCAAATCCGAGGCAGCAAGAAGCGTCTCGGTGACCGCGCGCTCCGTCCCTTCTGGCACAGCTCCCACTAGGACAGCCAGTGCGTTCGTCTGCTGGCTAAATGACCGCCCTTCGAGACTATCGACGAAAAGTCCGCGTGAACTATCCCATGCTTTGTCTCGTAATGTGCCGATCAGCCGATTTGCGAGGTCTTTGCATCGCTCCGCTTCCGCGGGACGTCCCAGGGCGATCTCCATTTCCGCTGACTGCTGCAGGGCCAGCACGAACTGGAGCGTTATTGCGACCGAATGACCTCCCTTTCCTCCAGGAGGTATGCCCATGGGAAAGTTTTTTGCCCAATCGAGATAATTCCACCACGGCATGGGACCGAGAATGCCGGTGTCGTCGACATGGCGCTCGAACCATTCCAGCACATCGCGCGTGCCTTGAAGCCTGGCTCTGACGAAGGCCTTGTCGTCACGCAGCATCCAGTAGTCATGCACCATCGCAACCCACCATAACGAAAACGGCGGGATCTGTTGGCGCAGGCTCGAAGGATAGGAACTGGCAGTCAGTCCCTCGGCTGTCCGGGAATCGTCGAATTGCTCGATAGCGTTTCGCATCAGGCGATCATCGCCGCTTTGGTAAACCGACATCAGGGATTCGATCCGCGTATCGCCCACGTATTGAAGCTGCTCGTAATAGGGGGTGTCCCAGAATGTTTCGAAGGCGCTCATGCGAAGCGAGCGCCAGTTCATGTCCCAGATCGGCTTGAGCCAGGTTGCATCGCTTTCGAACGCAGCATTTTGGGTGAACGGGTAAGCGGCGAATATGCCATGGACATCGTCGATCCGGAGCGCTTCGC
>JANOBA010000406.1:0-4033 GCA_031411415.1 Novosphingobium sp.
ACCACTCCGGCGCGGGCCATCAGCGGCAGCGCTTCGTCAAGGATGCGGCCTTTGGGCACGGCGAAGATGAGCGGGGTCTGCATAGCGGGGCGCATTAGGCGGCGCAGGGCGAAAGGGCAACATGGCGATGGATGGCAAATCAGTGATCGGCAACCCGCGCTCGGTGCGCGAGGCCTATGCCAACCAGGTCGATTATTGCCGGGCCAACACATCGCCCGTCACCGCGCGGATCGTCGCGGCCATCGCGGCCTGCCTTGATGATGACGATACGGGCGCCTTCATCGCCGCGATTCGCGATTGGCCGGGAGAATCGCCGTTGGGCGACGCGGTGCCGCTGCGCTCGGCGGGCGGGCTGCATGCGCTGCATCTTTCGGGCGCTGAGCCGGAGCTGGCGCCGATCTATGTCGATGCGCCGGCTGACGATGTCGCAATCGTGCGCGCCGCAGTCCGCCGGCATGAGGCAATGCTCATGCCTTGGCTGGACGGCCCGCCGCAGACCAACGAGGCGGGGCGCAGCTGCGGCTTTATCGCCGGGCTGCTGTGGCTGGCAGAGCGCGGCCTGCCGCCGCGCTTCGAATGCCTGGAAATCGGCTCCAGCGCGGGCATCAACCTGATGATCGACCGCTATCACTATGATCTCGGCGGTGTTTCGGTGGGGCCGGATGCGGCGGTGATGCGTTTTGAGCCTGAATGGCGCGGGACCCCGCCGCCGGATCAGCCGATCAGCTTTGCTTGGCTCAAGGGCTGCGATGTCGCTCCGGTTGATCTTGCCGATCCCGCGCAGGCGCTGCGGCTCAAGGCCTATATCTGGCCCGAACACACCGTCCGTTTCGCGCGGCTGGAGGCGGCAATTGCGGCGGCGAGCGTCCGCCCGCCTGATCTGACCGCGATGAATGCCGCCGATTTCGTCGAACAGGCGCTTGCCCTCCCGCAAGCGGAGGGGACAACGCGGGTGCTGATGCATTCGATCGTCTGGCAATATGTGCCCACGGATCAGCAGGCGCGGGTGCACGCGGCGATGGCGGCGGCGGCGGCGCGGGCAACGGCGGGGCGGCCGCTGGCCTGGGTGGCGCTGGAGGCGAACCGGACATTGCTCAATCATGGCCTGACGGTGCGCTATTGGCCGGGCGGGGGCGAGGAGGCTTTGTTGGCCGCCGCCCATGCCCACGGGGCGTGGCTGGAGTGGTTTGGCGCCTAACCCAGAAACGCGTCCATCGCCGCATTCACCGCGTCCGGCGCCTGCCAGGTGACGAAATGGCTGCAATCGGGCACTTGCGCCACGGTCAGATCATCGACCTGGCCGGCCAGCCCATCAAGGTTTGCGGGCGGCAGGGCGGTGTCGTCCATCGCCCAGATCACCAGAGCCGGGATCGTCAGCCGGGGCAGCTTCGGCGGTTGCCAGCCTTCGGGCAGCGCGAACGCCGCATCCATCGGCGGCACCGCAATCGGGCTGGCGCGATACCAGTTGAGCATTCCGAAAGCAGTGTCCGGGTTCTGCCAGTCGGCCAGCTGCGCCTCGCGCTGCTCCGGGTCGGTCAGCCGCTCCATCATGGCCCGGATCGCGGCCTGTCCGGCCTCGCCGAGCTCGCGGATGTCGACGCCACCGAAGGCCTTGAGCAGCATCGCCGCGAGGCCATGCTGCTGCACCAGCTCATCGTAGGCCGGGTCGCGGAAGGCGCGGAAATACTGGCTGGCCTGCCGCTGCACCGGATCGAGCCATTGCAGCTGCGCGAAGACCACCGGGTGCGGCGCATTGGCGATCACGGCGTGGGTCACCCGCGAGCCTTGCCCCAACATGGCGACGATCCAGGCAATCGCGCCGCCCCAATCATGGCCGACGACGGTAAACTGGCCCACGCCCAGCGCATCTGCCAGCTGAAACACGTCGCCGGCCAGCTTGTCGGGCGTGTAACTCGCCAGATCCTGCGGTTTTGACGAGCCGCAATAGCCGCGCTGATCGGGCGCGATGCAGCGAAACCGGCCCGAGAAATGCGCTATCTGGTGGCGCCAGGTGTGGTGCGATTCGGGGAAGCCGTGGAGGAAGATCAGCGCGGGGGCATCCTGCGGGCCTTCGTCGAGATAATCGAGTTCGATGCCCGAGGCGAGAGTTACGCGCTTCATTCGCCGGGTGCTTTGGCTTTGATCGCCCCAGTTTCACCGGGCGCATGCGCCCGGATGGCCAGCGCATGGACCCGCTGGCCGGGTATGTCGCCTAAGGCGGCGTTGACCAGCCGCTGGCGTTGCAGCCGCGAGGCACCGGCAAAGGCAGCGCTTTCGATCTCCACGGTGAAATGCGATCCGCCGCTGCCGTCATCGCCGCTGTGGCCGTGGTGGCGAGCGCTGTCGTTGATGACGTCAAGGCTGGTGGGCGCGAACTCTGCGGTGAGCAGTCGGGCGATTTCTTGGGCGAGGGGTCCGGTCATCATGTCTCCTTGGGCTTCACATCTAGCCGATCACGCGCCATTTGTAAGCCGGTGCAACATGATCGATTCCATGGCCGCCGCGAGGCGCAGGGCCGGGCCTGCAACTGGCCGGGTTGCGAGGAGCCGGGCGAATTCCGCGCGCCGGGGGGCCGTGCGCTCAAGTCCAATCGGGGCTTTGACGGGCCGGGGGACTACCGCTGGTTCTGCCTCGACCATGTCCGCGCGTTCAATGCCCGCTATGATTATTTCTCTGGCATGAGCCCCGAGGAGATATTCCGCGCGCAATCGCCGATCCACGGTTGGGAGAGCGAGACTCGCGCGTTTTCGCCCACCGCAGGCATCGATTCGCCCCCGCGTTGGGGCGACTATGCCGATCCGCTGGAAGCCATATCGGCCCGCGCGCGCGATCAGATGCGCAGCCGCCAGCCCGGCGGGCGCAGCGATGGCTGGGTATTCAGCCCCGAGCAACGCCGCGCGCTGGATGTGCTCGGCCTGCCGCCCGGCGCTGACCGGCGCGCGCTGCGCAGCCGCTATTCCGACCTCGTGCGCCGCTATCACCCAGACCGCAACGGCGGCGACCGCAGCTTTGAGACGCGTTTGCAGGGCGTGGTGGAGGCCTATCAGCTGCTGCGCAAGGCGGCGGCGTTTGCCTAAACCTGATCAATCCCGGTCCGGCGCGCCCGGCGGGAAGTTTTCACGGAAAGGCCGCGCGTCTTCGACGCACCGCGCCACCGGGGGCAGGCTGAGCAGATGTGCGCGCCAGGCGGCAAGACGGGGGTAGGCATCGCCGATCTGCTCGACCCAGTCGGCATAGAACAGCGAGGGTGCAGCGGCGCATTCGATCAGGGAGATCTGGCCGGTGACAGGATAAAATTCCAGCCAGCCTTCGAGCCAGGCATAGCTGCGCCGCAGCTTTTCCCGGACGGCCTCAAGCTTGGCCTGATTGGGCGCTTGCGGATTGTCGATGTATTCATCGACCACCACTTGCATGATGTTCATCACATAGTTGTCGAACACCCGGTCGAGCATCCGCACCGCAACCGCGGCGGCGGGATCGGCGGGGATCAGCACTTCTGCGGTGGGGTGGTGGACGGCGAGGTATTCGATGATGCTGGTCGCCTCGAAGATCTGGTTCTCGCCGTCGACTAGCAGCGGAAACTTGCCGAGCGGCGAGGCGGCCAAGACCGTGGCAATGTGTTCCGGAAATTCTGGATCGACCGCGCGCACATCGAACTCCAGCCCACTGGCATAGAGCGCGATCAGCGCCTTCCAGGTGTAGCTGGAGAACGGATGGCCATAGAGGACGAGCATCGCCTAGCCCTTTATTGCGGCTGCAATGGCCGCGACATCGAGCTTTTTCATCTCCATCATCGCCGCAAACGCCCGCCCGGCTGCCGCGCCGCCGGCCGCCATGGCTTCGGTCAGGATGCGCGGGGTGATCTGCCAGGAAATGCCCCAGCGATCCCGGCACCAGCCGCATTGGCTTTCCTCGCCGCCATTGCCGACGAGTGCATCCCAGTAGCGATCGGTTTCGGCCTGATCCTCGGTCATCACCTGAAACGAGAAGGCCTCGCTGTGCTTGAACTGCGCCCCGCCATTGAGCCCGATGC
>JANOBA010000407.1:0-5132 GCA_031411415.1 Novosphingobium sp.
GTCAGCCCGGCCCCGGCATTGGCCGCGGATCAGGGGGAGGCGCGCGATGCCAATTCCTGATCGTGCCATGCCCAACCGAGGGGGCCCGCTTGCCGGTGTCCGCGTTGTCGAACTGACCAAAGTCTGGGCTGGGCCTTATGCTGGCAAGATGCTCGCCCATCTCGGTGCCGAAGTGATCAAGATCGAATCGCTGTCGAACCTCGACGAGATGCGCGCCTATGGCGGCGTGGACATCAATTCGGCGCCCTATTTCCTCGCGATCAATCAGGAGATCCTCTCGGTTCAGGTCAACATGAAGACGGACGAAGGCCTCAATCTGGTGCGCAAGCTGGTGGCGCAGAGCGATATCTTCATCGACAACATCCGCCCCGGCGCGATCGAGCGATCGAAGCTGGGTTATGACGACCTCAAGGCGATCAAACCCGACATCATCCAGTGCTCGATCAAGATGTGGGGCAACGATGGTCCGCTGGGCTATCAGACCGGATATGCGCCCTGCTTCGCCGCGCTTTCGGGGCTGACCAATCTGGTCGGCTATGAAGGCGAAACGCCCGAGGGGATGAACATCCGCTATGGCGATTCCACCGTCGGCGCGCTCGCAGCGCTGGCCTGCATAGCCGCGCTGCACCACCGCGAGAACACTGGCGAAGGCCAGTTCATCGACCATTCGGCAGTCGAAGCAATGACCAGTCTGGTCGGCGACAGCCTGTTTGCTTTCAGTCTGACCGGCGAAGTGCCGCAATCGGATGGCAATTTCCATCCCGAGATCGCCCCGCACGGCGCCTACCCTTGCGCTGACAAGGAATGGATCAGCATCGCCTGCGATACGCAAGCCGAATGGACCGCGCTGTGCGGCTCGCTTGGCATGGCCGATGATCCGCGCTTCGCCAGCCTCGAACTGCGGCTGGCAAATCGCCATGCACTCGATGCCGCACTTGGCGCATTGACCGCGCCGCACAACGCCAGCGCGCTCGCCGAAGCACTGCGCCTCGCCGGAGTACCCGCCTTCCGCAGCCAGTCCTCCATCGACCTGTGCAGCGATGATTACTTCTGGGCGCGAGAGGCCTTCCGCATGGTCAGCGACCACCGCAACGGTGCGCGCCCGATCATCGGGCCGAGCTGGCGGATGGAGCCTGACATGGCGGCCGTGGAGCGCGGCGCGCCCTTGCTGGGCGAGCACAACGACTATGTCTATCGCGAGGTCCTGGGGCTGGGCGAGGAAGAGCTGGCCGATCTGATCGCGCGCAAGGTGGTCGATTGACAGCCCGCACTTGACCGGGCCGCCGCCATGCTTTCAAGTTGCGCGAAACGGAGAGGAATCAACATGAGCCGCAGCGATCTCGATGGCCTTGGCTATCGCGGCAAGACCGTAGTGCTGACCGGCGGATCGTCGGGCATGGGCGAAGCGGCGGCGCGGCTGCTGGGCGATCTGGGCGCGGTCGTGCACATCGCCGACATTGCCCCGCCGAAAGTCGCATGCGCCAGTTATGTCCCCGTTGATCTCGCCGATCCCGCCAGCATCGATGCGGCGGCGGCGCAGCTGAAATCCGTTGGCCCGATTGACTATCTGTTGCCCGTCGCCGGCATTCCGCCGCACACTTTGGGCCCGCTCGGCTGCCTGCTGGTGAACTATGCCGGCACGCGGATGTTCACCGAGGCAATGCTTGGCCAGGTGCAGGACGGCGGCAGCGTGGGCCTGATCGCCTCGGTCGCGGCGCGCTATTGGCAGAGCCACCTTGAGGAAAACCTGAAAGTGGCCGCGATCCCCGATTTTGCCGGGATCAAGGCCTTTTACGAGGCTAATCCGGGGGCGCTGCGTGATGGCTATTCGCCGTCGAAGGAACTGCTGTTCGTCTGGATCCAGCAAGCCGCGCCGCAGCTTGCCGCAACGCGCCGCATCCGGATCAATTGCACTGCTCCCTGCCCGGTCGACACCGCCTTCATGGCAGCGACTATCCCCAAAATGCCCGAGGGCTTCATGGCGAGCTATCCCTTCCCCTTGATGGGCCGCATGCCCACCGCCGAGGAGCAGGCCTGGTCGCTCCTCCTGCTGTGCAGCCCGCTCAACGCCACCGTCACCGGCACCATGCTCTACACCGATCAGGGCTATGCCGGCGGCCTCCTTACCGGCGCGCTCAGCCCTGCGGGCAGCAACCCACCGCCAAGCAATTCCTGAACATCGGAGCCACCCATCATATGACATCCCCAAAACGGCCAAGGCCACGCCTCGATAGCGAGAACCGCGCATTCTGGACCGGCGGCGCCGAAGGCAAGCTAAACATCATGAAATGCAGCGATTGCGGAGAATTCACCCATCCGCCGCTGCTGATGTGCCGCCATTGCCAGAGCGAGGCCATGACGCCCCACGCGGTCAGCGGCAAAGGCACGGTCGATACCTACACGGTCAACCACCAGCCATGGATGCCGGGACTGGAAGTGCCCTTCGTCATCGCCCGCGTGCGGCTTGACGATGCACCCGATGTGATCCTGACAACTAACGTGGTTGGCTGCCCGGTCGATGCCGTTGATTTCGGAGACAAAGTGCAGGTCAAGTTCGAAGAGCAGGACGGCATCTGGTATCCCCTGTTCGAGAAGGAAGCCTGAGCATGGCGCGCGAAGCATACATCACCGGCGTTGGCCAATCCGAAGTCGGCATCCGCGTTGAACGCTCAGCCATGGGCCTGACCAAGGACGCCATAATGGAAGCGCTGGCCGATGCCGGGCTGACACTGGAACAGATCGACGGAGTCGCAACTTATCCCGGCAAAAGCCACGGCTATCTCGGCTTTTCGCCCGTCGGCGCGCCAGAGGTGATCGAACAGTTCGGCATCAAGGCGCGCTGGCATATGGGCGGCGGCGAAATCCCGGCGCAGCTCTCGGCAATCGCAGCCGCGGCGGATGCAGTGCGCAGCGGCCAGGCTCGCCATGTCATCTGCTTCCGCACGGTCTATGAGGCAGCAGCAATGTCGCGGCCCGAGGAGTTTCCCGCCCTCAAGCGCGATACCGTCGAAGGCTTCTCGCAGTGGACCGCGCCGTTCTTCGCGATTTCTGCCGCCTGCTGGGTGGCGCAATATGCCATGCGGCAGATGCACCTCTATGGCATGACCCGCGAGCAGCTGGCGCAAGTCGCGCTCAACGCCACGCGCAATGCTTCGCTCAATCCGCGCGCCTCGGCGATCACCAAAGAGCCGCTGACCATGGAAAAATACATGTCCGCGCGGCTGATCTCGACGCCGTTCTGCCTGTATGACTGCGACCGCTTCACCGATTGCTCGACCGTGGTGATCGTCTCGGCTGGCGATGCGCTGGACGAGGTTTCGCCAAACCCGGTCCGTATCGTCACCAGCGCCGGCGCGGTCGACCGCTGGAGCTGGGACCAGCCAGACCAGATGGCCTGCTATGCCACCGGCAAGGACCTGTGGAGCAAGACCGACTACAAGCCGAAAGATGTCGACACCGTCCAGTTCTATGATGGTTTCGCCTTCTTCCCGATCGGCTGGCTGGAAGCGCTGGGCTTCTGCGAAATCGGCGAGGGCCACAAGTTCGTCGAAGGCGGCACGCGCATTGCGATCGGCGGCGAGCTGCCGCTCAACACCGGCGGCGGCCAGATCGGCGCCGGGCGGCTCCACGGCTTCGGCTTTGCCCACGAGGCCGCCACGCAACTGCGCGGCAAGGCGGGCGCGCGGCAGATCCCGGGTGATCCCAAGGTCGCAGTGGCAACCTCAGGCGGCGGTCCGCTGGCGGCGGCGCTGCTGCTGGCCCGGGACTGATACCAACTTGCAGAAATCCGGCAATCACTCGAAAGCGGACCTATCAGAGCTTGTCAGCGGGGCGGATGCATGATTCATCATGATCATGGCCGCCCCCCTGCTCGTACTCATCCAGCCTCCCTTCGGTGACAATTCCGCCGCCCAGCGCGGGGCTTTGGCTGCGCTGCGAGACAGTTCCTGCGGGCTGATCCTGTTCGAAGGCGAGGCAGGGTCGCCGTGGCTGCTGGCAGACCTGCGCCGCTTTGTG
The DNA here is from genome assembly GCA_031411415.1 of Novosphingobium sp. Taxonomy (GTDB): domain Bacteria; phylum Pseudomonadota; class Alphaproteobacteria; order Sphingomonadales; family Sphingomonadaceae; genus Novosphingobium. Next base: position 4,018 of record JANOBA010000407.1, read on the forward strand.
GAATTGCACCGGCCGCAGGGCGCAATCATTATGCCCCCGCTGTCCGCCATGGCCGGTCTCGCTGAACTCTGCGCTGAACTCGGCTGCCCGCCGATCCGGCTCTCGCCGTGCGACCTGCCCGGCCCCTCACCAGTGCTCTGCGCCAACGACCGGCAGGGCATGGCCGATGCCACGCACTATCTGATTGCGCTTGGCCACAGCCGCATCGGCTTTATCGCCGGGCCGGAGCAATCGCTTTCCTCACGCGAATGCGAGCTTGGCTTCATCGACGCGCTTGCCGCGCACGAGCTTGACCGGGGGGCAGAGCTGGTGGCGGGCAGCGACGGCAGCATTGCATCGGGCGAGGCGGCGGCACGGTTGCTGATCGCTGTCAGCCCGCGCCCCACCGCAATTCTCGCCGCATCCGACCTGCTTGCCGCAGGTGCGCTGAAGGCGGCTTTGGCGCTTGGCGTGGAGGTTCCTGCAGCGCTCTCGCTGATCGGCTTTGGCGACAGCGGCATGGCCGAGGCGCTTCCCGCTCCACTCTCCAGCTTGCGCCCGCCGTGGAGCGAAATGGCCTTTGCCGCCGCAATTCAGCTCGCGGGCCCCGCCGGCCAGCCACAACCTGCGGAATTCTTTGCCAACCTGATCACCCGCGCCACCACGGCGCCTGCACCAGCTGCTCAGGCAAATTCCCCGGCTTCGCGCTTCGTCCAGTCGGGATAGCCGGGCAGGCCAAAAATCAGCCAGGCGCTGATCAGCGTGCCGAAAATGCCGATCCACAGATAAACATCATAATTGCCGTAAGTGTCGAACAGGAAGCCCGCCATCAGTGGCCCCAGACCCGATCCCGCCGCGATCAGGCTGGCCATGGTGCCGAAGATCAGCCCGAAATTCTTCATCCCGGCATAGGCCGAAGTCAGATAGCCGGCGATCTGCAGCTTGGTCCCCGCCGCATAGCCATTGATCAGCATGGCGGCGATGATGACTGCCATCGAACGATCGGGCAGCAACAGCAGGATGAAGGTCATCGACGTCGCCGCCAAGGTCAGCCCGCCAACCCAGCGCGCGGCATAGCGATCCAGCAGCCAGCCGGTGACCAGCTTGCCCGCCACGCCAAACAGCCCGGCGATGCC
>JANOBA010000408.1:0-1571 GCA_031411415.1 Novosphingobium sp.
TCATCCATGCCCATCGCGCCATTCATGCCGGGGATGTCCATCCAGCTGTTGGTCGACTTGTGGCGGATCCGCGCGGTCCACTGGAGGTTCCACGGGCCGGTTGCGGGGCGCGGCGGATAGGAGAATTCCTCCATCGGGCCAAAAGCGTTGAGCGAACCAACCCGGAAATCTGGAGCGTCACGGCGAACTTCAAGCGGTATCACGCAGCTGGTCACCGTGGGCGCGAGCACCGAGCGATCGCGCACCAGACCAGCCACCTGCCCCGGGGTCAGCCAGTCACCATAACCGCCGCCGAACTGGCGGGTCGCGCTCGAAGTCCACATCACCATGTCGCCCATCTGCCCGCCCGGCCCCTGCTTGCCGCCGAACAGCGTGACCAGATAGCCGGTGGCATCGGCAATCCCGGTCCATTGCACCAGCGTCGAACCGCTGGGATTGGCACTCGTGCGCGAGGATAGCGGCGCCATGAAATCCTTGGTCAAGGTAAAGGCAATTTCCGGCGCATAGTTGCCCGCCACGCGGTGTGGCCCGGGCAACGATGTGTCGGGCTTGACGAATTTGCCGTCCTCCGCCGGCCAGCGCCCGAAAGTCCGGCTGTTGGCCAATGTCGGGCCCCAATCGCGCACCACCGCAGTCGACCATAGTCCCGGCGGGACCTGCCCAGCCGCCAGTTTGGCGAAATCGATGACCACCGGCTGGCCGGCGCCGGCATGCTCGCCGCAACCCCAATAGAGCAACAACCGCCCGCGCGGTTTCTCCGGCATTTCGCTGGGTACGCGCTCCTGCGTCGGCGTTGTCAGCGCAACCGACCGCCCCAGTTTCGCGCTGGGCGGCATGAAGTGATCGGCCTTGGCGCCGCCGCCGGTGGGCGCGCTGGCTGAGCCTAAACGCAGATAGAGTTCGTGCTGCACATTGCTGCCGCGCCCGCCGCCCATCATCATGGCCATCGGGTTCATTTGGCCCGCACCCATTCCCGATGTGGTTCCCGCACGCATGTCATAACGCGCCACCGGGCCACTCGCCGCCCGCTGCTGGGCCAGCAAGGGAATGGCCGCCAGGGCGGCAGCACCGCCCACGAGGCACAAAGCAATCTTGCGTGATTTCAACATGACGAATCCTCCACTCATCCTGCCGCGATGCTAGCGCATCTGCGCCCCCGCGCACCGAAAAAGTGCACAAACACGGTGAAGTGTTTTGCGCCCCGCCGGCAATCGGCTAGCCAGCGCGCCATGACCGCATTGGCAGCCCTGACGTTCGCCTACTCGAAGCAACGCAGTCGCGGTATAGGACGTTCGGCAGTGGCTTCGGGCAGCTTGACGAAACTCAGACGCTGTTTTAATGAAGCACGGTCCTATATTATTTCCAATTTCATTTGCGATTTCATAGTAAAAATTACGCAATGATCGAAATACACTGTGAACCGAAGGGTGAACTAGGGTCAGGACCTATTAAATTGCTTGCATGATGCACTCTTGCATGATGCACTGATGGTTGATTCAATGGCGGCACCAGGGAGGTGCTGCTTGTGGATGACCTGTTTATGCTGAGCGAGGCGCAGATGCGCCGGATTG
>JANOBA010000409.1:0-7517 GCA_031411415.1 Novosphingobium sp.
ACGGCGCCTGTGCCTCTGCTCGCTGTGAACAACTTGCAGGTCGAGTTCGACACCTATGGCGGCACCGTTCAGGCAGTGCGCGGGGTCAGCTTCAGTGTGGAAGCGGGCAAGACGCTGGCCATCGTCGGCGAATCGGGCTGCGGCAAATCGGTGACGGTGCAGGCGCTGATGGGGCTGGTGCCGATGCCGCCGGGCCGGCTGAAATCGGGCACGGCAGAGCTGCGCGGGCAAAATATCCTGGGCACCTCGCGCATCGACGGGCGGGATTTTCGCGGCAGCGAGATCGGCATGATCTTCCAGGACCCGATGACTTCGCTGAACCCGACGATGACGATTGGCCGACAGATTGCCGAAACGCTGGAAGTCCACCTGGGGTGGAGCCGCAAACGCGCCTATGCCCGCGCCATCGAACTGCTGGAAATGGTCCGCATCCCCGAGGCGGCGCAGCGGGCGCGGCAATATCCGTTCGAATTTTCCGGCGGGATGCTGCAGCGCGCGATGATTGCCATGGCGATCGCCTGCGAGCCGGCGATCCTGATCGCCGACGAGCCGACCACTGCGCTCGATGTCACCATTCAGGCGCAGGTTCTTGACCTGATGGGCGATCTCCAGCGCGAGCATGGCACGGCGATCATCCTGATCACCCATGATCTGGGTGTGGTCGCCCGCATGGCCGATGAAGTCGCGGTGATGTATGCCGGGCAGATTGTCGAACGGGGCAGCGTCGACGACATTTTCTATCGCCCGGCGCATCCCTATACCGTGGGGCTGCGCGCGGCGATGCCCAGCAACAATCCTGATGCCCAGCACCGGCTGCTGCCGATCGAAGGCAGCCCGCCCGATCTGTTCTCGCCGCCCACCGGTTGCGCTTATGCCGCCCGGTGCCCCCATGCGATGCGGATCTGCAGCACTGATGAGCCTGCACCCTTCGTGGTCGGCAAGGATCATTACGGCAAATGCTGGCTGCACCATGAAAAGGCTGCGGGCGGCGCCGGCATGATTGCCGCTGGCACCCGATCGGCGGAGAAGAACCCGTGATCGCCTCCCCGCCTCTTGTCGTGTCTGACAACCTCACGAAGTTTTTCCCTTTGCCGAAGGGGCGCAAGGTTCATGCGGTCGATGGGGTCGACCTGACCATCCATGAACGCGAAATCGTCGGGCTGGTGGGCGAATCGGGCTCGGGCAAGACGACTTTCGGTAAGACCCTGATCGGTTTGCTGCCCAAGACCAGCGGCACGGTGACCTATCGCGGCGTAGAGCTGCCCCAGCGCTATGGCGCAGCGGATTTCCGGCGCCACGCAAAAACCATGCAGATGATTTTTCAGGACCCCTATTCCTCGCTCAACCCGCGCATGACGGTCGGCGAGATTGTCGGCGAGGGTCTGAAACTGCACAGCGCCCTTTCGGGCAATGATGTGCGCGACCGGGTGGCCAGCTGGCTCAGCCGGGTCGGGCTCGAGCCGGATTACATGTCGCGCTATCCGCATGAATTTTCCGGCGGCCAGCGTCAGCGGATCGGCATTGCCCGCGCGCTGATCCTGGAGCCTGAATTTGTCGTTTGCGACGAGCCGATTTCGGCGCTCGATGTTTCCGTGCAGGCGCAAGTGGTCAATCTGCTTGAGGAGCTCAAGGCATCGATGGGGCTGACCTTGCTGTTCATCGCCCACGACCTGTCGATGGTGCGCTATATCAGCGACCGCATGGCGGTGATGTATCTGGGCGCGATGGCCGAGATCGGCCCGGCGCAGGATGTGTTCTTCAATCCGAAGCATCCCTATACGCAGATCCTCATTGCCTCCAATCCGGAGCCCGATCCCGAACAGGAGCGTGCCCGCAAATCCACCACGATCACTGGCGAGATTCCTTCGCCGGTCGACATTGGTCCGGGCTGCCGGTTTGCCGGGCGTTGCCCCTTTGCGATGGAACGGTGCCGCGTGGAAACGCCGTTGCTGCTCCCGCTGGCAGATCAGCCTGACAGGCAGGTAGCCTGCCACTTGTTCACCTGATTCGCTGGTTTTTCATCGTGGGCGGCTGACACCGCCTGCCCGACCAGCACCAGCGCCGGGCCATCGCCCAGCGTCTTCGCCGCGATCGGCAACAGATCGAGCCGCGTGGTGAGCGTGCGCTCGCCGGGCAGCGAGGCGTTTTCCACCAGCGCCACCGGGGTATCGCCGGGCAGGCCATGGGCGATCAGCTCACGTGAGATGTCTGCGGCTGCCGCCTTGCCCATATAGATCGCCAGCGTCGCCTGCGGATCGCTGAGCGCCTGCCAGTCGATGTCTGGTGCGCCGTCGCTGCGGGTGTGGGCGGTGACCAAAGTCAACCGGCGGGCAAGGCCGCGCAAGGTCAGCGAACGGCCAAGGCTGGCGGCGGCGGCGCTGGCGGCGGTGACGCCGGGGCAGATGCGCACCGGCACGCCAGCCGCGCGGCAGGCATCAAGCTCTTCAGTCGCGCGGCCGAAAATTGAGGGATCGCCGCCCTTGAGGCGCACCACCCGTTCCCCGGCGAGCGCTGCCGCGACGATCAACTGGTCGATGGTCTGCTGATCTTTCGAATGGCGGCCAGAGCGTTTGCCGACGCTGACCAGCCGGACATGGCCGGGCACCAGCGCCAGCACGCCCGCGCCGACCAGCGCATCATGAAACACCACGCTGGCGCATTGCAGCAGGCGCTCGGCCTTGCGGGTGAGCAATTCGGGATCGCCTGGGCCCGCGCCAACCAGCCACACTTCGCCGGGTTCGATAGCCGTCCCCGTCTTGATCGTGGTCATTGCACTGGCTCCAGCTCAAGAGTTTGCTCGATCAGCTTGGCCAGCAGTGGGCGGCACGAGCCGCAATTGGTGCCGGCGCGAGTGCACTCGCCGACCTCGGCCACGGTGCATGACCCGCCCCGCACGGCGGCTGCGATCTGGCGCTCGCCAATATCGTGGCACAGGCAGACGACGGCGCCGTGATCTTCCTGCGGCTGGGCTGGGCGGCCGGCGAGCAGTTCTACCATCGAGCCTGCGGCCCCGGCGAACTGGCGCACGATCCAGCCGCGATCGGGCAAAGTGCCGCTGCGGGTGAGGTAAAGTATGGCATCAAGCGCGCCCTGTTCCCCGTTGACGGCGATGCGCTGCATCCCCTTGCCAAGATCGGCGACCTGACTGCGCGGGCCATCGGGCAGCAGCGCATCGACATCGACCGCCCCTAGCCCTGCCAATTCGGTCAGCCAGCCGCCCTCGATGCGGCTCTGCGCCCAATAGCTCGCCTGCGGCACAGTGGCCTGCCGGCTGACGAGGAACCCGCGCCATTCGGGGCTGAACGCCGCCACTTTCGCCGGCACATCTTTGAAAGCCGGCTGGCCGGAGACTGGATCGGTCTTTTGGTGTATCAGCCGCCCGGTGCGCCCGCCGCCGCTGTTGGTGTCGGTGAAATGCATCGGCACGAAAATCTGCCCGCGTCCCTGATCGCTGGTCACGCAGACGCGGTAGATCGACGCGCCTTGCGCCGCCGACACCGTGGCCAGTGCGCCGTCTGCCAAGCCTGCCTTTTCGGCATCATCGGGGTGCACTTCCACCAGCGGCTCGCGCCGATGCTGCGACAGTTTTGGCGAGAGGCCGGTGCGGGTCATCGTGTGCCACTGGTCGCGATAACGGCCGGTGTTCAGCCGCAGCGGATAGTCGGGATTCACCTCGATTTGCGGAGCGGCGACGGCCAGCATTTGCGCCTTGCCGCTGGGGGTGGAGTAGCGCTCCGCCAGTGGAAACCGTCCGCCCCACTGGAACGGCTCCATCTCTTCGAATTCGTCGTCGCTGATCGCCGCCGTGGCGGTCAGGTCCAGAATTTTGCCGTGGCGCACTGCCAGCGCGGTCATCGCGGCATATTCGCGGTAAACATCCGCCGGGCTGGCATGGGAAAATTCCGCGCCATACCCAAGCTGCGCCGCGACATCACACATAATCTGCCAGTCCGCCCGCGCCTCGCCGGGTGCCGCCAGAATGCCGCGCTGGCGGCTGATGCGGCGCTCCGAATTGGTGACGGTGCCGTCCTTTTCCGCCCAGCCCAGTGCTGGCAGGCGAATATGGGCCTGGCGGGCAGTGTCGGTGTCGGCCATCACTTCGGAGACGACCACCGTTGGGCAGCGCGCCAGCGCCTCGCGCACGAAGCCCGCATCGGGCATCGAGACAGCGGGGTTGGTCGCCATCACCCAGAGGAACTTGATCCGGCCATCATGGATCGCACGGAACATGTCGACCGCCTTCAGCCCCGGCCCGGTGACCAAGGCGGGCGCCTGCCAGAACTGCGCCACGTCCGCGCGCTCACCGTCCGAGAAGCCGAGGTGGCAGGCGAGCATATTGGCCAGCCCGCCCACTTCTCGCCCGCCCATGGCATTGGGCTGGCCGGTGATGCTGAACGGCCCCGCGCCCGGCTGATTTATGCGGCCAAGCCCAAGGTGCAGGTTGATGATCGCATTGCCCTTGTCGGTGCCGCAGACCGACTGGTTCGAGCCCTGGCTGAACAGCGTGATCATGCGCGGATAGGCCGCGACCATGTCGGCAAGCCGGGCGAACAGTTCGCTGTCGATGCCGCCTAGAAGCCCCTCCCCTTCAGGGGAGGGGTTGGGGGTGGGGTCTGTCGTTTTAGGCGGCGTTGATTCAGACGGACACACCCCACCCCAACCCCTCCCCTGAAGGGGATGGGCTATAGCTTCCCAGAAGCCAGCCGGAACGTCGCAGCGATCCGCAAGGTATCCCTCGTCCAGCGCCCCGCGCGTCTGCATCGCCGCGAGCAGTGCATTGAACAGGGCAATGTCGCCATCGGGCGCAATTGGGATGTGCAGGTCTGCACCCGCAGCGGTTTCGGTGCGGCGCGGATCGATCACGACGATCTTGGTGCCGCGCGCCTCGCGGGCCCGCTCGATCCGCTGCCAGATCACCGGGTGGCACCAGGCAGTGTTCGATCCGACCAGCAGGATCAGGTCGGCTTCATCAAGGTCATCATAGCTGCACGGCACGACGTCTTCGCCGAATGCCCGATTGTGCGCCGCCACTGCGCTCGCCATGCACAGCCGCGAATTGGTGTCGACATGCGGGCTGCCGATGAAACCCTTGGCGAGCTTGTTGGCGATGTAATAGTCTTCGGTGAGCAATTGCCCCGAAAGATAGAAAGCGACGCTTTCAGGGCCATGCTCGGCGACGGTCTGGCGCAAGCGGCCCGCCACTTCGCCCAATGCCCGGTCCCAGCTGACTTGTTGCTCGCCGATCATCGGATGCAGCAGGCGGCCCTCCAGTCCCAGCGTCTCGCCCAGCCAGGTGCCCTTGGAGCACAGGCTGCCGTAGTTGGCGGGATGTACCTTGTCGCCCGCTATGCCCACAGCGCGCGGGCCAGTGACAGTCGCCTCGATGCCGCAACCGACCCCGCAATAGGCGCAGGTGGTGCGAACCGGCTTCATCCTCAGGCGACCTTCTTGACGACAACCGCTTCGCGCAGCAGATATATCCGCCCGGCATCGACGCGCAGCGGCACCACCGGCACGCAGCCCTTATCTTCGCCCAGCGCCTCGCCGCTCTTCAGCGAGATGTTCCAGTTGTGCAGCGGGCAGGTCACGACATTGCCGTGGACAATGCCTTGCGACAGAGGCCCCTGCTTGTGCGGGCACTTGTTGACCAGCGCATAGAACTGGTTGTCCAGCGTGTGGAAAATCGCAATTTCCTCACCGCCGCGCACCGGCAGGGTGCGGGCGTTGCCCGGGGCGATCTGGTCCACCGGGCCGATATCCAGCCAATCACCGATCATGATACGAACTCCAGCGGCCGCACTTCGGCGAGGTGCTGATGCAGCTCCGCATCCTCGCCCGCCACGCGCTTGGCCCAGGGATCGTCTTGCATGAAGCTTTGCGAATAGCGGAATTTGGCCGCCAGTTTGCGGATGGATTCCGGGTCATCGAACAGTCCGGCTTTGACATGATCCAGCCCGACCCGCTCGATCCACGGTGCGGTGCGCTCGAGATAGTGGGCCTCCTCGCGGTAGAGCTGGATGAAGGCGGCGCAATGCTCGATTGCTTCGGCTTCGGTCGTAACCTTGCAGAGCAGGTCAGTTACCCGCACCTTGATCCCGCCATTGCCGCCGACATGCAGTTCGTAGCCGCTGTCGACGCAGATAATGCCGAAGTCCTTGATCGTCGCTTCGGCGCAATTGCGCGGGCAGCCACTGACCGCGATCTTGAATTTGTGCGGCATCCAGCTGCCCCAGGTCGATTGCTCGATCTGCACGCCCAGCCCGGTCGAATCCTGCGTGCCGAAGCGGCACCATTCGGAGCCGACGCAGGTTTTAACCGTGCGCAGCGACTTGCCGTAAGCATGGCCGCTGACCATTCCGGCGGCGTTGAGATCAGCCCAGACGGCAGGCAGATCCTCTTTCTTGATGCCGAAAATATCGAGCCGCTGCCCGCCGGTGACTTTGACCATCGGCGCGTTGAATTTCTCCACCACATCGGCAATCGCGCGCAGCTCGCGCGGGTTGGTCAGGCCGCCCCACATCCGCGGGACGACCGAATAAGTGCCATCCTTCTGGATATTGGCGTGCATCCGCTCGTTGACGAAGCGGCTCTTCTGATCATCGACATATTCGCCCGGCCAGGCGCAGACGAGATAGTAATTGAGCGCCGGGCGGCACGAGGCGCAGCCATCGGGCGTGGTCCAGTGCAGTTCCTGCATGACCTGCGGAATAGCCTTCAGTTCCTTCTCGATGATCAGGCGGCGAAGGTCGTCATGGGTGAAGCTGGTGCATTTGCAGACCGTTGGCACCGCGCGCTCAACTTCTCCGCCCAGCGTCACCGCCAGCAGGCTTTCAACCAGCCCGGTGCAGCTGCCGCAGCTTGCCGATGCCTTGCAGCTGCTGCGCACCGCATCGAGGCTGGAGGCGCCGCCCAGAATGCAGCCAACCACTTTGCCCTTGGAAACGCCGTTGCAACCACAGATCTCGGCATCGTCCGAGAGGGCGGCAACGGCGGCGTTAGGGTCCAGCTGCGCACCCCCGGACGCGAAGGCCTGTCCGAAGATCAGCGCCTCCCGGATATCGGAGATGTCCTCGGCTTTTCTGAGCAAGTCGAAATACCAGCCGCCATCGGCGGTATCACCATAGAGCACTGCGCCGAGCACGCGATCATCCTTGACCACCACGCGCTTGTAAATTCCGCGCGCGGCATCGCGCATAACGATGTCTTCCGCGCCGTCGCCGCCCGAGAAGTCACCGGCGGAAAACACGTCGATGCCCGAAACCTTGAGCTTGGTGGAAGTGACCGAGCCGCCATAGCCATCACCCGGCGTGCCGGTGGCATAATCGGCGAGCGCGCGGCACATGTCCCACAGCGGCGCGACGAGGCCATAGCAGGCGCCGCGATGCTGCACGCATTCGCCCACCGCCATGATCGCCGGATCGGAAGTGACCATATTGTCATCGACCAGAATGCCGCGCTCGACCGTCAGTCCGGCTGCCTTGGCCAACATGGTGGCGGGGCGGATGCCCACGGCCATC
>JANOBA010000410.1:0-9758 GCA_031411415.1 Novosphingobium sp.
GATGCGTTTCCGCCTCCTCCTCAGCGCCGCCGCGCTCATTTTGAGCTTTGATCCGGCGCTGGCCCAAACTGCAAGCGTCACTGCCACAGCAGAGACTGCGCCGGTCGATACGGCAATCGGCGATGCCGCAGACGATCCGGCCATCTGGCGCAACCCGCGCCGCCCGGCGGAGAGTCTGATCGTCGGCACCGACAAGAAGGCCGGGCTTTATGTCTATGGCCTCGATGGCCGGGTGCGCAGCTTTGTGCAGGCCGGGCGGGTCAACAATGTCGATCTGGTCGATATGGGCCGGCAGGGCGTTATCGTCGTTGCCAGCAACCGGAACGATGCCACTGCCGCCAAACTCAATATCTATCGGCTCGATACGCGGCAGGCAGTGCTGAAGCCGCTGGGCGTGGTCGATAGCGGACCGGGCGAGGCCTATGGGCTTTGCCTGCTAAAGACCGGTAGGGCACTCCATGCCTTTTCTGTCCTCAAACACGGCGCGATTCATCAGGTAGAGCTAAATCTGTCGGGCAATACAGCTTCGGGCCGGATTGTCCGAAGCCTGCAAGTGGCAACTCAGGCCGAAGGCTGCGTGGCCGATCCGCGCACCAGGCGCCTCTATATCGCTGAAGAAGATCGGGGCATCTGGTCGTTCGATGCCCGGCCCGATGGCGTGGTTGCCGGACAACTGGTCGCACCGGTCGACGGCACCCAACTGGTGGCCGATGTCGAGGGGCTGGCAATTGCCCCAAGCGGAAGGCGCGGAGGCTGGCTGGTTGTCTCTAGTCAGGGCGACAGCGCCTATGCGCGCTATCGCCTTCCCGATATGCAGCCGGCAGGGCGATTCCGCATCGCTGCCGGACGCTTTGGCAGCACCGAAGAAACCGACGGCATTGCTCTGAATCCCGGCAGCTTTGGCAGAGCATTTCCTCGTGGTCTGTTTGTCGCGCAAGACGGAGACAATGCGCCCGGTGCACAGAATTTCAAGCTGGTGCGCTGGGATGATGTGATTGCTGCGCTCCGGCCGAAACGGGCCCGCTAGGCCGCAAGAGTCAGCCTGCAATAATATCCGCCCGGGCCACGCTGGCTGTGCAGCGCCATGCCGTGTGCTGCCGCCACTACGGCCGCTTGGTCTGCAAGGTCGCGGCGCGGCGTTACGTGGAAATGCGCAAGCCAGGCACTGAGGGCCGCGCGTAGCGGCGCTGGCAGCCCCGCCATGTCGCCGAAGTCGACTATATGCAGCGAGCCGCCCGGCGCAACCAGCGCCGCCGCCTGCGCCAGCGCCCCTTCCCAGTCCGGGATCATCGAGGTGGCGAAGGACAGGACGACCCTGTCGAAGCGCTCGCGCCCGAACAGCGCGACGGCATCAAACCGGGTGGCATCGCCCTGTGCGAGCAGCGCACCGGAGCCCAGCTTGTCCGCAGCGCTTTTCAGCATCTCTGCCGAGATATCGAGCCCGAACAGTTCCGAACCCGGCCAGCGGCGCGCGATCAGGGCAAGATTGCGCCCGGTGCCGCAGGCAATTTCGAGCACGCTGCTGCCGGCCGGCAACGCGAGACCCGCAATCATCTGGTCGCGGCCAAACAGGTAATATTTCCGCGTCGCATCGTAAAGGTGGCGCTGGCTGCGATAGATTGAATCCATCAGCACGCCTTGGTCGCGGGGCAAGGCAGCGGGAATGTTCACTTCAGGCAATAGAGATGCACCCCGCCATAGATCGACGAGCGGTCGGCGCGGGTCAGGTCTAGCGACTGGCCTTCTGCATAGTCCCACCGCGCCAGCAGCGCATCGGGGACCCGGCCCGGCAGCAGCGTCGGTTCAGCTGCGGTGCGGAACAGCACCCGCGAACCTGCCCGCGCGGTCCGGGTTATCTCGCTCCACAGCCGGATCAGCTGCTCGTCATCCATCCAGTCCTGGGCATCGAGTAAGACATAGCGGTCCAGGCTGCCTACCGGTTGACACGCCAGATGATCGGTCAAATTGACGTGGAGCACCTCGATACGCCCGGCCCGTTCCCGTATGGCTGAGAAATTGCTCTCCTGCAGATAGGGCGGCAGCGGGCGGTCTGGCCCTCGGCCATAGCCTCGCGAAAAAGCCTGCCAGGCGAAATAATTATCGCCCACCGAAAAATGGCAGGCCAGCTTTTCCAGCCGCCGCCGCAGCACGGTCGCCATGCGCTCGTCGCCCGCCAGCACGTCATATTGCGCAGGAGGGATGCCAAGGCCGAACAGCGAGGCGGGCTGGTCGGTCAGCCAGCGAATGAAGCGCCGGTCAAACATCGGCGCGAATTGTTCCTCGAACACGCGGCGCTGGTCCTCGAGCGTTTCCGCGCCAAGAATCTGGCTCGGATCTATCCGGTAAAGCCGCGCTATGAAGTGCGCCAGGCCGATGAAATTGCCCAGCATACCGCGCTTGTAAAAGCCGCGGGTAAACCCGCCAATGCGGCGCCGGCCGATCAAATCGCGGCCCTCCCAATAGCGCCGGGTCACATCGTCGAGATGCGGGACTAGCAAGCGGCGATAGATATCCATGTTTGAATCGTGATCGGCATCCGCGAAGAAACGGTGCAAGTGATCGTGGCCGTGCAAATGGCGCACCGCAGCAATCTTGAGCTTGTTCAGCGCAACGTGCGCGGTGTTGAGATCGACGGCGGTGATCGACCGGGGATTGCCAACCAGATAGGACAGCGCATTGCACCCGCCACTGGCGATGGTGACGATCCGGCTGTCCGCATTGATCGCCAACGCCTGCATATCGACCACCGGGTCTTCCCAGATCTGCGCATAGACCAGGCCGCGAAAGGCAAAGGCAAAGGCTTTGTCGAGCAGTCTGGCACCTGGTTCCGCATGGCTGCGCAGGACAGCATGATCGATGATCGCGGTTGATGCTTTCGCCATTGCCTCGATGTCTCCTGTGACCGCATGGGCTGCAAACGCCGTGGCGTATCGAGGTGACTACTCAATGACGGCAGTGTGTCGGGGAGAACATTTTACTGTCGTAAATCAGCCTGCCACTCAGCGCATGAGCTTTGGAATCCACGCGAGCTTGGTGGCGGCGGACCGCTGCTTGCTTTCCGGCCTGACAATCAAATTCGCTTCGACTTCCGAAGTCAGCAAAGCGAAGGCCCGTGCTGCGGCCGACTTGCCCGCATAGGCCGCCAGAGGTGCCCGCTCCAGAGCCATGCGCTCAACCACGCTGGCCTGGGGAATGGCTGGCCAGGCAGGATGCGCTGCGACGAATTCGCGGTGCATGGCCTTGCGCCGGTCGACCATCGATGTGACCGGCAGCAGCTTCGGCCTGCGTTCGTGATGGCGTTCAATATGGTCTTCGACCTGCACCAGCGAGCGCAGGGCCAAAGGCGTCGGCGGCACCGGGATGACGACAAGGTCGACTGCCCGAAACAGCTGATCACTGATCTCACCCAGCCCGGGCGGGCAATCGAGCACGATCCGGTCATAGGTAGATGCCAGACTCTGCAACAGTTTGCGCAAACGTTTGGGCTTCTCGGCTTCGGATAAGGCCCGGTCGAGGTGGCGCAGTGACAGATCGGCAGCCAGCAGATCGAGCCCCGGCCAGCGGGTCGGCGCAATCAGGGCAGAGGGTTCAAGCTCGCGCGAAAACACGCGCTTCGCCTTGTTTTCTGTGCGTTCCTGGCTGAACAGGAAGGAGGCCGCACCCTGAGCATCGATATCCCAAAGCAGTGTCCTCAGTCCCAGATCCGCTGCCAGGCCATAGGCGAGATTGGCGGCAATCGTCGTCTTTCCGACGCCGCCTTTCATGCTGTAGACCGCAATCATCCTGGCCATTCCCGGATTCCCCTTCTGAACGATTGATCCATAGTCGAGTGTCAATCTTGGACGCACATGGAAAGTAATTCAGAAATACCAAAGTTTTTCTGGAAAGTATTGTGTGGCAGCTGCTATGTCGGTGAGGATTGATGGCGATTTCGGCGCGCCCGAACCATTGGAGGATAAAGTGGCCAAAAAAGATCCGGCTTTGCGGATGAAGCACTACGAAGCTGTGCGCGAACTCACCCAGGCGATGGCTGCAAAGTCCGATGAAGCGATCCAGCACCTGAAGGCTTTTGGCGACGATTTTGCCGAAGTTTTTGAGAAAACCAGCAAGCGGCACAATGCTTTGCTGGGCAAGATTTCCAAGCGCATTGAGCGCGAGTTGAAGAAATCCACGGCCGTTCTCAAGGGTGACAGCGCCAAAGCGGTGATGCCGAAGGTTGCAAAGCCGAAACGAGTGCCCGCGGCGAAACGAAGTGCGAATGCAGAACCGGAGGCCGCTTCGTAGGCTATTTTCCGATGCGCCGGATGCCAGTTCACCGCTGAGCGCGGGACTTTCTGCCAACCGAGATGCCAGCGTCGATACCTGCGACAATGATTGCGGTCGAGGTTTTCTGCAGATTGGTCGCGCGCTGGTTTCCGGCAAGGATGATCCCGGAGGTTGCGCTGGCCTGACCTGACACGCCAGTGACATCGGCAGTCGAAGCCGTTGCTTCGGTTACTTCGGCTGTGCCGGAAGCGTAAGCATTGCTGGCGCCCAGCAGAGCGATGGCCGCAGCGAATGAGGCGGTCATTTGCGAGAGTGCATTGGCCATTGGCGAGCGTCCTTCGGTTTTGTTGCGGTCATGCCGCCTGATGGCAGGCGGTGATGCGCCTGCGCGCCGCCGGTCATCTCTCATCCGTTCGAGCCATAAACCTGCTTCATTACAATATGGCGAAACTATTATGACGCTTATATGTCAATTTATTGACATTGATAACTTGTTCCACTGCAACCGTTTATAATTTCATCTAAGAATCGCGAAAGTGGACTTCTTTTAGGGTAAAAACTTGATAGGCTGGTCTCAATTGGGACCAGCTGGAGGGATTGGCGATGAAATGGCAACACGTGGCATCGCTGCTGGCGATATTGCTGGCCAGTCCGGCGCAAGCCGAAAGACTGACTTTCGATCACCGGGCATACCCGCCACTGGCGGCCGTGCTTGACAGCGGGCGCGCCGAGATGGTCCAATTCGACGACAGCAATCCGAAATATATCACAGACCGCATCGCCATTCAGGGCACTTCGGCCGAGCACTGGACCGAGGCGCTCGACATCATAGTGCGTTTGCGCGGGTCAAAAATGAAGACGCCCGCTGACTGGGCCGGTGAGATCCAGCGAAACACGCGTGCGCTCTGTGCCAGCACCTTCACCACGATTGCCGAGGATGCCCACTCGCTGACATTGCTGCGGCAATCGACCGGTTGCCCGGCCGGCACAGCGCAAACCAGCCTGTACCTTATCGCGGCTGGCAGAAAGTCGCTGTTCATGCTGAACGCCTTCACGATCGGAGAGATGGCTGAAACCGTAAAGCAGCAATGGCTCGCGATGTTCAGGACTGCGCGGATCGGCTCGTGATTGAAGAGCCTTCTGGTCGGCCTCGTGTTCGACGGTAAGGGCAGGGCGATGACACCTAGCCGGGCAAGCGGTATCGCTACTATGTTACCCGGCCTGACCAGCTTGATGATGCACCGGGTTGGCGGGTGTCTGCGCATGACCTCGAGCGACTGGTTTGCGAGCGGCTGTCGGATCTGCTCACCGATCATCACGTGCATCGATCTCCACGAGGCCGAAGATGGAGTCACGGTCGACAAGTCCCTGCTTGGGAGCGGACTGGGGATGGAGGTCATAGCCAAAAGAGCCAACCCGAAGCTCACCTGACGCTTCCCGCAACGAAGGTTCGGCGGGGCCACCAGCTGCGTGTGGTCATCCCGGGGCCGCATCAGGCGCGGGAATTGATCCTTGCCAGCCCTGATTAATCGATTGCTGCCATAGCACTTAGCCATGGCAGGTGCCGGACCCATCTGGTCAAGCTCGCAGCACTCTCCCGCCTCGACCTCAACATCGTCACCGCCATCGCAGAGGGACGGCAGCCTGCCACGCTCACGGCGGGCACCTTTGTGCACCAATTACAGAAGTCTCTGACTGCACCTGTGATTTGAACCCGCACGATATCCCGCAGACCTGCGCCGTTCTGGGCGTCTAATTCGGCAAGCGTCCCTTCAGGGGAATTGCTCAGGACTGTTTGGTGCGCGACCCAGTCCAGAGCGGACTGGTCTCGGAGTGGGAGATTCCCTGGTAGCAGGGAATTCAGCAGGGAATTTCGCCAATCACGCTGTCGTTTAGCCCCATCGGGCCACAATATGTCTGGCTCTCACAGTGGTTTAGACAACAAATTCCCGTGCGCGCTAGCAGGGAATTGTCTGGCGGGCAGCAGGGAAACGATTGCAATTTTGCTGCCACTTCGAAAGATGATTGACGCAACAATCTGGCACGTTATTTAAGTGTAAATAGTCCCGATTGGATGCCATGCCGAAGCCCGTTCCCGATCTGGGCCTCACACAGGGACAAGTTCTCTGGGCACTGGGTCACGGGCGCGAGCCGGACAAGGTGCTCAAGGACCAAGTCCGCTACTTGCGGCTGCTGGGTATCCCGGGGGCTGTGTCACAGAACGCAGCCGGACCCGGAAAGCGCATCCGCTACGACTTCTTCGATCTGGTCGAACTCGGTCTGGGGGTGACCGCGTTGCGCCATCGTTTCAAGCCGAAGGACATCAGCGCGGTCTTGCACGATGACCGCGAACGCATGCGCCAGGCCATCGAGATGGCATGGCATGATCTTCCCGAAGATGCGCTGGGTCAGCCATGGGTCAGAAGCCGCGGTACCCAGGTGCCTGTTGCCCTCGAGGACTTCTTTGTGCGCCTGCACGAACGGCGCAGTGAGAAGTGGGGCAAGCTTGACCTGGTGGGGTTCGACCAGGCCAGGCTTGGGCTGGACATCTTTACCCCGATCGAGATTTTCGAAGACGGCGAGATCCGGGTCCTGATCCCGATGAAGGCGCTGATGCTGCCATGGGTTGCCTGGGCGCTTGAGGCGCCGGTGATCCGCACTGGTCCCAGGACCGGTTCAAAGAGCAGCCCCCGATAAGTTCCCCCAACGACGAGAAGGTCAGGAGAGACCCGTGCAGTTAAGTGATTTTCTACTTTTGAAGGAACTCCGCCATGTCCGACATTGCTTTATCAAACCCCGATCTCCGGATCGAATATGTCACCCTCGCTGATCTCAAACCCAACCCGCGCAATCCGCGCAAGCATTCCGGGCGCCAGCTGAAGGCCCTCGCGAAGTCGATTGCCGCTTTCGGTTTTGTCACCCCGGTCATCATCGACAAGGCCGACATGCTGGTGGCAGGCCACGGCCGGGTCGAGGCTGCTCGATCACTTGGCCTCGGCAAGGTGCCCGCGGTGCGGGTCGAGCATCTGAGCGAAGCGCAGATGCGCGCGCTGATGATTGCCGACAACAAGCTGTGCGACATGAGCAGCTTCGACGAGGACCTGCTCATCGAGAACTTCCACCTGCTCTCGGTCGAGCATTTGTCGCTCGATCTTGAAACCAGCGGGTTCACCATGGGCGAGATCGACCTTTTGCTCGACAGGCCAGCTGAGCCAGACAAGCCGGATCCTGATGATGAGGAAGTGGCACCCTGCGCCGGACCATCGATCAACCGGCCCGGTGATGTCTGGCGGCTCGGCACCGATGGCCGCCACCGCGTGGCTTGCGGCAATGCTCTCGAGACTGACGTATGGTCCGCATTGATGGAGGGCGAGAAGGCGGCGATGAGCTGCTCGGACGTGCCATACAATGTGAAGATCGCCGGCAATGTCTCAGGGCTCGGCAAGATCCGTCACCAGGATTTTGTCATGGCGTCGGGCGAAATGGACCGCGACGAGTTCACGGGCTTTCTCGAGCAGGCGTTTCGCATGATGGCGCAGCACGCAGTGCCTGGTTCGCTGCACTATGCGTTCATCGACTGGCGGCACCTTGGCGAAATGCAGGCTGCGGGCGAGGCTGCATTCGGCGAGCTCAAGAACGTCATCGTCTGGGATAAGGGCGCGGGCGGTATGGGCGCGCTTTATCGGTCGACCCATGAGCTGATCTTCGTGTGGAAGGCAGGCCGGGGCAGGCACGTAAACAACGTTGAGCTTGGCAGGTGGGGGCGGCACCGGACCAACATCTGGCGCTACCCGGGGGTAAGGTCATTCCGGCATTCGGATGAAGGCGATCTCCTGGCCTTACACAGCACGCCAAAACCGGTGCGGATGATTGCTGATGCCATGCTCGATGTGACGCGGCGCGGGGATATCGTGACCGATGCCTTCCTGGGGTCAGGCACGGCGGTGATAGCCGCCGAGCGGGTTGGGCGGCGCTGCTTCGGGATCGAGCTTGATCCGAACTACGTCGATGGCATTCTGCGCCGCTTCGAGCGGCACAGCGGTGAACCTGCGATCCATGAGCAAAGCGGCATGACCTTTGCCGAGCTCGCCGAGGCGCGCCGAGGCGATGAAGCCCGGGAGGCGGCCAATGGCTGATGACCCTTACGAAGTGGGCTACGGTAAGCCGCCCAAACATACCCGGTTCCAGCCGGGAAGGTCGGGCAACCCCACCGGCCAGCGCAAACCCAGGCCCAGTGTGTCGGATCGTCTCAACAAGATACTGGCAGAGCGTGTCAGCGTTGCGGACGGAGGCAGGCAGATGCGCCTGCCAAAGGAGGACGTGTTCCTTCGCCAGCTGGTCAACAAGGCCATCTCCGGTGACCGGCAGTTCAGCCGAATGCTGCTCGATCATCTGCAGCGTGACCACGAGCGCCCGGCCGTTGAAGGCCTGGGTGCGACGGACGCCTATCTCATGGAAGAGTTGCTGAAGATGGTCGATGCCAGGGGAGAGGAGCCATGAGGTCCGTCGGAATTTCCGGGGACCACCTGCACGCGCTGGCGCGCAATGACTTCAGCTACTTTGCCCGGGGTGGGATGAAGGTCTTGCTGCCGGCGACCGAGATCCTGTGGAACTGGCACCTCGATCTCATCTGCAACAGGCTCGAAGATGTGATCGAGGGGCGCATCCGGCGGCTGATCATCAACATCCCCCCGCGCTATGGCAAGTCGTTGATCACATCGGTCTCGCTGCCAGCCTATATCCTTGGCCGCAAGCCGGAGGCCGAGGTGGTATGCATCAGCTACGCGCAGGGTCTTTCAGAGAAGATGGCCCACGACACCCGGCGGCTGATGAACAGCCCCTACTATCACAGGCTGTTCGGGCCGCGGCTGACCTCGCCGCGCGCCAAGCTTGGCGAACTCAAGACCGGGCAGGGCGGATGCCGCCTCGCTACGAGTGTCGATGGCACGCTGACGGGCCGCGGCGGCGACTTCATCCTGATCGACGATCCCCTGAAGCCCGGGGAGGCTGCTTCCGACACCTGCCGGCAGGCGGTCAACGACTGGTACGACAGCACAGTGACCTCGCGTCTCAACAACAAGGAGACCGGCGCGATTGTGATCATCATGCAGCGTCTGCATGAAGATGACCTGGTCGGGCACCTGACAGCGCAGGGTGACTGGGAAGTATTGTCGCTTCCCGCCATTGCCGAGGAGAATGAGGTCCATGTCCTGCGCACGCCCCTTGGTCTCCGCACGCACATCCGCAAGGCGGGCGAAGCCCTGCATCCGCAGCGGGAGTCGATTGCGGTAATTGAGCGCGAGCGAACCAGGATGGGATCCTATGTCTTTGCCGCGCAGTATCAGCAACGACCGGCCCCGGCTGGCGGCGGCGAGATCCGGCCCGAGTGGTTCAGGTCATATGATGCGCAGCGCCCGCCCGAGTTCACGCAGATCGTCCAGAGCTGGGATACCGCTTCCAAGGACAGCGAGCGGGCCGACTACTCGGTGTGC
>JANOBA010000411.1:0-2757 GCA_031411415.1 Novosphingobium sp.
GGTGGTGGTGCACGAGCTGGGCCACTATCTGGTTGGCCGGCTGTTCGGCGTGAAGGCCGATGCTTTCGCGGTCGGTTTCGGCAAGGAGCTGTTCGGTTGGACCGACAAGCGCGGCACCCGCTGGAAGCTATGCGCCTGGCCGCTGGGCGGCTTTGTCCAGTTCGCTGGCGACATGAACGCGGCCTCGCTCCCTGATCCGGCCGCCGAGGCGCTGCCTGCCGAAGAGCGCGCGCGACTGTTCCAGTTCAAGCCCTTGTGGCAGCGCAGCCTGATCGTCGCGGCCGGGCCAGTGACCAACCTGCTGTTTGCCATCGCGATTTTCGCCGCATTCAACTTTGCTTTCGGCAAAGTCGTCGCCTCGGCGGAAATTGCCCTTTTCGGCAAAAATTCATCCGCACAGGCTGCGGGCATGAAGCTGGGCGACCGCATCGTCGCGATCGATGGCCGCGCGGTGGCCAGTTTCACCGACATTCCAGAACTCGTCGCGCCGTATCCGGGCCGCACGATGGACATCGCCGTGACGCGCGGCGGCAAGGAAATGGCTTTCCGCGTCCGCATTGCCGATACGCTGGAGCGCGACAAGTTCGGCAACGAAGGCCGGGTTGGCCGGCTGGGCATCGGTGCGGGCAAAATCAGCATCGCGCCAGTTGGCCCTGGTGAATCCGTCACGCTCGCCTGGAGCCAGACCTTTGGCATCATGCACACGATGGCCGCAGGGCTGGGGCAGATCATCACCGGCGAACGCTCGGTTAAGGAGCTGGGCGGGCCGATCAAGATCGCCAAATATTCGGGCGAACAGCTCAGCCTGGGCTGGCTTTCGTTCGCATCTTTTGCGGCAATGATTTCAATTAACTTGGCATTCATCAACCTCCTGCCAATTCCTGCCCTCGACGGCGGGCACCTGGTTTTCTACGCAGCCGAAGCGGTGCGCCGGAAACCACTGGGCCCGCGCAGTCAGGAATGGGCGTTTCGCACGGGTCTGGCTTTGGTGCTGGCGCTCATGCTTTTCGTCACGTTCAACGATATCGCCTCGCTGCCGATTTTCGGAGGCTAGGCGAGCGGCCACGTGAGCGTCTGGGCGGTGGAGAAGTGGGATAGATAGTTGGCGCAGGCTGCACTATCGCTTGATTGGCTGGACGCCATCGGGCAGAGCGCAGCGGCTGGGCGAGGCCTTGGTTGGTACCGGGGGGCGGATTTCGTTCAAGCAGGGGAATCGGGCCGCTGTTGCGCAAGCGAGGGCTGGCTGAAGTTTACAGGATTTGCTTGGCGATGACGGGAATACAAATGGTTCAAAGCTCGCGATTGCGCCGCAGTCGTCTTGCCGTGGCGGTGATGCTGGGAACCTCGTTTCTCTCCGTGCCCGCGCTGGCGCAAGTGGCCGCCCCTTTGGCCCCCGGCGCAGCCGTCCCGGCTCCTGCTCCCGCGCCTGCGGCAGATAATATCCAGTCGATCACCGTGGTTGGCATGCAGCGGCTAGAGCCTGATACGATCCGGTCCTACATCAAGCTGCGCTATGGCCAGCCGTATAGCCAGGTCGCCGCCGATCAGGCGCTGAAGGATCTCTACGCCACCGAACTGTTTTCCGACGTCCAGATCCGCAACGATGCCGGCAACGTGGTGATCGAGGTCAAGGAAAACCCGGTGATCAACCGCATCGTGCTGGAAGGCAACAAGCGGCTGAAGGAGGACAAGATCCTTCCCGAAATCAAACTCGCCCCGCGCCAGATTTTCACCCGCTCCAAGGTCCGCGCCGACGTTTCGCGCATCATCGAGCTTTACAAGCGCCAGGGGCGGTTTGCCGCATCGGTCGAGCCCAAGATGGTCCTGCTTGAACAGAACCGCGTCGATATCGTCTTCGAAGTAACCGAAGGGCCGAAGAGCAAAGTCCGCCAGATCAACATCATTGGCAACGAGGAGTTTTCGGCCAAGAAGCTGCGCGGCCAGATGGTGACCAAGCAGGCCAGCTTCACCAAGATGTTCAGCTCGGGCACCAGCTATGATCCCGACCGCATGGCCTTCGACCAGCAGAAGATGCGCCAGTTCTATCTGACCGAAGGCTATGCCGATTTCCGCGTCGTCTCCGCCGTTGCCGAGCTGACGCCGGACAAGCAGGACTTCATCCTCACCTATGTGGTCGAGGAAGGTAAGCGCTACAAGTTCGGCGAAGTCACGGTTGAGAGCCAGCTGCGCGATTTCGACGGCGATGCCGTCGCCAAGCAGCTGCCGATGAAGGCGGGCGACTGGTATAATGCCAAGACGGTGGAAGACACCATCGAACGGCTCAACCAGACCGCCGGCACCTTTGGCTATGCCTTTGCCGATGTGCGCCCGGACTATTCGCGCAACAAGGACGATCTGACCATGGGGGTCAAATTCGTCATTGCCGAGGCACCGCGCGTTTATGTCGAGCGGATCGACGTCAACGGCAATACGCTGACACAGGACAAAGTGATCCGCCGCGAGTTTCGCATTGCCGAGGGCGATGCGTTCAACACGCTCCAGGTCAAGCGCTCGTCCAACCGGATCAAGTCGCTGGGCTATTTCCAGGAAAAGTTCGAGGTCGAACAGAAGCCCGGCTCCGCGCCGGACCGGATCGTGCTGGAGGCCAATGTCGAGGAAAAGCCGACCGGCCAGCTCCAGCTTTCCGCCGGTTTCTCGTCGATCGAGAACTTCATTTTCCAGGCCTCGGTGCAGCAGCGCAATTTCCGCGGGCGTGGGCAGACCATCGGGCTTTCGGGCTCCTATTCGAAATATTCG
>JANOBA010000412.1:0-7271 GCA_031411415.1 Novosphingobium sp.
GGCAACGTGCCCGACTTTCCCAACTACAGCTGGCGCGAATACGGACAGCGCGTGGGTATCTGGCGGCTGATCGAATTGTTCGACAGCTTGGGCGCGAAAGCCAGCTGCACTGCCAACGCGGTAACTTTCGAGCGGCGCAAGGCGATGACAGATGCGGTGCTGGCGCGGGGCTGGGAACTGCTGACCCACAACTGGGAACAGGGCGAGCTGCTGACGAACTTCGCGGGCGATCCGGCGAAAGAGCGCGAGGTGGTGCTGCGCACGCTCGATGCGTTCGAACACCATACCGGGCGCAAGTCGAAAGGCTGGTTGTCGTCGTCGCTGCGCGGCACGCTACAGACCGCCGACATTCTCGCCGAACAGGGCTGCACGTTTTACTGCGACATCATGAACGACGATCAGCCGTATCTGCTGCGCACCCCCAATGGCCCGATCGTCTCGGTGCCCTATTCCAACGAGATCAATGATTTCACCTTCATCACGCGCAAGAATTTCACCACAGACCAGTTCCGCGATGCGCTGATCGAAGAGCTGGACGTGCTCTATGAGGAAGGCGCGGCGACCGGCCGGATCATGAACGTCGGGCTGCATCCGCATGTCTCGGGCCGGGCGCACCGGGTGCGCGCGCTGCGCGAATTCATCGAGCACGCCAAGAGCCTGCCGGGTGTGTGGTGGGCAACCCGCGAGGAGATTGCCGAGTGGTATCTGGCCAATCATGAGTCGCATATTCCGGGTCAGTTGAAATGAGCCGCAGCGAACGCATCCTGATTGTTGGCGGCGGCATCGGCGGGATGACCGCAGCGACTGCGCTGGCGCAAGCCGGCTTTCCCGTCACACTGCTTGAGGCCGCGCCGGCATTCGGCGAGATCGGTGCGGGCGTGACGCTGTCTCCCAATGCGATGAAGGGTCTCGATTTCATTGGCGTGTGCGAGGAAGCCGCCGCCGCCGGGGTCGAGCCCAGCCGCCAGCGCGTCCAGCACTGGCAGGATGGCCGCACGCTGGTGACCATGGACCGCTCCACCCAGCGGGCGAAATACGGTGCGCCTTATGTGACGATCCACCGCGCCGATCTGCACGAGGTGCTGACCAAGGCCGCAAGGCTGGCAGGCGTCGATCTGCGGACCAATGCCAACGTGGTTTCCAGCCGGGGCAGCAGCGTGGCGCTGGCCGACGGCAGCCAGATCGAAGGCGATGTGCTGATCGGCGCGGACGGGGTGAAGTCCGTGATCCGCCAGCGCTTTGAAAGCGCCGAGCCCTATTTTACCGGCCACGTCGCATGGCGCTGTCTGGTGCCGATCACGCCCGAATTGCAGGACCTGTCGGACTTCCCCGGTATCATCATCGGCCCCGGCGCGATGATCACGCGGTATAACATCCGCAATTCGAAAATGATGAATTTCGTGTTCTTCTCGCGGCAGGACGGCTGGAACGAGGAAGGCTGGACCACGCCGGTCGACCCCGCTGAAATCCGCAATGTCTTTGCCGGCTGGTGCGATGATGCGCAGCTGCTGATCGAGGCCGCCTGCCGCCAGCCGATGTACAAATGGGCGATCAACGCGCGGCGCGCGCTGCCGGACTGGGTGATCGACGACAAGGTGACGCTGCTGGGCGATGCCGCCCATGCGATGACGCCGTTCCTCGGCCATGGCGCGGCCTGCGCGCTGGAAGATGCGGTCGTGCTGGCGCGCGCCATGGCGGCGTCGTCAATTGCCGCCGAAGGGCTCCGGCGCTATGTCGCAGCAAGGCACGAGCGCGCGAGTTTCATCCAGGCCGAATCGAACGCCAATGCCGACCGGATGCAGGGGCAGGAGACCGACACCTTCGGCCTTGGCGCGACCAAGGACGAGGAATCGCTTGGCCTGTTCACCTATGACTGCCGGACGGTCGCCATATGATCCAGCCTTTCGACGGCCATGCCATCGCGCCGGAAACGCAGGCCTTTCTCGCCCAGCGACACCGCCTGCTGATCGGCGACCAGTGGACGGACGGCAGCGGCGAGCTGGAGACCCGCGATCCGGCGACGGGGCTGGTGCTGGCGCGCTTCGACACCGGCGGCGCGGCGGAAATTGACCGAGCAGTTTACGCCGCGCGCGCAGCCTTTGAAGGCCCCTGGCGGCGCATGGCCGCCGCCGAGCGCACCGCGCTGCTGTTCCGTCTCGCGCGGATCATGGAGGCCAACGCCTGCCTGCTGACTGAGCTCGACATCATCGACAATGGCATGCCCATGTTCATCGCCGGGCTGACCACGGCGAACTGCGTCGAGATGGTCGATTACTATGCCGGCGCGATCCTGCGTATCGAGGGCACGACAACTTCCCCGCCGCGTCACATCGCCGCCGAGACTGAGGCGCTGACTTATACGCTGCGTGAGCCCGCCGGCGTCGCCGGGCTGATCGTGCCGTGGAATGTGCCGCTGTCGACCGCCGTCCTCAAGCTCGCCCCGGCGCTGGCGGCGGGCTGCACCGTGGTGATCAAGCCCTCTGAAGAGACCCCGCTTTCGGCACTGGCCTTGGCGCAGATGATCTGCGAGGCTGGCTTCCCCGCCGGCGTGGTCAATCTGGTCAACGGTCTAGGGGCGGATGCTGGCGCGGCGCTGGCGGCGCATCCCGGCGTCGACAAGATCAGCTTCACCGGCTCCACCGCTACCGGGCGCAAGATCGTCTCGGCGGCGCTGGGCAACCTCAAGAAAGTGGCGTTGGAACTGGGCGGCAAGTCTCCGGTCGTGATCATGCCCGATGCCGATCTGGCGCTGGCGATCCCCGGCGCGGCGATGGCAACCTTCTTCCTGCAAGGCCAGAACTGCATGGCGGGCACGCGGATCTTTGCCCACGCCGCAGTGCATGATGCCCTGCTTGATGGCGTGGCGGCTTTCGCCGATGCGATGGTGCTGGGCCACGGCCTCGATCCCGCCACCCAACAGGGGCCGATGATTTCGGACGGGCACGCGGCAAAGGTCATGGGCTATATCGCTGGCGCGCAGGCTTCCGGCGCGCGGCTGGTGGCGGGCGGCACCAAGCTGGACCGTCCCGGCAACTTTATCCGCCCGACTGTCTTTGCCGATTGCACGCCGGATATGCCGCTGGTGCGCGAGGAGATTTTCGGCCCGGTGATGGCAGTGCAGCGCTTCGAGACTGATGACCTCGATGCCATTGCCGCCCTCGCCAACGATACGCCCTATGGCCTCTCCGGCAGCGTCTGGACCCGCGACCTGTCGAGCGCCCACCGCCTCGCGGCCCGCATCCGCGCCGGGCACGTCTCAATCAATTGCCACGGCGCGGTCGGCACCAACATCCCCTTCGGCGGCTATGGCCAATCGGGCTGGGGACGCGAATTCGGCCAGCAAGGCCTCGACGCCTATCTCGAAACCAAGGCCGTGACTGCGCGGCTTTAGGAGGATATGACCATGGATCGCCGTTCATTGATGTCGATGCTACCGGCTGGCGCAGCCGGGCTGGCGCTGGCGCCGCGGGCGCTTGCTGCTGGAGCACCGCCGCCTGCCGAAATGCCCAGCGATCCGGTGGCGCGAGCACAGATGCGGGCGCGGATCATCGGCTCCACCGCGCCGGAAACAGTTTATATGTTCTACCGGTTGAACATCTACGGCTTTGCCGGAGACGGCCAGCTGGTGCCGTTTTTCACCATGAACCACCTTTCAGTGAACCAGTGGAAACGGACACCGCTGGACCGCTTCACCAGCAAGACATTTGAATCTGGGGTCTATTGCCGGTTCGATACCGACGAGGTGCTGGAGGAGTGGGAAAACCCGCTGACCGGCGAGAAACGACGCGTCTGGCAATTTCTCGGCGGGCCGTTCGATGTGACTATCGGACCTGACGGGATCGTGACGAAAAGCGCCGAACTCGCGCCCAAGCCGCTGCGCATGGAGACAATCGGCGACATGGTGATCCTGCCGACTGCCGCCAGCATGGCGCGGCCCAGCCCGGTTGATCCGGCGCGCTGGCCCAAGCTCTATGCCGGGCCGACCAGCTATTGGGAATCGCAGGCTACTTATGCAGTTTCGCGCGCGCAGGCCTTCGACGAGAATTTAGCCTGCGCCGATTCGTTCTGCCATTTTCAGAACCTTGGATCCTGGCACCCCTGGCTGGGGATGGGCCAGCGGCCGGGGCGCACTTATGGCAATTCACACGGCGCCAAGCTGCGCTCGGTTGACGGAATTCCGCTGACGGCGCGGCGCGGGCTGGAGAAATATACCCCCGAGATTTTCGACACAGCGAATTGGACCAAGCCTCGACAGGATATCCTCGAGTATCTGGCAAACCCGCAAGCCTGAGGTCTTAACTCAGGCCTTGGGCACCGCGTTTGAAAGATCGTGGCTGATCGCGGCGGCGGTTTCCTTGAGGTCTTCGAGGTATTTTTCCAGCGCGTCCGACAACTTCATCGCCGCGATGAAAAACACCATCGTCATCGCCGCCTCGAAGTGGCCATTGCGGAAAATCGGCACGGCTATCGACGAAGTCTTGCCCGGCGTCAGGTTGAAATGGTTGCGCCCCTGCACCGCATAACCGTTGGCGCGGATGCGCTCGACATCGAGGCTGACTTCGGCGGTGGCCAGATAGTTGAGATCGATATCCTGCGAGACGCGCATGAAGCGCAGGATCATTTCGCGGTCATCATCGGGGGCGAAAGCCATCGAGACCTTGCCCGAGGCGCTGTCGAGAATGGGCAGGGTGAAGCCGGGATAATAGTGCTCGAAAGTCAGCGATGAATTGGCGTGGGTGCTGTCGCGCAGCATCATCTGGCGGCCGACGCGGATCGCGACCGAAATCGGCCAGCCGACTTTCTTGGTGAGCGAGACGATGTGCGGGCGGGCGAGCCGGACGAGCTCGTCGTCATGCTGGAAGCCCGTTGCCAAGGTCTGCACCATCGCGGTCGGGCGATAGCGCTTGCGCGCGGGCTCCTGCTCGATCAGCCCTTCATAGAGCAGCGTCTGGACGATGCGGCAGGCGGTCGGATAGGGAACTTCAGCCGACTTGGCGATTTCCATCATTGACAGCGAGCCATGCCGGTTGATCGCTTTCAGCGCGGCAATCGACCGGGTGATCGAACGAATCGGTACGCCTTTTTCCACGACGGGGCCCTCCTGCAAGTGCACGATGCAAGCAGAGTGACCGGACTGTGACAGATATTCGAAATAATCAACTTTATATCCGACTGTCGGATATGAGTTTCACCAGCCGGGCACGACAATCTGGCGAATGACTTTTCCTTCTGCCAACAGGTCCATCAGCTCGTTGATTTCCTCAAGCGGGCTCACCGAAGATAGCAGCCGCTCAACCGGCAGGCGCCCCGCCCGCCACAGGGCAATATAGCGCGGAATATCGCGCGCCGGGATCGACGCGCCCATGTAGCTGCCCATCAGCGTCTTGCTGTCTGCAACCACCGAAAGCGCGTTGATCGCCAGCTCCTCGCCCGGATTGGGCAAGCCGACGGTGACAATCCGCCCGCCGCGCCGCGCCATCGCATAGGCTTTCGCCAGCACTTTTGCCCGCCCCACGGTCTCGACCACGACATCGGTGCCGCTGGCGGCATCTTCCTCGCCCGGCGCAAAAGCCGCCGCCGCGCCCAGTTCAAGCGCCAGTGCGCGCTTTTCCGGCAGCGGATCGACCGCATAGACCGGCTGCGCGCCGGACGCCAACGCACCCATCAATGCCGCAAGACCAACCCCGCCCAGCCCATAGACCAACACGCTTTCGCCCGGCCTGACTTTGGCCGTGTTCATCACCGCGCCGACCCCGGTGAGCACCGCGCAGCCAAACAGCGCGGCGGTTTCGGGCGGAATATCGGCGTCGACTTTCACCAGCGAACGGCGATCGACCACGGCATGCGTGGCGAATGCAGAAACCCCGAGATGGTGGTAGACCGCCTCACCATCGCAGGTCAGCCGGGTGCCGCCGCGCAGCAGTTCGCCCTTGCCGTTGGCGGCGGCGCCAGCAGCGCAGAGATAACCCTCGCCAGACAGACAGGCAGCGCAGCGGCCGCAGGCCGGCAGGAAGAACAGCACCACCCGGTCGCCCACGGCGAAGTCCGGATCTTCGCCGCTGCCGACTTTCAGGATCGTCGCCGCCGCTTCGTGGCCCAGCGCCATCGGCATCGGGCGCGGGCGGTCGCCGTTGATCACCGAAAGATCGGAATGGCACACACCGGCAGCATCAATCCGCACCAGCATCTCGCCGGGCCGGGGATCGGCAAGCTCCAGCGTCTCAATCTTCAGCGGCTGGCTACCGGCATAGGGCGCGGCATTCCCGCCGCTCTGGCGAAGCATGGCGGCGGCGATTCGAACCGTTGGTCGGCTCATGTGTCGCGCGCCCATTGGCGATCGAATGCCCAGACGTCCTCGAAGCCGATCAGCGAACAGAACTCATTGAAATCAAACAGTCCTTTCGGCTGGCCCACGCCCTTGTCCTTGAGATCGCGCAGCACCTTTTCCATCGCCGCCGACGCGGCAAGGCTGGTCAGCGAAGGATAGATCGCGAACGCATAACCGATCTCGGCCAGAACTTCAGCAGGCGGCACGGGAGTGTGGCCGTGGTTCGACATGTTGGCCATCACCGGCTTGTCAAACGCAACGCAGGCGGCGCGCATTTCCTCTTCGCTGGTCAGCGCTTCGGGGAAAATCACATCGGCGCCTGCTTTGTCATAAGCCTCCAACCGCCGCAGCACGCCGTCCATGCCTTCGCTCTGGCGGGCATCGGTGCGGGCGATGATGAGGAAATTGGGGTCAGTCCGCGCGGCGACCGCCACCTTGATCTTCTCGGCCATGTCGGCTGCCGGGATCACCCGCTTGCCGGGCGTGTGGCCGCACTTCTTGGGGAATTCCTGATCTTCCAGCTGGATCGCGGTGACGCCTGCCGCCTCATAGCCGCGAACCGTGTGGTGGACATTGAGCAAGCCGCCATAGCCGGTGTCTCCGTCCGCAATCACCGCCGCATCGCTGGTTTTCACCAGAGTCGCCATGCGGTTCAGCATCTCGGTGTAGGTCGCGATGCCGGCATCGGGCAGGCCCCAGGCGCTGGCCGTCAGCCAATAGCCGGTGCCATAGACCAGATCGAAGCCGACCTTGTTGGCGATGACGGCAGCAATCATGTCCTGAATGCCGGGCACGGCGAAGAACGTGCCCGAGGCGAGCTTCTCCCTGAAGATCGGACTGGCCATGGCCTCAGGCCGCCGCCGCATGCAGCCACATCGGCTGTTTAGGCGCCGGCAGCCCGGTTTCGGCCAGGCAATTGGCGAGCAGGGTTTCAATGTCCGGG
>JANOBA010000413.1:0-11324 GCA_031411415.1 Novosphingobium sp.
GGCACCGTTGCCAGAGCTTCCTCGGCAAGGTCGCAAAGCGTTTCGGCGTGAAAACTTGCCGCCAGGCCCTTTAGCCGCAGGGCCGCCAGCTGCCAGTTGCCATCGCAGCGCGAACGGCCGAGAAGATCGACTTGCCGGTTGACGCTTTCGAGGAAGGCGCGGCGCAGTTCGGCGAACAGTTGCGGATCATCTCCCGCCGCCGCCGCGAGTGTCGCGTCCAGTGCTCCGATTTCATAAGCCATTACGAGGGAATAGGTGATGAAGGTTAATCCGGGGTTTATCCTGTGGATATCTGTGTTAATCTAATGGGTATGAACAGGGGAAAACATGTTGTCGCCATCGACGTGGCCGGCACCGCGCCGGATCACGACGAAATTCTGCTGACCGTGGAGGCGGAAACTGCGGGCAGCGAAGCCCCGGCGCAGGATTTCGATCCAAATTATGCCGACTGGGATGCCGAAGTCGTGGAGCCAGCCCGCCCGCGCGGCTTGCTCGCGCCGCTTCTGGCTGGGCTGGTGGTGCTCGCCTGGACTGGGCTTTTTGTCTGGTCAAAACGTGCGGCATTGGCCGCCCCGCCCTCTCTCGACGAGGCGATAGGCTGGATCGGGACCTGGTCAGGGCCAGTTCTCCTGGTCTGCGTCGTCTGGCTGCTGGCAATGCGCAACAGCCTGCGCGAGGCAGCCCGTTTCAACGATGCGGCACGGCAGCTGGGTATCGAATCCGAGCGACTTTCCACGCAATTGACTTCGGCCAACAGCGAGCTGAGCATTTCGCGCGAATTCATCACCGCGCAGGCCCGCGATCTGGAATCGCTTGGCCGGATCGCGGCAGAGCGGCTGTCGCAGAATGCCAGCACCCTGCAATCGCTGATCAAGGATAACGGCGCGCAGATCGAAGCGATCAGCACCGTCAGCGCTGCCGCGCTCGACAATATGGAGAAGCTGCGCGGGCAATTGCCGGTTATCGCCAATGCCGCGCGCGATGTGACCAACAACATCGGCAATGCCGGACGGACGGCGCATGGCCAGGTGCAGGAGATGATCACCGGCTTCAAGCGGATCCACGAATTTGGCCAGGCGAGCGAGCGGCAGGTGGACGCGCTGGGCAAGCTTGCCGGCGAGACCATGGCGGGCCTGCTGGATCAGTCGGCGCAGCTGGATGAGCTCGTCGCGCGCCGCTTCGGCGAAATCGTCGAACGCACGGCTGCCCTGAGGGTTGAGATGGATGAGGATCAAGCCAAGGCCGTCGAAGGATTCAACAGCAGATTGACGGCGCTTTCTGCAAATTCGGCAGAGCTGTCGGAACGGCTGTCGCAGACCGAATTGGCCGCAGCTGACCTCGCCGCGCAGCGTTTCGCCACAATCGACGCCGATATTACCGAGCGGCAGCGCAGCCAGGTCGAGCGTTTCCGCATGATCGAAAACCACGGCGAAGCCGTGGCGCGCCAGATGGGCGAAGTCGAAGACAAGATGGGCGCGGTTGCCGCTCTCGCCGGCGACGCCGAGGAGCGCATCGGCGCTAGCCTTGCAGGACTCGAAACCCGCCTGGTCGCCGGCCGCGCGCTGGTGGGCGAGACTGACGGCGAGATTTCTGGGCTCACTGATGCCAGCGTGCGCCTGCTTGAAATCATTCAGGCCGGATCGCAGCACAGCCGCGAGCACTTGCCTTCCGCGCTCACCGAGGCGGAAATGCGGCTTGGATCGGTCGAAACCCGCATCCTTGCGATGCGCGCGATGACCGAAGAAACAGCCGCGCTGGGCGACCGGCTGTTTGCGGCAATCGGCCGGTCCCACGAGGAGCTGGCTGCGACCGCGCAAGGCATGAAGAGCCTCCATGGCCAGCTTGGCGAACAATCCGAGGCGCAAGGCGAGGCGCTTGCCGCGATCCGCACGGCTATCGAGGAAGCAGCGCGCCAGAGCAGCGATCTGACCGAAAAACTTGAGGGCGAACTGGCCGAGGCGCTTGGCCGCATCGTCATGGATCGCGGCGCGGCGCTCGCCACCCAGATCGACGAGGCGACCGCGCGGGCCAGCGAAGTCAGCCGCGAAACCACGATCCAGCTGCGCGATCAGCTGGCGCGGGTCGATGAGCTCGCCGGCAATCTGGAGCGCCGCGTCGCCCATGCGCGCGAGCGGGCGGAGGAGCGGATCGAGAACGATTTTGCCCGCCGCGTCGCGCTGATCACCGAATCGCTCAATTCGCACGCCATAGACATCACCCGCACGCTTGGCAGCGATGTCAGCGACATTGCCTGGTCGGCATACCTGAAGGGCGATCGCGGCATCTTTACCCGCCGCGCCGTCAGTCTGTTGCAGGCTGGCGAGAGCAAGGCGGTGATGCAGGCCTACGAGAACGATCCCGATCTGCAGGCCCACATCAATCGCTACATTCACGACTTCGAGGCGATGCTGCGTCAGGTGCTCTCGACCCGCGACGGCGACGCGCTGGGGGTCACCCTGCTTTCGTCGGACATGGGCAAGCTCTATGTCGCGCTGGCCCAGGCGATCGAGCGGCTGCGGCGGTAAGGTTCTACCGGCTGCCGTCGTAGGATGGCGGTGTGCCGAAGAAGTTGATGTCGTCCGTGGTAATCCAGCCGTTCACGAAGTTGGCGTAATAGAGCCCGAACAGCACTACTGAAAGCACCGTCGCGCGCCGGGCAATACGGTTTGGGTTGAAATTTACCGGCGCGCTATCGGCATGACCGCTGGTGACGTTATCGCCAGTTTCGTCTGGGGTGCGCAGGCCAAACGGCAAGACGAGCATGGCGCCGAGCACCCAGAAAAGCCCGTAGATCGCGATGATCGAGGTCAGCTTCATCGTTAGTCGTCCATCAGCATGACTTGGACTTGCGGCTTCTTGCCCGACCAGCGCTGTGCTGCGCGCCGGGCGGCGAGGCGCGCGACTTCGCTGCGCTTGGCAGGATCGCCGCGCTCGCCGGTTTTCATCTTGGCCACGGCTGCGCCGATGTCGGCCTCAGCTTCGGAAACGAAATCGGCATAGTCTTCGTCGAGCGGCAGCCCCAGCCCGGCGACCTTGGCCTTGCCCGATTTAGCCAGCGCAACCGAAACGACGCCATTGAAGGCGATCCGGCGGCGCATGATCATCGCCTCACCGTCGGCCGGCGCGATGATGTCACCATCCAGCACCAGCCGGCCGGCGCGCACCGTGCCAAACTTGCCCGGCTTGCCCGGCGCGAGGCGCACAAGATCGCCGTTCTTCTGGAACACGGTTTGCTTGATCCCGCTCGCCTTGCCCACGCGGGTTTGCTCGCGCATGTGGCGGATCTCGCCGTGAACGGGCACCAGCACTTCGGGCCTGATCCAGCCATAGAGCGCTTCAAGCTCGGGGCGCCCGGGATGGCCGGAGACGTGAATCGGGCTCTGCTTGCCGCTGACCAGCAAGACCCCGCGCTCTGAAAGCACGTTCTGGATGCGGCCGATGGCGATCTCGTTGCCGGGAATTTCACGGCTGGAAAACAGCACCACGTCGCCATCATCGAGCGATATCTGGTGGCTGCCATCGGCAATCCGGGCGAGCGCGGCGCGCGGCTCGCCCTGCCCGCCAGTGGCGACAATCAGCACTTCCCCGCGCGGCAACCGCATCGCCGTGTCGAAGTCGACTGTGTCGGGCAAGTCTTTCAGATAACCGCTGGCCTTGGCCGCGCCAATGATCCGGTCGAGCGAGCGCCCGGCCACGCAAAGCTTGCGCTTCGATTCCCGCGCCACCGTGCCCAGCGTCTGCAGCCGCGCGACATTGGAGGCAAACGTGGTGACCAGAACCCGCTTACCCTTATGCTTCGCCACTTCCTCGGTTAGGCCGCGTAGCACGCCGCCTTCGGAGCCCGAGGGCAGCGGGTTGAACACATTGGTTGAATCGCAAACCAGCGCCAGCACACCGTCATCGCCGATGCGGGTGAGCTCCTCGACGCTCGCCGGCGTGCCGACTTGCGGTTCATCGTCGAGCTTCCAGTCGCCGGTGTGGAAAATGTTGCCATAAGGCGTGTCGATCAGCAGCGCATTGCCCTCGGCAATCGAGTGGGCGAGCGGCACATAGCGGATGCCGAACGGGCCGAGTTCGAAGCGATCGAGATGGTCTATGACCTTGAGTTTGACTTCCTTGGAGAGCCCCGCCTCGTCGAGCTTGTTCGCCACAAGGCGCGCGGTGAAGGGCGTAGCATAAAGCGGCACACCCAGATCAGCGGCGAAATAGGGCACCGCGCCGATATGGTCCTCGTGGGCATGGGTCAGCACCACGCCGATCAGATCCTTGCGGTTCTTCTCGATGAATTCCAGATCGGCAAAGACCAGATCAACGCCGGGATATTCGTTGCCGCTGAAGGTCATGCCGAGATCGACCATCAGCCACTTGCCCTCGCAGCCATAGAGATTGACGTTCATGCCAATCTCGCCCGACCCGCCGAGCGCGAGGAAAATCAGTTCTTTTGCAGGTTTCACTTGGCGGCTGCCCTCTCTGCGAGGATTGCCAGGCCATCCAGGGTCAAGTCGCTGTCGACCGCATCGAAGATATCGCTCGCCTTGTCAAACAGCACGGCGAGGCCGCCGGTGGCAATGACCTTGGCCGGGCGGCCAATCTCGGTGCGCATCCGGGCAGTCAGCCCTTCCATCATCGCAACATAGCCCCAGAACACGCCGATCAGCATCTGGTCCTCGGTGGTGGTGCCGATGACGCTGGTGGTTTCAGGCACTTCGATGGCGATCCGCGGCAGTTTGGCGGTGTTGCCGACCAGCGCATCGAGCGAAAGGTTTATCCCCGGCGCGATGATGCCGCCCTTGTAGGCGCCGTTGAAATCGATCGAATCGAGCGTGGTCGCCGTGCCGAAATCGATGACGATGAGATCGCCGGAATACTTGGCATGGGCGGCGACGGCATTTACCGCGCGGTCTGCCCCAAGGCTGCGCGGTTCGGGCACGTCGATATCGATGTGATAACTCGCAGCGCCCTCGCCGGCGATCAGCGGTTCGATCTGGAAATAGTGCTTCGCCAACACTTCGATATTGTGCATCGCGCGCGGCACCACGGTCGAGACGATGATCTGATCGATCTCCTCGCGCTTCACCCCGCGGATTTGCAGCAGTTGCATCAGCCAGACGGCATATTCGTCGCCAGTGCGGCGCACATCGGTGGCGATGCGCCAGCGGGCCAGCAGCCTGCGACCTCCTTTGGCGGACAGATCGAACAGCGCGAAAACGACATTGGTATTGCCGGCATCGATGGCGAGCAGCATGGTTCTATTCCGTCAGGTTGACTTCGCCGGCGTGGATAGTCTGGAGCGAGCCATCCGCCAAACGAAGTTGGAGAGCGCCTTCAGGCGTAAGGCCGGCGAATGCGCCTGCCAAGCCATCGGCAACAAGCGGCGTGCCCGGCGGGTGCCCCGCGCGCAGCCAACGGTTGATGATGGGGGCGAGGCCAAATGAGCGCCAGCGATCAAGTTCCAGATCGAATTGGCGCGCAAGCGCGGCGGCCAGATCATCGCGCGAGTGGGCGATGCCGAGGTCCGCTAGCGCGACTGTTTTGCGATCTGGCAATTGCGGCGGCTGGGCAATGTTGATCCCGATCCCGACGATCACCGCCTCGCCTTCCCGCTCCAGCAGAATGCCGGCGACCTTTGCGCCGCCGAGCAGAAGATCGTTAGGCCACTTGAGCATTGCCATGTACGGCGGCGGCAGCAGCGGCGCGATGGTTTCATGCAAGGCAAGCCCAGCGAGCAGCGCCAGGCTGGCGGGTGCGGGATCGCCGTGGCGGGGGTGAACTACGCATGAACCCATGAAATTGCCCGCACCGTCATGCCATTCGCGCCCTTGGCGGCCCCGCCCGGCGCTCTGGCGGTCAGCGATCAGCCAGTGGCCTTCGGGAACATGCTCGCCGCCGCGCAGACGCGCCGCAAGGTCAGAGCTGGTCGAGCCGGTAAGCGGGACGGTCTGGATCAAACCGTGAAAAACAGCGCGGCCGCCGCCTTGTCAGCCAGTCCGCCGAGCCACACCGTCAGCAGATAACCCAGCGGCGAGATCGCCAGTGCCGAAAGCGCCAGCAGCGCCTGATGCATCCAGTCGCTCTTACCGGTGACGACCATTGCGGGCTCATCAAAATAGAGGATCTTGACGATCTTGATGTAGTAAAACGCACCGATCACACTGGCGGCGATGCCGATGGCGGCGAGCGGCAGGAGGCCGGTCTGCACTGCCGCCTGGAACACGACAAACTTACCCCAGAAGCCAAACAGCGGCGGGATGCCGGCAAGGCTGAACATGATCATCGCCAGGCACAGGCTGAGCACCTTGCGGT
This sequence comes from Novosphingobium sp., assembly GCA_031411415.1. Classification (GTDB taxonomy): domain Bacteria; phylum Pseudomonadota; class Alphaproteobacteria; order Sphingomonadales; family Sphingomonadaceae; genus Novosphingobium. The sequence continues at coordinate 6,304 of JANOBA010000413.1, forward strand.
GCTGCGAAAGTCCCGCAAGGTCGGCGATGTTTTCCACCGGCGCTCCGTCCGCATCTTTCAGCATCAGCACCGCGACAAACCCGCCGACTGACATGGCGACATAAATCGCCAGATAAACCAGCATTGCCGAGGCGCCTTGCGCGGTCGCCGCGGCCAGGCCGATCAGCATGAAGCCGACATTGTTGATCGACGAATAGGCAAGCAGGCGCTTGATGTTCTTCTGGCCTATCGCACCGAGCGCACCGACCACAATCGAGGCAAGCGCGGCGAAAATGACGATCTGCCGCCAGGACTGCTCCTGCGCGCCGAACGCATCGAGCGCGACGCGCATGGTCAACGCCAGTGCCGCAACCTTGGGGGCCGTGGCGAAGAACATCGTCACCGGGGTGGGCGCGCCTTCATAGACGTCCGGCGTCCACATGTGGAACGGCACAGCACTGATCTTGAAGGCGAGGCCGACAAGCACGAAAACCACGCCAAACAGCGCGCCGGTGCCCATGCCGCCATGCAGAGCGGCGCTGATCCCGGCGAAGCTGGTCGATCCGGTGAAGCCGTAAGTCAGGCTCATGCCGAACAGCAGGATGCCGCTGGCGAGCGCGCCGAGGACGAAATACTTCAGGCCTGCCTCGGCAGAACGGTCATCGCTGCGCAGGAAGGCGGCGAGAACATATGCTGCGAGCGAGTTCAATTCGAGCCCGATGTATAGCGTGATCAGGTCGCTGGCCGAGACCATGATGCTCATGCCGAGCGCCGCAAACAGCACCAGCACCGGGTATTCCGCCTTCATTGCGCGGACCCGCTCGAAGAAAGCAGGTGCGACGATCAGCGCGGCGACGGCGGCGGCATAAATCAGCAGCTTGGCGAAACTGGCAAAGGCGTCGGCGCGGAACTGATCATTGAAGGCATGGGTTTCCCCGCCAATCGCCCCGCCGCATAGCGCAGGCGCGACCATCAGCCCGGCGCCAAACAGCACCGCAACTGCGAGCCAGGAAATGCCGCGCGCCTCGCGGTCCCCGCCCCAGGCAGAGACCAGCAGCAGGATCACGCCGGAGACGCTGAGCAGCGTTTCGGGAGCAACGAGGGTGAGCGATGCGGACCAGTCCATCAGTGTGTGTCCTCATGCGCGTCATGTTCGGCAGCAGCAGCCGGCTTCGGCGCTGCCAGCTTGAAATGCGCATCGCCATCAGGCCGCGCGCGAGCGAGGCGCGCATTGAGCGCCGCGATATCGGCGCGCATGGGGCTGAGGAAGCTTTCGGGGTAAATCCCCATCCACAGCACAGCCGCGGCAATCGGTGCCATCATCAGCCATTCACGCAAATCGAGATCAGGCATGGCGGCCGTATCGGCGTGCTTCTGGACGCCGAATACCACGCGGCGGTAGAGATAGAGCATATATGCTGCGCCCAGGATGATGCCGGTGGCCGAGACGGCAGTCACCAGGCTGGAGACCTTGTAGATGCCCGCCAAGCTGAGGAATTCGCCGACGAAGCCGCTGGTCCCCGGCAAGCCGACCGAGGCCATGGTGAACAGCATCAGGAACAGCGCGTAATACGGCATGTTGGTTGCCAGCCCGCCATAGCGATCAATCTCGCGGGTGTGCAGCCGGTCGTAGATCACGCCGACGCCAAGGAACAGCGCGGCGGCGACGAGGCCATGGCTGAGCATGACGATCATCGCGCCTTCGAGGCCCTGTGCGTTGAAAGTGAACAGCCCGACCGTGACGATGCCCATGTGGGCAACCGAGGAATAGGCGATCAGCTTTTTCATGTCGTGCTGCACCAGCGCCACAAGACTGGTGTAAACCACGGCGATCATCGAGAGCGTGAACACCAGCCAGGCAAATTGCGCGCTGGCCTCCGGGAACATCGGCAGCGAGAAGCGGATGAAGCCGTAGCCGCCCATCTTGAGCAACACGCCGGCCAGGATCACCGAGCCGGCAGTCGGCGCCTGCACGTGGGCATCGGGCAGCCAGGTGTGCACCGGCCACATCGGCATTTTCACCGCAAAGCTGGCGAAGAAGGCGAGCCACAGCCACTTCTGTGCTTGCGGAGCGAAGTCATAGGCCATCAGCGTCGGGATGTCGGTCGTGCCCGCGTCGTTCGCCATCCACATCATGGCGATCAGCATCAGCACCGAGCCAAGCAGCGTGTAGAGGAAGAATTTGTAGCTGGCGTAGATCCGGTCGGCCCCGCCCCAGACGCCGATGATCAGATACATCGGGATCAGCCCGGCCTCAAACATGATATAGAACAGGAACAAATCCTGCGCGGTGAACACGCCGATCATCAGCGCTTCCATCAGCAGGAATGCCGCCATGTATTCGCCAACGCGTTTGTCGATCGATTTCCAGCTGGCGCCGATGCAGATCGGCATGAGGAACACGGTCAGCACGATCAGCATCAGGGCGATGCCATCGATGCCCAGTGCATATTTGAAGCCGGCGAACAGCGGCAGCCGCTCGGTGAACTGCCACTGCGCGCCGCCGATGTCATAATTAGCCCACAGCACAATGCCGAGCGCGAATTCGGCCAAAGTCGTGACCAGCGCAATTGTCCGCGCCGCCGGGGCAGAGACGAACAGGCAGCCCAGCGCGCCCAGCAACGGCACAGCGAGCATCAGGCTGAGGATGGGAAAGCTGTCCATTTATGCGAGCACCCAGGTCAATGCGCCAACCAGCCCGAGCAGCATCACCAGCGCATAGGAATAGAGATAGCCGGTCTGCAGCTTTTGCGCTGCGCGGCTGCCCTGCACCACCACCCAGGCCGCGCCATTGGGGCCGAACCGGTCGATGATCCCGCCATCGCCCTGATTCCACAGCACGCGCCCGATCCAGAAGGCGGGGCGCACGAACAGGAAATTGTAGAGCTCGTCGAAATACCACTTGTTGAACACGAAGCGGTGCAGCGCGCCAAACTGCTCGACGAATTTCGCCGGGAAGCCAGGGTTGCGGATATAGGCATACCAGGCGGTGAACAGCCCGAGCAGCATCACCACCGTTGCCGACAGCTTCACCCACAGCGGCACACCGTGCATCGCGTGCATCAGGTGCTCGTCATAGAACACCGCGCCATTCCAGAAGTGCTCGCTCTCAAGGAAAGCAGGGCTGAATACGAAACCGGCGAACACCGCACCGATAGACAGCACGACAAGCGGGATCAGCATCGAGACTGGGCTTTCATGCGGGTGATAGCCGGCGGTGCCGTCATCATGGCCATGCCCGTGCCCGAGATCGTCATGCCCGTTCGCATCGTGAACCGCGTGCTGGATGTGCTCCGACTGGTTCCATCGCGGCTTGCCGAAGAATGTCAGGAAGACGAGCCGCCACGAATAGAAGCTGGTCATCAGCGCAGCGACGACCCCCACCCAGAAGGCGAACTGGCCGTGCTCGCTGCCGCTGGCGAAAGCCGCTTCAAGGATCGCGTCCTTGGAATGGAACCCGGCAAAGCCCGCGTGCAGCCAGTAAATACCCACGCCGGTGATCGCCAGCGTGCCGGCGGTCATCGCCCAGAATGTCAGCGGGATATGCTTACGCAGGCCACCATAAAACCGCATGTCCTGCTCGTGGTGCATCGCATGGATCACCGAGCCCGCGCCCAGGAACAGCAGCGCCTTGAAGAAGGCATGAGTGAACAGGTGGAACATCGCCGCGTTATAGGCGCCGACGCCGGCGGCGAAGAACATGTAGCCGAGCTGCGAACAGGTCGAATAGGCGATCACCCGTTTGATGTCCCACTGGGTGGTGCCCACGGTGGCGGCAAAGAAGCAGGTCGCCGCGCCGACGAATGTGACAAAAGCCTGCGCCACCGGGCTGGTTTCGAACATCGGCGAAAGACGGCAGACCATGAAGACACCAGCGGTGACCATCGTCGCCGCATGGATCAGCGCGGAAACCGGGGTCGGACCTTCCATCGCGTCCGGCAGCCAGGTGTGCAGGCCAAGCTGCGCCGATTTGCCCATCGCGCCGATGAACAGCAGGCAGCACAGGATCGTCATCGTATCCCAGCGGCTGCCGAGGAACGTGATCGTCGAGCCGGCCATCGAAGGCGCAGCGGCGAGGATTTCAGGAATCGAGACGGTATCGAACACCAGCCAGGTGCCGAAAATCCCCAGCATGAAGCCAAGATCGCCAACCCGGTTGACCACGAAGGCCTTGATCGCGGCGGCATTGGCGCTGGGCTTGCGGTACCAGAAACCGATCAGCAGGTAAGACGCCAGCCCCACCCCTTCCCAGCCGAAGAACATCTGCACCAGATTGTTGGCCGTCACCAGCATCAGCATGGCGAACGTGAACAGCGAGAGGTAGGCGAAGAAGCGCGGCTGATCCGGATCTTCGTCCATGTAGCCCCATGAATAGAGATGGACGAGCGCCGAAACCGTGGTGATCACCACCAGCATCACCGCCGTCAGCGTGTCGACGCGCAATTCCCAGTTGAAACTGAGGCTTCCTGACTGCACCCAGGTCATCACCGGCGTCACGCTGGCCGCCGCATCGCCCGCAACGAAGCTGAGGAAGATCGGCCAGCTGAGCGCGCAGGAGGCAAACAGCGCGCCGGTCGTCAGCAGCTTGGCAATGGTGCTGCCGAGCATGCGATTGCCCAGCCCCGCGACAATCGCGGCGAGCAGCGGGAGGAAGACGATGAAAAGGATGGAATTCAACGGATCATCCCTTCATCCGATTGACGTCATCGACCGCAATTGTGCCGCGGCCGCGGAAATAGATGACGAGGATCGCAAGGCCGATCGCCGCCTCACCCGCCGCCACGGTGAGCACGAACATCGCGAATATCTGCCCCGTCAGGTCGCCCAGAAAGCTGGAAAATGCGACGAGATTGATGTTCACCGCGAGCAGGATCAACTCGATCGCCATCAGGATGACGATGACATTCTTGCGGTTGAGGAAGATGCCCAGCACGCCCAGCACGAACAGGATCGAGCTGACGGTAACATAATGTTCGATACCGATCATCAGACATCTCCCCGCGCGAAACCAACCAGTTCCCGCTCAGGCTGAGCCTGTCGAA
>JANOBA010000414.1:0-14532 GCA_031411415.1 Novosphingobium sp.
AGATCGCCCTGATGGCGCGGCTCGACATCGCGGCGGTAGGCATCGCCGCGCTCGGCAATGAAATGCGGCTGCACGCAAACTGCAAGCCCCAGGCCCGCGATCCGCTCCACCAGTTCGGGCGAGGCAATCGAGGCATGTTCGATGCGGTCGCCGCGCGATGCCCCGGCACTTTCCAGAGCTGCGAGGGAGAACACCAGTTCGACTTCGGTGACGCAGTGGATGGCGACGCTGCGCTGCTGCGCATGGGCCGCCGCAATGAAGGCGGCGGTTTCGGCGAAATCGGGCAGGGCGGCTTCGTGCAGATGCAGCTTCGCAGGGCCCAGTTGCCAGCCTTGTGGTGCAGCGTCTGCCAACGACAGGCTACCTGCCAGCCAGGCATTTTGTTGCAATTCTGCGCTGCGATGCTGCGCAGCAAAGTGTGCGGCAATCACTGCATCATTGCGCGGCGACATATCGGTGATCCCGGTCACACCGTGCCGCGCGAGGTCGGCGGAAATGTCCGCGAAGCCCGGCGGCGCGCTGCCCAGCGCCGTCTGCAGCCACTGGTCATCGTCAAACAGCCGTCCGGTAAATCGGCCATTCTCGCGCTCCAGCCCCGGCGGCGCATCGGCGCGGCCAAGCAGTTCGCCAAGCGCCGCCGAATTGAGCAGCCACATCCGCCCCGAACGGTGCTGCATACGCAAGGGCCGCCCGGGCACCAGCGCGTCGAGGGCCTTGGCATCCGGCAGGCCCATCACGCTTTCATGATAACCGATGCCGCGCAGCCAGCCGGTTCCGGGGTGCGCCGCCAGCCTTGCGGCCAAGGCTTCGCCGCTTTCAACCTCAGGCGGCCCGCACCAGACCGATGCCGCCCGCACCGCCAGCCCGGCGAGGTGAATGTGGTGGTCATGCAGCCCAGGCAGGAGCGCCGCGCCGCCAGCATCGACCTGCATTAAAGCGGGACTGTCCCTCGTTATGAGATTTATCTCGGCGATCCGCCCGCCTGCAATCCGCACATCGGCAAGGCCGTGGCCCCAGACTTCGGCGCGCCGGATCAACATGGCGGCAGCCAACTGGCGGTGTCGGCGCCGAGTTCGCGCAAGTCGGCCAGCATTTCGCGGCGCGGGCAGGGGGGGAAGGGCTGGCCATCGGCTCTGGCCCAGGCCTGCAATTCGCCGCGCAGGGCCTCGGGATCATGCGCGCGTTCTTCGGCGAGCACCCGTGCCGTGATCGCGGTCATCGACAGGCCGATGCGGCAGGCTTCGCCCTTGCGATAGGCGCGCCAGCCTTCCAGCGCGGCGGTGATGCCGGTGAGGGGATCGGGCAGGGCATCGCCAACATAGCCGACCGTGCCGCTGGCATCCGCCATCGCCCGCGTCAGCCCGGCTGCGACGCCGCAATCGTTGCCGATCCCGGCCCAGGTGCCCGCTTCGCCGCGCGCGCCGTGGCCGGTGACGCTGAGCCAGACAAGCCCCGGAATCTCGCGCACCAGCGCCTCGGCGTCGATCCCCAGATGCTTCAGCGCGCGCACGCGCGAGCTTTCAATGACAAAATCGGCGCGGCGGATCAGCGCGATCAGCGCCGCCATTTGCGGCGCATCGGCGAAGTCGAGCAGCACGCTGGCCTTGCCCTGGTTGATCAGGCCGAACGTGGCGGGATCATCGCGGCGGATCAGGTCAGGGCGGGTCAGGCTCTCGACTTTTACCACTTCGGCGCCGGCCAGCCACAGCAAGTACCCGGCTAGCGGCCCGGCCCATATCGCTGAAAGGTCGATGACCAACGGGCGGTGGCCTTTGGCGCGAATGCGGTGGCTTCCGCACACCAGCACCTCGACCGGCGGCGCGGCAGGGGCCTCGTCGATGCAGGCCACCGGCAGGCCCAACGTGCGCCCGCGCGCCAGCAGGTCGGCGCTGTCATGCCGGGTTATCGCCGCGGCAATGGCGATGTCATCGTGAATATCGGCAATGTCGCCAAGGAACAGCGCCGGCAGAAATTCCCGGTCTTCAGCCCGGAGCAGGGTGAGCGCGAACCAGCTGCCGTCGCGCGTCGGGTTTAGCCGGCTGCCACCAAGACCCGCGGAAACCGGGCCATTGATGCGGAAATTTCCGTTTGCGCCGCGCTCGCCGACCAGCGTCGCCCCGTCCAGCGCAGCGATGCCTTGCGAGCCGGTCTCATCGGCCAGCAGGCGCAGCTGGCGGTCAGCCCAACGCGCCAGCGGGATCGCCAGAGCCTCAGTCGGCAAGGATGCCCTTGACCTCGCGGCGCAGCAGCTTGCCCATCTCGTTGTAGGGCAGCTCACTCACGAAAGCGATTTTCTCGGGCACCCGGCTTGAGCGCAGGCGCGCGCGGACCAGCTCGCGCAATTCGTCCTCGGCGGGCTCCAGATGGCCGTCGCGCAGCACCAGCGCCACGCCGACCGTCTCGCCCCATTCGGTCGAGGGAATGGCGCAGGCGCAGGCATCGGCAACCGCCGCATGGGTCAGCAGCACGTCCTCGATTTCGCCCGGCGACATGTTTTCGCCGCCACGCACGATCACGTCGTCGGCGCGGCCTGAAAGGAAGATATAGCCGTCTTCGTCCATGTAGCCGGCATCGCGCGTCGGGAACCAGCCGTCGGCGGTCAGCGCGCTCTTTTCCTTGTATTCGCCCGAGACTTGCTCGCCGCGGACATAGATTTCGCCGTGTTCGCCCGGGCCGACAGCTTTGCCGTCCTCGTCGCGGATTTCGATCTCCACCGAGGGCAGGGGCTGGCCAAGCGAGGACAGCCGCGCCCGCACTTTGGGATCGTCGGAGGCCAGCGCCTCGCGGTGATCGTCCGGGCCAAGCAGCGCAACGGTGGAGCTGGTTTCGGTGAGGCCATAGGCGTTGGTGAAGCCGGTGTGAGCAAAGCGGTCCAGTGCCTTCTGGATCACTTCGAGCGGCATTTTGCCGCCGCCATAGGCCACTGCGCGTAAGGACGAGACATCGCCAGTTGCGCCTTCTTCCATGGCGCCAATGATGCGGGTGAGCATGGTCGGAACGACGAAAGCATTGGTGACTTTCTCGGCCTCGACCAGCGACAGCCAGGCCTCCGGCGTGAAGCTGGGTAGCATGACGATGCGGCGCGCGGCATAGATCGAGCTCATCAGCGCGGAAATGCCGGCGATGTGATAGGGCGGCACGACAACGAGCGCCGCGTCTTCCTCGTCAGCGGCGGCAAATTCGACCGCGCCGAGAATATAGCCGAGCAGGTTCGAATGGCGCAGGATAGCGGCCTTGGGCGCCGCCGTGGTGCCGCTGGTGAACAGCTGCACAGCAATGCCTTCGCCCGCATCCCACTCGCGGTCTTCGGCAAATGTTGTTTCCCCGGCGGCGGCGACGAAATCGCTGCGCGCATGGGTGGTGTGGCCCTGTCCGGGCGCAAGCCGCTCAACCCTGCCGGTGTCGCCGACGATCAGCGCCGGGGCGATGCGTCCGAGCAGGCCGGCAAGGTCTTCGTCCGCCAACCGGTAGTTCAGCGGGCAATAGGGCACGCCGGCCAAGGCCGCGCCGAACAGCGCGATCACTGCCGCTTCGCTTGATTCGTCGAGCAGCGCAACATGGCTCGCCCCGCTCTCGCCGATCAGCACAGCAGCGCCGCGCGCGGCGGCGAGCAGTTCGCCATAAGACCAGCGCCGGCCTTCACAGACCAGACCAATGCGGTCTGGCCCGGCTTCGGCGGCCATTTCGATGAGGAGGGCGATGTTCATGCGGGGGCAGGCCTTGCGATCAGTCCGAAGCCGGGAGCGGCTTGGCGTCCTTGACAGTTAGCGCCGCGCCATCGACCGAGAGCGAACCCTTGCCCGGCTTGACGCAGAGCAGCTCATACGTGCCGGCTTCGTCGACATAGCGCTTGCCCATCAGCGTTCCGGCTGAAAAATCGGCGCTGAGCGCGGCGGGTTCAGCGGGCTTGGCCTCGGCCATTGCCGCGCCGCCGCATTCGATCTGGCCACCAGCACAGCGGATCACCATCACTTCGGTGTCGCAGGCGGCGCTCTTCAGGCGGGTTCCGGGTTTCATGATGGCAGGTTCCTTACGTAACAGGTGATTCAATTAATCGTTCCAGCGGCCTTTAGGCGCTCGATCCGCTCCCAATCAAGGCCCAGCTCCAGCAGCAGCATTTCGGTGTGCTCGCCCGGTTCGGGAGCGCGCGGCAGGCTGGCGGGCTGGTGATCGAACTGCACTGGCCCACGCACGACTTTCATCGGCGCCGAACCGTCGATCGGTTCGACAGTGTAGAAGGCATCGTTGGCCAGGGCCTGCGGGTCATTCGGCAGGTCCAGGAAGGTCTGCACGGCGGCCCACTGGCCTTTCATCGTTTTCAGATGCTCGCGCCAGTAATCGAACGAGTGCGCGGCAAATGCCGCCTCGATCAGTTCGCTCGCCGCCGCGCTGTTTTCCATAAGTTTCAGGCCATTGGCGAAGCGCGGGTCGTCCGCTGCCGCAGGAATGCCGAGGTGCTGGAAGGTGTCGCGGATATAGGCGTCGGGCACCATGACGAACAGGCTGATGATCCGCCCGTCGCTGGTCTTGAAATGGCCCATCAGCGGATTGACCGAAGCCCCGCCAGCCTTGGGGATGCCAATGCGCATCTGCGATCCGCCATGCACGAAGGGCGCAATGACCATGCCTGACATCCACATCGCGGTGGACAGCAGCGAGACATCGACCTCGCTGGTCTCACCGGTGCGCTCGCGCTTGAGCAGTGCCGCGGCGATGCCGCCAGCCAGATGCATCCCCGCTTGCGAATCGCCCATACCGCCGATGCCCATTTGCAGCGGCACGTCGAATTCCTGCGGGGTCAGCGCATGGGCCACCCCGCTGTGAATATAGAAAGCCGTGGCATCGAAGCCGCCCCGATCGCGGTCAGGGCCCTTGTCACCATAGCCGCTGCCGCGCGCATAGATGATGCGGGGATTGGCCTTGCGGATATGTTCGATATCAATTTCAAGCTTCTGGCGCACGGATGGCAGGTAGTTTGTCAGGAACACGTCGGCATTCTTCGCCAGTTCATAAACCAGCGCGCGGCCTTCGGCGGTGGCAATGTCGATGCCGATGCTGCGCTTGCCTTTGTTGGGATGCTGGATCATCGGATTGGCGACCGGATCAAAGGTTACCCCGGCAATCGTGCGCATGCCGCGCTGGGCATCGCCGCGCACCGGGTGCTCCACCTTGATGACGTCCGCGCCCCATTCGGCCAGCACCGCGCCGGCCGCGGGCACAAAGACGAATTGGGCCACTTCCAGGACCCTGATTCCGTCCATGACTTTGGTCATGCGCGGCGCTCTTGGAGCGGCATCAGGCGATCGCGCCCGCCGCTTTCAGCTCTTCGATCCGGTCCCACTCGATGCCCATTTCCATCAGCACGATTTCGGTGTGCTCGCTGGCCTGCGGCGCGCGAGTGGTTTCCAGCGCTTCGCCGTTCCACTGCACGGGGCCGCGAACCAGCCGCAGCGGTGCGCCGCCATCAGCGCCTTCAACCTCGATGATCATGTCGTTGGCCACGGCCTGATCATCAGTCAGCAGATCGCGCATGGTCTGGATCGGCGCCCACTGGCCTTTCATCGTCTTGAGGTGCTGGCGCCAGTATTCAAAGGGCTTCTTCGAGAAGGCATCGACGATATAACCGCTGGCGATTGCCGCGTTCTCAAACAGCTTGAGCGGCTCGGAAAAGCGCGGGTCATCGGCCATTTCGGGCATGCCGAGATGATTGAACGTGTCGCGGATGACGTTTGATGGGCTGAGGATGCACAGGTTGATCCAGCCGCCATCGGACGTGCGGAAGTTGCCCATGAACGGATTGACGCTGACTCCGCCCGAACGCGGCATGGCATTGGGAGAATACTGGTCGGTTTCCATGACTTGGGCCAGCAGCGCGCCCGAAGCCCACCATGCAGTCGACAGCAGCGAGACATCCATTTCAGTGGTCTCGCCAGTGTTCTTGCGGTGAAACAATGCGGCGGAAATGCCGCCGGCAATGAACATGCCGCCGATCGAATCGCCAAAGGCAGGCATGCCCTGGCCCAGCGGGCCGTCGAGCTCGGCAGGTGACATGGCATGGGCGATGCCGCTGCGCGACCAGAAGCAAGTGCCGTCGAAGCCGCCAATCTCACGCTCGGGGCCCTTGTTGCCCAGTGCCGATCCGCGCGCATAAATGATGTCGGGGTTGACCGCGCGGATATGCTCCACGTCGAACTTGTTCTTCTGGCGGACTTGCGGGAGGAAATTGGTCAGGAAAACGTCGCTCTGCTTGGCCAGTTCATAGAGCACTTCCTGGCCTTCCTTGGTTGCCAGGTCGATGCCGACGCTACGCTTGCCGCGGTTGGGGTGTTCGATCAGCGTGTGGCGCAACGGATCGAGCTTGACCCCGCCCATGTTGAGGAAGCCACGCTGGGTATCGCCGCGCAAGGGGTGTTCGATCTTGATAACATCGGCGCCCCAGTCAGCCAGGATTGCCCCGGCAGCTGGCGTAAAAGTGAACTGTGCAACTTCCAGAACGCGCACGCCCTCCATGACTTTGGTCGCCATTGCGGACTTTCCTCCCGATATTACCGCCACGCCACAATGCGTGCGGATTGATTGATGCTGGAAACGTCCTGCGCGGAATCGCGTCAGCAATCAACCATGGTTTGCTTGGGCCCCCGGTGCCCACGCCGATGATCGCCGCTGCGGTTCCCTGCCGCCACTTTGCAGGTGCATTTTTCGGCACAGCCGTTGCGTTTTTTGCATTTGCAAGCAGGCTTAGTATATCCTAACTTAGGTTAGTTGTTTGGACTCGTTCGAACGTAAAAAGATTTAATGGAGAATATCATGAACAAGTTTGTCCCGATTGCCCTGCTCGCCACCGTCGCCACCTTGGCGGTTGTCCCGGCTGCCGTTTTCGCTGCTGAAAGTAACCAGCAGGTCCGCGAAGTCAGCGGCGCCCAGGCCAGCGGCGCTTCGATCAGCGTTGGCAAGTCGCTCTATGGCCCTGATGGCAAGCGTATCGCCCAGGTCTATCGCGTCACCTCCACCGGCGACGTGCAGATCATCCTTTCGGCCAAGCTGATCACAGTGCCGGCTGCAAGCCTTTCCGAAGCAAATGGCAAAGTTTCCACCAGCATTGCCAAGTCGGAACTCAATCGCCGCTGATCCCCCCTTTCCAGCGGTGATTGCTTGAAGGGCGGCGTTCCCCAACGCCGCCCTTCATTATTTTTGACTTATCAAGCCGTCATCAGCTCAGGTTGCAGTGTATCCGATCGAGCATGGCAACGAGCGTATCGAGCTCGGCTTCCGAAAATCCGCGAAACAGGCGCTTTTCGCCGTCAGCGCCGAATTGCTCCAGTTTGGCCATCAGCGGTTGCGCAGCCGGCGTCAGATAGACCGCGCGCGCGCGCCGGTCGTCGAAGCGTTCCTGCCGCTCAAGCAGGCCATCGGCGCAAAGCCGGTCGATCAACCTACCGGCGGATGCTTCCGACATCTCCAGAGCTTCGGCAATAGTGCGCTGGGTCGCGCCGGGCAACCGTGAGACCACCACGATCATGCTCCACTGCGAGCGGGTGATATAGAGCCCTGCCACTTCGCGGTCGAAGCGATTGCGCATCAGCCGAGCAAGCACGGTGATGCGCAAGGCTATGCTGCGCCGCGCATCCGGTCCGAAATCGTCAATAGCCCCATCGCTCATTCCGTGCCCTCCCGCGCGCAGATGTAACAACCTGCGCGCGTGAATGCACGTGCTATGACGGACCGCCGATTGCGCCGCTGCGGGACAGTGATCAGATGCGCTCGATGATGATCGCCGGAGCCATGCCGCCAGCCGCGCACATGGTGATCAGGCCATAGCGCCCGCCGGTCCGCTCCAACTCGTCGAGTGCCGTGCCGATCAGGATTGCACCGGTGCCGGCGATCGGATGGCCGAGCGCGATCGAACCGCCATTGGGGTTCACTTTGGCCCGGTCCAGACCGAGGTCACGGATCATCTTCTCGACCACGACGGCGAATGCCTCGTTGACTTCCCCGACGTCGATATCGTCCTTGGTGAGGCCGGCGCGGGCCAGCACTTTCAGCGCCGCCGGTCCCGGGGCATTGAGCATCAGGGTGGGGCAGTCGCCGGTTTCCGCCATGGCGACGATGCGTGCGCGCGGCTTAAGACCGTGCTTTTCAGCATAGTCCTTTGAGGCGAGCAGCACTGCCGCCGCGCCATCGACCACGCCCGACGAAATGCCGACGTGATGGATCGGCTTGATATCGATATCAGGATAGACCTGGTTGATCAGCTGGCGGTAGGTTTTCTGCCCTTCGGCCGAAGGCATATCGAGAAACATCTCGAAAGCCGGCTTCAGTTGGGCGAGGCCTTCCGCGGTGGTGTCAGGACGGGGGTATTCCTCGTGATCAAGAATGACGTTGCCGGCATCGTCTTTCACCACGATGGTCGACTTGGCAAAGCGGCCCTCGGCAAGTGCGACCGCAGCGCGGCGCTGGCTCTCGACGCCCATTTGCTCCAGCTCGGCGCGGGTGATGCCTTCCATCGCGGCAATCGCGTCGGCGCAAACGCCCTGGTTGCTCTGCGGATGCTTGGCCTGGAGGCGCGGATTGCCCGTGCCCATGCCGTTGCCCTTCGAGAGCCCGGCCTTGTACATTTCCCCGCCGTAATAGCCGACATAGGACATCATATCCATGCCGCCCGAGATGACGAGATCGTGCATTCCGGCCATGATCATGCCGGCGGCGAAATTGGTTGCGGTGACACTGGAGCCGCAGAAGCGGTTCAGCGTGACGCCGCCGGCCTTGGGGTCGTAACCGGCATCGAGTGCGGCGTTGCGGCCGATATCGCCGCCCTGCAGGCCCATCGCGCCCGACACGCCCCAGATCACATCGTCGACTTCGGCGGTGTTGAGATTGTTGCGGTCGCGGATTGCGGCGAGCACGGTGGCTGACAGATGTTCGGGATGCATGACGGAAAGCGCGCCCTTGCCCATCTTGCCGATGGAACGGGGGGTGCGGACGGCGTCGATGATATAGGCTTCGGCCACGGCTATTCTCCTCAAACCTCACAAATGGTTGCTCGTTCCCTTGACGAGGCCGCGCGACCGGTCAAGAGCAAGCTGCATCAGATTGAGGTTTTGGCATGAGCGCGGGCACGGCAAAAGGAGAAGATGCGAGGGGCGCCACCTTCGCGCCGCTGCGCGAGCCGACCTTCCGCCGCATCTGGACCGCCAGCTTGTTCTCCAGTTTCGGCCAGCTGATTCTGGGGGTCGGCGCGGCCTGGGAAATGACCCGCCTATCCAATAATCCCAGCATGGTCGCGCTGGTGCAATCGGCAATGATGCTGCCTTTGATGCTGGTTGCACTGCCCGCCGGCGCGCTGGCCGACATGTTTGACCGGCGCAAGATAGCGCTGACTGGTCTGGGTTTTTCGATCTTCGCCAGCGCTGCGCTGACGGCGATTGCCTGGTTTGGCCTCACCACGCCGTGGCTGCTGCTGCTGTTCTGCGTGCTGATCGGTGCGGGCGTCGCGCTCTATGCGCCAAGCTGGCAGGCATCGATTGGCGAACAGGTGAGCGAAGAGCATCTGCCCGCCGCGATTGGGCTTGGCACGATCAGCTATAACCTGGCGCGCAGCTTCGGCCCGGCGATTGGCGGGCTGGTGGTGCTGGCTTTTGGCGCGCAGGCAGCTTTTGCCATCACGGCTTCGTTTTATGTCCCGCTGTGGCTGGCTTTCTTCGCCTGGCAGCGCAAGCACCAGCCATCGCGCCTGCCGCCCGAACGCATCCACCGCGCGATTGCGTCCGGCGCACGCTATGCGCGCCATTCGCCGCCGATCCGCACCGTGCTGACCCGCGCCTTCATTTTCGGGGTCGCCAGCGCTTCGTCGGCCGCGCTGGCACCGCTGGTCGCCAAGGACTTGCTGGGCGGCGGCGCGCAAGGGGCAGGGATGTATGGCCTGATGCTGGGCGCGCAAGGCATCGGCGCGGTGCTGGGCGCGTTGATGATGGGCGATCTGCGCCACCGCTTTTCCACCGAGGGAATCGTGCAGTTCTGCACCGTGGCGACGGCAATTGCGCTGGTTACTGTCGGGCTTAGCCGGTCATTGCCGCTGACTTGCATCGCGCTGTTCATTGGCGGCGGCTGCAACATCGTCAGCTTTGCCCAGCTCAACGTGTCGGTCCAGCTTTCCGCGCCGCGCTGGGTCACCGCGCGGGCGCTTTCGCTGTATTCCTCGGCGCTGACCGGCGGGATCGCCATCGGCGCAGTGATCTGGGGCTTTGTTGCGGCGCACAGCGATGTGACGGTGGCTTTCGTTGCATCGGGCCTGTCCGTGGCGGCGACACTGGTGATGGGATGGCTGCTGCCTCTGCCGAAGACCGATGAGGAATTCACCGAATCGGTCGAGATTGGCGCCCAGCCGCAAGTGGCGCTGGAGCTGTCGATGCGCTCGGGGCCGATTGTCGTCGAAGTGGAATACGACGTTGATCCGGAGCAGGCGCGCGAATTTTATGAGGCGGCGATGCATCTGGAGCGGTTGCGCAAGCGGATCGGTGGGTTCGACTGGTCGATTTCGCGCGACATCGGCAATCCGGCGATCTGGACCGAACGCTACATGTGCCCAACCTGGGGTGACTATTTGCGGATGCGCAGCCGCTATACCCAGGCCGACCTCGATATTCAGGAGCGCGCCGACGGCTTCAACCAGACCATCGGCGGGCGCAGCGTGCGGCGGCAACTGGCGCGGCCATATGGCTCCGTTCGCTGGAAGGCCGATACGCCGGACAACTATCGCGGCACGGTCGATTTCATCTCGCCTTAAGACGGCTGGCGTGGCGCGATAGCCACACCCTGTCGTGCAATAGTTTCACATTGGCGAATAGACGTTGATCTAGCCGGTGTACTTATGTGAATGGGCGCTTGGGAATGCCGGATAGGCATGAAAAGGGGAGGACTGCATGAAAACTCGCACCGTCAATGGTATGGTATCGGCCGCCGCATTGGCAGCCGCGCTCGCTTGGAGCCCGACTGCGGCAATGGCGCAGAACGGCGCAGGCCCGACGCGCGCGGACGACGAAATCATCGTTACTGCCCAGCGCCGCGACGAAAAATCTCTCGACGTGCCAGTGAGCGTCACTTCGCTCAACGCTGCCGCACTCGAAACCGCGAATGTCCAGGACCTGTCCGACATCGCGAAAATCACCCCCGGCCTGCGCTTTGACTTTGCCGGTGGCTATAGCCAGCCGACCATTCGCGGCGTCGGCACGGCCGTGGTCAGCTCGGGCGCAGTGGGCAACGTCGGTATCTATATCGACGGGTTCTATTCGCCCAACCCCATCGTTTCCGACATGCAGCTGCTCAAGATCAGCAGCGTCCAGGTGCTGAAGGGCCCACAGGGCACGCTGTTTGGCCGCAACACCACTGGCGGCGCGATCCTGGTGCAGAGCGCCGATCCCAGCACCGAGACCTCAGGCGAAGTGAAGGTGTCCTACGGGCGCTATAATGAAGCCAAGGCACAGGCCTATGCGACCTTCGGTCTTGGCGAAAAGGTCGCCATGGACATCGAAGGCATGTACAGCCGCGGCAACGGTTTCCTCACCAACATCAGCAACAACAAGCGGGTTGGCGACTATGAAAACTGGTCGACCCGGGTCGGCCTGAAGGCGGAACTGTCGGATTCCGTATCGGTGCTGCTGCGCTATCAGCACAACTCGGTCGACGATGCCACGCCGCTGCTCGTCTCGAGCTACCGCGACACTGAACCCACGCCCGGCCAAGTCTATATCAACCCGGTCACCGGCACGCGCACGCCTTTCACCATCTCGCAGGGCGCACCGTTCTTTGCTGCACCTGGCCAGTTCTCCTATAGCCCGGATCAGGTTGCCACCGGCAGCCATCCTTCCGACCAGCAGTTCTTCCGCTCGAAGTCGGATATCTTTCAGGGGACGATCAAGGCCGATCTCGGCATTGCCGACCTGACAAGCTACACCCAGTATCGCAAGGAAGACGCGGATTCGCGGATTGAGGGCGACTATTCCGGGGTCGAAATTTTCGACATTGGCCTGCCCAACGACAACTCGACTTTCACCCAGGAATTGCTGTTCACCTCGAAGCCCGGCACGGCGCTGCAATGGACGGCTGGCCTGTTCTATGTGAAGAACCGCGATACCTACCGGGTGTTTTTCGATTACTTCCCGGCGCTGGGCGTTACCTCACGCTCATTTGAGTTCGGCTCCAGTTCCACCTCGCAAAGCATCGCGGCCTATGCCGACCTGACTTACGAGGTTTCGCCGAAATTCTTCATCACCGGCGGCTTGCGCTATGCGCACGATTCGCAAAGTGATGTGCGCTCGCAAGCGGCCTTCTCGGCCAACAACAATGCGACGAAAGCCAACCTTGATACCGTCAAGGGCGATCACGTCACCCCGCGCGTCGTGCTGCGTTACAAGCCGACTGAAGAAATGAGCATCTATGCCTCGTTTAGCAAGGGCTACAAGGCGGCGTTCCTCGATCTGGGCGGCGGCGTCACCAACCGCACCGTCCGGCCCGAGAAGATCACGGCATACGAAGCCGGTGTGAAGTTCGACAATCGCCGGATTTCCTTCGAAGGCGCATTTTTCTATTATGATTACAAAGATCTGCAAGTTTCGCTCTACCAGAGCGGACAGGCGCTGATCGTCAATGCTGCCTCGTCGAAGATCTATGGTCTTGATGCGCAGGCGCGCTTCAATGTGTCGGATGCCTTCTCGTTCTACGTCGGCGCCAACCTCATCCATGCGCGCTACAAGAACTTCGCCAACGCGCCGATCTATACGCCGTGCCTGATCCAGCAGATCCCTGCCGATGTCGGAGCCTGCGCCAATCTTGGCCAGTCCTTCCCGATCATCGGCCAGCAGTTGAATGATGTCACCATGCAGCGCGCCCCTTCGTTCACCGGCAATATCGGCGCGCGCTATCGCACTGCTCTTGCTGGCGGCGAATTGCAGCTGAGCGGCAACCTCTACTACAGCTCGAAGTTCTTCTTCGGCCCCTCAGGGATCCAGTTCCCGCAGAAGGGCTATGAAGTGCTCTCGCTGCGCGGGCAGTGGACCGATGCCAATGATCGCTTCATGGTCGCGGTCTATGGCGACAACGTCACCAACAGCCGCTACAAAACGGGCGTGCAATACGGCAACAACGGCATCGGCGCGAACTGGTCGAAGCCGGTGACGTATGGCGTTGAATTCGGGGTGAAGTTCTAACTTTTCCGTCCGCGTTCGTTTGAACCGATAAGGGACGCCGGGGAGGGCAATCTCCCCGGCGTTCGCATTTCAGATGCAGAAGGGAAGCAGCATGTCCGCTGGCAAGAAATACCGCGTGATCCAGTGGGCCACGGGCAATATCGGCAGCCGCGCTATGCAGCGCGTGATCGAGCATACGGATATGGAGCTGGTCGGCCTGTGGGTCTCCTCGGCCGAAAAGGTCGGCAAGGATGCAGGCGCGCTCGTTGGCCTGGCTGTTACCGGCGTCAAGGCCACCAATTCGGCCGACGAGATGATCGCGCTGGATGCCGACTGCGTGCTCTATATGCCGCAGGGCTGCGACTGGGATGTGGTCTGCCGCCTGCTCGCCTCGGGCAAGAATGTGATCACCACGCGCGGCGAATTTCACAACCCGGCGATGATGGCAGCAGACAAGCGCGCCATGATCGAGGCGGCCTGCGCCGCTGGCGGCACGTCAATCCATTCGACCGGCTCCAGCCCCGGCTTCAGCACCGAAGTGCTGCCGATTGCGCTGCTTTCGCTCTCGCGGCGGCTCGATTGCCTGACGATCGACGAATACGCCGATTGCTCAAGCCGCAATTCGCCCGACATGCTGTTTGACATCATGGGCTTCGGCAAGACGATGGGACCGATGAACCCCGCACAGGTCGAACACCTCAACCACGACTTCGGCAATGCCATGGGTCAGATCGCCGATGCCATCGGCCTGCCGTTTGACGAAGTGCGCGGGCACGGCGCTTTCTCGCCCGCCACGCGCGACATCGAAATCGCCGCCGGAGTGGTGAAGGCCGGCACTGTCGGCGCGATGCGCACGACCATCGAGGGCTGGCACAAAGGCCGCGTGGTGCTGCGCTTCCGCTGCAACTGGTTCATCACCACCGAGATCGCCGACACGGGCTGGGACTTGCGCGATTCGGGTTGGCGGTTTCTGGTCGAAGGCGATGCGCCGCTGAAAGTCGACATTTCCTTTCCGGTTGCCCCTGAAGACTATGCCGCCTTCACCCCGGGCCTCACCGCGCACCGTCCGGTCAATGCGATCCCGGTGGTCTGCGCAGCAAAGCCGGGGATCCGGACGACTGCCGACATGGCCCAGGTGATCGCCCGCTTCGGCGCTTGACATTTTGAACCATATCGGTTATACGCTGCCCCGTTGGAGCAATCCAACAATCAGCGACGGGTGCGGGAGGCGGTGAAGCGCTTCGCTCTTCCTCTCCCGCGCGGTGGCCGGCGCATCCCTCAGCGGAAGCGTCCGCGCATATCGGAACACGAGGAGCCCACGGCGATCTTCGGGGGCAGAAATGCAGGGTAT
>JANOBA010000415.1:0-2948 GCA_031411415.1 Novosphingobium sp.
GCCCAGCTCTGATCGAACACATATTCGCCTTGGCTGTGGGACTTGATATAGGCTGGCAGAGCCGCCGCGAGCCAGCCATCCACGCCATCGATAAGCAAAGGCGCCGGTTGCCATCCACTGCTGCCCCCGGTGCTTCCCGAATCCTCCAGCGCGCTCAGGAAAGCGTGGCCAACGAAGGGATTGCCACCGTCGGTCAGCGCGTCCCATTGCTCCGGCGGAATTTGGCTGACCGAGGTTTCCAGCCGAACCGTGAATGAGTCCCGGCTCACACCACCCCCGCACCCTCTGCGATCGGCGCGTCCGCATGCAGGGCCGCCGTCTCACGCAATTCAGGGCTGCGCACGGTCCATGTCGCCACCGGCAAGCCCCGGCGGCGCTGGGCGGCGGCGAAGCGGCTGGGCAGATCGCGCACGTCGTATGCCAGAAAATCAGGACTGCCTTGCCACAGCCACAGGTGGCGGCGCAGGCGACCGAGCAGGGTGTGGTCGTTTTCCTCGGTCATCACCAGCCCGCGAACGGTGAGCGGCGAATGAACCTTGAACCATTTCGGCACTCTGGGGTCAAAGCTCATCACCGCATGCGGCCCCTGATAGCCCTCCAGCACCCGGCGCACCGCAAGGCACAGCGCGGGCACCCGCGTTCCGGCGCGCGATTTCACTTCGATCAACAGCGGCACTTTGCCGGCCACCTGATCCAGCAACTGGCGCAGGCTGGGGATGCAGTCGTCGCTGCCGGAAAGCCGGATCGTCGCCAGCTGCGCCGCGCTGCGCTCAATCACCGGGCCACTTTCCGAGGTCAGCCGGTCAAGTTCCCAATCGTGAAACACCGTCGCCTGGCTGTCGGACGAGCGCTGAACATCGCATTCAATGCCCATGCCGCGCGCAATGGCGGCGGCGAAGGCGCTTGGTGAGTTTTCCGGCGCCGAGGGGCCGTGCAGGCCGCGATGGGCATAGGTCCAGCCGCCGATCCAGCCGGCGCGAGACGGATCGGGCGCCGGTGCAAAGCGGCGATCAAGCGGGGCGAATAGCGACAATGGCATCGACCTCGACTGCGGCGCCCAGCGGCAACACCGGCACGCCAACGGCGCTGCGGGCATGCTTGCCGGCCTCGCCAAACACTGCCGCCATCAACTCGGATGCGCCGTTGGCGACTTTGGGCTGATCGGTGAAATCCGCGGTGGAGCTGACAAATGCGCCAAGCTTGACCACGCGCTCAACCCGCGACAGCGAACCCAGCGCTGCCTTGAGCTGGGCCAGGATCATCAGCCCACAGGCGCGCGCGGCGTCATGACCTTCGCCGATGGTCACGTCCTCGCCCAAACGGCCCTTGACCAGCACATCGTCAATGAATGGCAACTGCCCGGAGACATGCGCGAGGCAGCCCGCGATCACCACAGGCACATAGGCCGCCACCGGCGCTGCCGGCTCAGGCAGCGTGAGGCCAAGTTCGGCCAGTTTCGCGTCAATTTCAGCGTCAGTCATCACGGTCCGAATAAATCCTGTCCATCAGCCAGGGCAAGGCCCCGGTCCAGTTGTCGATCCGGGCATGGGCATGCCCGGCCTTGTGCGCGCAAGCAATGTGGCTCGCAATCGAAGGCTCGCCGCACAGATGGAGGCGGGAAACATGCGGGGCAATATCCGCGACCGAACCATGGTGCTGGGCAAGGTCGTCGATGAAGATCGCCCGGCTGGGCTGGTATTCATCCAAAATCGCCTGCAACGCCGGTCCCTTCGGGCCTTGATTGGTGAACACCCGAAGGTCGAGGCCATGATCGGCGAGCTGGCGCCGCCGCGATTCCTGACGGTGATCGTTGAGGTTGGTCAGCACCACGACATCGGCATGGCCGCCAAGCTCGATCATCGCGGCAACCGAACCGGCAATCGGCATCTGCCGGCCCATCTCGGTATCGAAGAACTGATTGAGCAGCGGCCAGACCTGCTCCGCCTCGACCAGCGCGCCGGTATCGCGCCGGGTCATGGCCTTGTGGAATTCATTGCCGTTGAGGCTGAAATCAATGTCGTGCGCCTCGCCCAGCCAATCGCGAAACGGCACGATCATGTGGAGCAGGACTTCATCGCAGTCCGAAATCACCAGCGGCCGGCTCATGCCCGCAGCCTGTCGCGCGCGCCGGCAATCTCGCCAGGCGCGACGCCCAGTGCATCGGCGGCGGCGATAAGATCAGGTTCATGCGCACACAGGAAATCGAGAACCGCACCCAGCAAGCCGATATCTCCCACTCCGGCACGCAGCGCATCGGGAGTGAGGCCCGTCAGCGACAGCAGCCGCTGCGCCCGCTCCTCGTCGCCAAGGACCCAGACCAGCGCACGCAGCGCCAGCGCTTGCACGTCAACGGGGGAAGATGTCTCGCGAATAATTGCCAGTCGCCTCGAAAATTGCCTAGGGATCACGCATGGCAAAGCGAATCCTCGTTGTCGAGGACAACGATCTCAATCGCAAACTGTTCTGTGACGTCCTGAGAAGTCAGGGCTTCACGGTGGAGCCGGTTGCCGACGGGCTGGAGGCGCTCGGCAGGGCGCGCGAATTTGTGCCCAACCTGATCATCATGGACATTCAGATGCCAAACGTCTCGGGGCTTGACCTGATCGAACTTGCCAAGGCCGATCCGCTGCTCCGCAACATTCCGGTGCTGGCGGTAACCGCTTACGCCGGCAAAGGTGACGAAGAGCGCATCCGGCAGGCCGGGGCAGACAGTTACCTTGCCAAACCAGTATCAATTCAGCCGTTCATGGCGGCGGTGCGGGGTTTGCTCGAATAAACTGGGAGGCTTGAATCATGGTGGACGATCGCTTGCAACAATTGCTGGACTACAAGGACATCATCGAACTCAAGGCGCGCTTCGGCCGCCTGGCTGACGTCAAGGACTGGGAAGGCTTCAAGAACGTCTTCAGCCAGGATGCGACATTCGACCTCGGCGGCGGCCAGATCAT